>DASZYI010000163.1:0-8397 GCA_035545475.1 Rhizomicrobium sp.
ACGGCATTGTCCCGCCCATGACGGAAGCCCGTCAGAGAGCGGCCCTTGTCGGTCGCATGAAGGATCGAAGTCGATGAAACGCGTTATCGCTCTTGCCCTTGCCGCCACGCTTTTGGGATCGACGGCTGCGTCGGCCCAAGGTTGGGGCCATCATTATCGCGGCGGCTGGAACCATGGTTACGGCTACCATCACAATCATGGCGATGCGGCAGCGGCCATCGGCCTCGGCATCTTCGCGTTGGGCGCGTTGGCGATCATCTCGTCGCAGAACGCGCACCGTTATGACGGACCGGCCTATGACAGCTACGGCCCGCCTCCGCCCCCGCCGGATCGCTACAGCGCACCCGGCAGCTACGATTACGACTACAACGCGCCGCCTCCGCCGGATGGCTATTACGATGAGGATTGATCGCGCTTAGCAAAAAGGCGGGCATTGCGGGAAACGGTTCGACCGGTATCTCGCGGGATGGCCCGCCTTTTGGCGTCGAAGCTACGGCAGCGGCGCACAGCCGGTCTCAACCGGGTCGCCTCCGCACCTACACTTATCTCTCGAGCCTCACGGAAAAGGAGTGCCAAGCCCTTTCCCGAACGGATGCCCGTGAGCGGCGCACCCTAGTCCCTGTATTTGCCCACGCCATTTGCAGAGACCCTCCGGCCGTCGCCAGCGCCGCTGCGTGAATAGGAATTACTTGATCCTTTTTAAGCTCTAAGGACCAATATATCACCAAATATTCCTATTTTCAAGGCAAAGTATAGGATATTTTTTCCATTTGTAAATCATTGGGTTCCATGCGACAAGGGCTTAGCTTGTTCGATAGCTCCTCTCACAAACCAATGCTGATGGTGGCGAAGGGACCGTAGAAATCGCGGTCGTAGGTTTCGCGCGTGTCAGTGCCTCCATCCATTGCGCCGAAAAAGAAATCGCCGCGATAACCCAGGCTGAGCTTTGCGGCAGAATATTTGTAGGAGAGCCCGACAAAAAATCCGACGTTCGGTACGGTAACAGCCCGAGATCGGGAATGACTGTCGGCACGATTGTAAAGTGTAACTACGCCATACGGTGGAACAGTCTGGGTCGAATGTCCGTCGTAATATCGTCCGCGCGTCTTTTCTGTCCCTATAGCTTTTTGTCTACCGAACAAGACGGCGGCATTCACACCCCAGTCGAATGAAATCTCAGCGGCATCCGAATTCCCGGCAAATGGGGCAGATGAATCCCAAGATATTGACGGACCGATACCGTGGAAATTTCGGTGGTTATCCGCGGTCGCACTAAAATCGCTGTGGGCGACATATCTTGGAAGTAGAAAGCCAAACACGGGAGCGAAAATGAAACTGTCGGCCGGCCGAGCGTCTAGCGATGCATGGGATTGCGAGGAGAACATGGCAATCCGAACGCCCGCGCTGACGACAGATGAGGCTTCGCGTCCCAATATTCCCAATCCAACGTCTTTTCCGGCACGAAAATCGAGAATGGCGTGGCTTTCGCTATTTTTCGCTCTCGTATCCGAAAACTGCTGCCCTGTCTTTGTTATGGTTGCTGTTGGAAATAGTGTTGGCGCGAGTGTGTGCAGCGGAAATGGAACCTGAGTGATCGCGGCTGATTGCTGGTGAACGTGCCTGGTATTATTCGATCGTCCGTAGCGTATCGCCGCTGAAAATACCCAATCCGAAGCCGTCGGCTCGAACGATATCTTTCCTTCGCCGCCAAAGCTGAAATTGACCGGTCTTTGCGCTACCAACGGAGAGATAGGCATATACGGTTCTGGCTGTGGAGAAATTTGCGTAAAAGGCGGCGCGAAAGGATCTAAGCGTCCATCGATCCGTTCCAACTGGCCGCCTAGCTCAACCCAGACTGTAGGACCGTCGGTTCTTTCGGTGCGCGACCTCGCATGAACGGCGCAGGTCAACGCCAGTATTGCAAAGGTAGACGTTGTAGCCAAAAGCGTCCAACGATGCTTTGTCATCCTAGCGTGTATAGTGGATAATTCGCTCATTCTGCTCCCCCTACCAGTTTTTCGTGACGCGCACGCCGACCAATTTCGGGTCAGTTACGAAAATATTTGTCGTGAGCCCGCTATCGTCGCTGTTGAGAAACGCGCCGGTAATTGCAGTGGTGTTGAAAACGTTCTTGTCGTAGAGCATCACCTGCCAGCCGGACTGGCTGGTGAGAATCAGCGTCAAATTGAAGTTGGTATAACCGCGCAATCGGTCATAAGAGAGATCGTTGAATACGCGCCAATAAGAGTCCGATTGCCAATAAAAGTCCCCGCGTAGCGTGCCGGCCCAATCGGATGACAATGGCATCGTATATTGTGCGCCGAACGACACCGTGAACGGCGGTGCATTCGGCATTTCGTTATGGCTTAGATCTTTATCGAAGCCAGCACCGTTGTTGGGAACCGGGCCATAGTCGTGGCCATTGTAGGTGTTCTGACCAACGTAGGGGTGGCCCGGCGTTCCTGCCAGCGAATCGAATCCGGGGTAGCCAACAGGGACGGTAAGGCCGCCTATGTCAGCCGGACCCGGTGGGGGATTGGCCATATACGGACGCCCCGTCACGGGGTCGACCGGTTGCCCCGGAGCATCAACAAAGAGGCCGGGAACGTATGCTTCGTCGCACCACGAATAATTTCCGGCTCCCGGAGATCCCGAACCCGTTATTGCAGCAACGTAGGCCGGAAGTATGCAATTGCTAGCTTCCGTAACGTCCGGCTTCACGACAACCCAATCGGGATGGTTGGCAGCATCGGTTCGATCCATCAGATCGATCGCTTTGGCGCCCTTGGCGAGCCTGGCGTCTTCATAGCCACCGGCAAAATTGAAGCGCAAACCGGGAAGCGGCTCCCAGATAGCCTCGAGCTCGGCACCTTTGATGTGGGCATCGAAGTTTAGATTTATAGATGTGCGGTCCACAATCTCCGAGATTTGGTAATTTTCATAGTTGTAATAGAACATGCTTCCATTGAGCGTGAGACTGCCATCTAGTAACGTATTCTTAGACCCGACCTCGAACGCATCGACGAATTCCGGTTCGAACGTCAGCGGATGCACAGGTTGCACTTGGGCAGTTTGAAGGATGATAGCGCCGGGCGGGTTGGCACCGCCCGCCTTGTAGCCATGTGCATAGGATCCGTAGAAAAGCGTTTGGTCGGTGAAGTCCAATTCCGGTGTCCAGTCGACGGCCGCTCTTCCCGTCAATTGATCCCACTGTTGGTCAACCGTTCCGAGAATTGGATAGCCATAGCCCTGGGTGAGAAGTTCACTCGGGATGTCAACGAAGTGTTTGCGGTCCTCCGTCCAGCGCAATCCTCCTGTGACTTTTAGTTTCGGAAGAAGCTTGTAATAGACTTCGCCAAATCCTGCATAGGAGTTGAGGACGTAAGGGTTTTGGCTCAAAAAATAATTGTGACCTGCCTGGTCAAGGCTACTCAACGGGTTCGGGTCGATATAGATACAGGTGTTAACGCCTGCTCCGCTGCTCAACGGGGGATATTCGAAACCACCACCTTCCCCACCGCCGTTTCTTTCCAAACATTCAGAGTTATTGGAAACGCCAGGTACCCATGGTGTCTGGATGACGTTTCCCTCAATTGGCCCGACAGACGCAAAGAGCGTGAGGGAATTGAAAAACACATAATAATTCTCTTCTGTCTCATAGTGCAGGTAGTTCCCACCCACGCTGAAATTGAGCGGGCCACCGAAATGGGACGTTAGGCGGAATTCTTGGTTGAACTGCCAAGCGTGTTCCTCCGACAAATCCTGCGCTACGAGCCTATCGCTACAGCCTAGTTGGGGATCGCAGAAGAAACCGTCCGATGACAACTGGTTTGGGCGCGTAGCGCCGGACGGAAGGAACAGGCCGGGAGCCGTGTTAAAGCGATTGTAGTCCTGTGTCGCCCAAAGGAAGTCATGGTTGAAGCCCGTTTGAGACGTGAATGTCAGAGTAGGGATCGGGCTATAGTCCGCATTTAGCTCAACAACGTCGTTCTTGGCTTTATAGACGGGATCGAGCTGCGATTGAATCACTCTCAGATTTTGAGACTGGACCGTATCGGCGTAGACATTGTGATTGATGACGTCGGCAAAATGGACGTCCGCCATTAATGCATAGACATAGGGAAGTGCCGCACTGTTTGGAGTGCCGAACGATGCCGGCGAATAAAGCGATGCCGGTTCACAACCCAAGCTAAACAAAGGGTCGGGCAGGCCGCCATTCAGTATCGTTCCTCCGACCTCGACTTTTCCGGGGTCGGTCTTGCAGAGCTGCTTGCTGCTGCGAATGCGATCGTCATCTTCCGAAAAATGTTCCCAAATGAAATTGGCTTGGAAAGATTCGACTGGCTTCCAGCCGATCGACAGGCGTCCCGACCAGAGGTCACGGCCGTCGATCCGTTCGCCTGTGGTCTCATTGAAACTGTATCCTTGACGCTTGGTCCACTCTCCGGCGATGCGGATATCAAGGCGATCATCGACGAGGGGAAGATTGATCATCCCTTCGAAGCGGCGCTGATGATAGTTGCCAAGATCGGCTGAAGCCATTGCTTCGAATTGGTCTGTTGGCTTGGCGGAGGTCAGATTCACCACGCCCGCAGTAGCATTGCGTCCGTATAGCGTGCCCTGTGCCCCGCGCAGTACCTCGACCTGGCTGACGTCATAAAATTCCTGCTCGAAGAAGTGATTGCGGATAAATGGCTGATCGTTGAATGCCACGGCAACAGCCGGATCGGTTGTCACGGATATCGCTTGCGTACCGATACCGCGAATTTGGATGCTGTATCCGGTGAAATTCGTCTTCGTGAACGTCAAGTTCGGCACCTGCTTCACCAAATCGGGACCGCCAGCAGTTTGGGTGGCTGTCAACTGCTCCTGTGATAGTGCGGTGATGGAAATTGGAATCGACTGCACATCCGCGCCGCCGAGTTTGGACGACGTGACCGTCACCGTTTCCACTGCTGCACGCGACGGTGCGGCCTGAGCGAGTTCGAGCGATGGGACCGTCATGCTCGATTGCTGGTCGCGCACGATCACCAGCGCGCCGGATGGGCGGCGGTGGGCGTTGAAGCCGGTGTCGGCGAGGATGTGGGAAAGCGCTTCGTCAGCGGAGAAATTGCCGCGCGCGCCGTCGCTTCTGACACCTTTCACGGCGTCCGCCGAAACCACGAGTTGCACGCCGGCCTGCGCAGCGTAGGCATCGAGCGCCGCTTTCAGCGAACCGCCGGGGACGTTGAAATTTTCGGCGTGGGCGGCCCCGCATAGTGCGGCGGCGGATGCGCCAGCTAGCAACGCTGCGAGATGTTTCTGTTTCGGCATGGTCCCCCTCTTTCCGGCGATACCGGTGTTCCTTCAGCGCGTGATACGGATTTCGTCGGGCCGCATTTCGACGCGCAGGCCGAAGGCGACCTGTACGGCGTCGGCGAACGCCTCGACATTGTTCAACTGGAATGTGCCTTCGATCTTCAGTTTCGCGGCCGCGCCATCGGCGATGACGAGTTTCTTGCCGCCATAGCGGTTGAACTCGGCGGCGGCGGCAGAAAGTTGCGTGCTGTCGAACACGATCACGCCGTTGCGCCAGCCCAACTGGCTGACAATGGCGCGTTCGGGTCTGCGCGTAAGACGGACCTGCCCGTTCTTCGCAATCACGACATCGCCGGGTTTCATGTCGATGGATGACGCATGGCGCGACTGCGGCGTTGCATCGAAGCGGGCCCGGCCCTCGATCAACGAGACCTCCAGCGCGTTGTCGTCCTTGCGGATGAGAAAGCGCGTGCCCAGATCGACCACGCGGTGGTCGCCGACCGTGACGCTGAACGGCTGGTCGGCATTGTGGCGGATCTGGAAATAGGCCTCGCCCTTTTCGAGCGTGACGTCACGCGCCGATGTGCCTGACGCGATCTTCAACACCGTGTCGGTGTTGAGTTCGATTTCGGAACCGTCTTTCAGGCGGATGACTTCGCGCCCGCCGATTGTGGTGGCGAAAACTTGCGGGGCGGGTTTGGCGGCATATTCGGTGGCGGCGACGCCGATGGCAGCAACCACGATCAAGGCGGCAACGGCGCGAAAGGTGATCGTCCAACCTCTGCGTTGCCAGAACGGCGAGCGTTCGGGCAGCGACGGCTTGAGCGCGGTGAGCCGTTCGGTGCGTTCGACCGTCGCGTTCAAACGCCAATAAGCGACGCGATGCGCCATGGATTGGGCAAGCCAGGCGTCGAGCTCGGCCTGATCATCTTCGCTCCAGTTCCAGAAATGTCGGCGCTGCGCCCAATCGGCGGCTTGTGCGGCGATTTCGGTTTGTGCGGCGCCTTCGCTCACGGCTTCCTCCGCGGCTTGGCGTCTTCGCCGTAGAGCATGTCGGCGAGCGCGCCGATGCCGCTCGCCAGATGGCGCGAGACCACGCCTTCGGTGATGCCCATGCGTTGCGCGATTTCGTTGCCTTGCAGCCCTTCGATGCGGCCGAGCACGATGGCTTCGCGGGCGCGCGGCGGCAGGCGGTCCAGCGCTGCTTGCAGGCGGCGCAATTCGTCGCGCGCGATGGCGCTGCGTTCGGGGCCAGGCTCGTCCATCGCCATACTCAGCGCATCGACATCCTCGACGGCTTCGATGGGGACGACGTGTTCGCGGCGAATGCGATCCACCAGCAAATTGCGCGCGGTGCGGAAGACGAAGGCCTTGGTGTTGTCGGGAGCCTGTTCCTGCGCGGCGAGGCAGACGCGTTCGTAGACATCCTGACGGAGGTCGGCGATGTCGCTTCTGTTGCGCCAATTGTGCTGCAGGAACTGCATCAGCGCCGCCTCCAGCGGCAAGACCTCGCGGACGAACCAGGCTTCCAATTCGGACGTGTTCATGGCCGCGCCCGGACGGATGCGCCCGGCGTCTTCCCGCGTGGTGTCGGTCGTCTCAGCCATTCCCCCGCCCGCGTCCCGCTCCGAAGCGCCCGCGTGTGGATCACGACTGGGCTGACGAAGGATGACGCGAATTCTTGCCGTCAGGGGCAGAAATTTTTTGCACAAGATTGCGCAAGATAATGTCGGGCAAAAAGCAAAACGGGGGCCGATGGGCCCCCGTTCGCGAAACAAAATGTTTTTCCCCTAGAAACCGATGCTGATCTTGGCGAAGGGTCCATGGAAGCTGACGTTCTGGCTGTGCGGGGCATCGATGCCGGTATCCATGGCGCCGAAGAAATAATCGCCGCGATAACCAAAGCTGACCCTAGAATTGGGGAATCTCACGGAGAGGCCTGCGAAGGCTTCGAGATTAGGCACGACGACGGAACGCCGGTTGCTGTGACCGCCGTGGTCAACAGAGACCTGATAACGCGGATAATAATTTTGGTGGAAGGTATTCGTCGTCGTTTGGTGCGTAACATTTGCCTTCTGGCGCCCGAACAGAAGCGCGAAATCCGCGCCCCAATCCAATGCCAGCCGCGCGCTGTCCTCATTGCCTGCGAGAGGCGCAGAACCTTCCCAGGACAGAGATGGTCCTAACCCCTGAAAACTGCGGGTGCTGGCGCCGGCTTGCGTGTAAGCATGGAAGTGAGCGTAGGCCCTGTAGAAATAGAAGTCGGGTGTGTTGAACGCGGCGAAGCCATTGTAGAATTCCAGATCCGGACGCGCACGAATGAAGGAGGTTGCACGCGAGGCGAATTGCGCGAAGCGAATGCCTATCGCGACCTGCGATGTTGTGTGGTTACCAAACAATCCGATGCCGAGATCTTTGCCTGCTTTGAAATCGAGGATCGTGTGGCTTTCGCTTTGCTTTGTCCGCGTCTCATTGAACTGGGCGAATGCACCGGGTCGCGTGCTCGAATAATTAAAGCTTGGATAGTTGGCGAGGCGGGCGATGTTCTTGACCTGCGCGTAAGGCAGTTGTTTCTGAATGAACTTACCGCCATTCGAGCGCCCATAGCGGATACCCGCAGATAAAACCCAATCCGTCCCCGCCGGCATGAGCGAAAGCTTGCCTTCGCCGCCATAGCTGTAGCGCGGGGAATGCTGTGCATCGATAGGCGTTATGGGTTGGAACACTTCCGGGGTCGGCGTCGTGGTCGCGAAATCGGGCGCGAACGGCCTTCCGGTTCCATCGACTCTTTCCAGTTGACCGCCGAGATCTATCCAAACCGTGGGCCGATCGTCGTCGGCGCCGGACGCAATAGCAGGCAGCACGCACGCAACAAGTGCAATAGCCGAAACAGTGACCAACAGTCCGCCGCGAAGGCCGGTTGCCGGACGTGCAGGATGCATCAATTCACTCATGTTCCCCCCTCCCCTTACCAGTTCTTCGTAACGCGAATGCCGATCAGCTTGGGATCGGTCAGGAACACGTTGGTCGTAAGACCGCTGTCGTCGCTGTTGAGGAATGTTCCGGTAATCGCGGTCGTGTTGAAGACGTTCTTGTCGT
>DASZYI010000164.1:0-9502 GCA_035545475.1 Rhizomicrobium sp.
CGAATACCGCAGAGGTTACAAGTTCTCGACTTACGCGACGTGGTGGATTCGCCAGGCCATCACGCGCTCCATCGCCGATCAGGCGCGCACCATCCGCATTCCGGTGCACATGATAGAGACGATCAACAAGCTGGTGCGCACCAGCCGCCAGATGCTGCATGAGATCGGCCGCGAGCCGACGCCGGAAGAACTGGCCGAACGTCTGGCGATGCCGCTGGAGAAGGTGCGCAAGGTTTTGAAGATCGCGAAAGAGCCGATCTCCCTCGAAACACCCATCGGCGACGAGGAAGATTCGCATCTGGGCGATTTCATCGAGGACAAGAACGCGGTGCTGCCCATCGACGCCGCGATCCAGGCAAACCTGCGCGAAACCACAACGCGCGTTCTGGCCACGCTAACCCCGCGCGAAGAACGCGTCCTGCGCATGCGCTTCGGCATCGGCATGAACACCGACCACACCTTGGAAGAAGTTGGCCAACAGTTCAGCGTCACCCGCGAACGGATCCGCCAGATCGAGGCGAAGGCGCTGAGGAAGCTCAAGCACCCGAGCCGGAGCCGGAAGCTGCGTAGCTTCCTGGACAACTAGATTGCCCACGCCAGTTTGATGGCTCAAGCTTGGAGCCCTTTAATTTCAGGGGCTTACAAGGCAATTGACCCGCTTATGCAGTCGATGAGACGCTAGCAGAAATTCGGGGGGTGCCGATTCGATGCTGGCGAGAGCAAGTGATCACGGGTTGCCAGAATTCTCAGAGCGCGAGCAAGCGCATCATGGTTTAGAGAGACGCGTGGACGCTTACTTCTCTGCGGACGTTGAAACTGACGGACCCATCCCCGGCCCTTATTCTCTCTTATCTTTTGCATTGGTATATGCGGGCACATTTGATGGTAAGACTTTTAGGCGCCCGAAAAGCTATGATGAGGTTTTCTATAAAGAGCTTAAGCCAATTTCTGATCTCTATGAGCCTGAAGCACTGCGTGTAAACGGCTTGGATAGGCATAAGCTCTGTGTAGAAGGTTCCTCCCCTCAAAAAGCTATGACTGAGGCATACTCATGGGTATGCAAATTAGCGGGCACTTCTAAGCCGGTGTTAGTTGCATATCCGTTGAGTTTTGATTGGACGTGGCTTTATTGGTATTTTGTTCGATATTCCCAACACGGTTCACCATTCGAATATTCTCGTTGCTTTGACATCAAAACTGCGATTGCGGTGAAGACACACGTGCCCATTTCCGAAGCTGGACGCTCGCGGCTTCAACCAGATCTTATGTCAAAGCGAATTCATACCCATCACGCGCTCGATGACGCGATCGAACAAGCAGAAATATTTGCAAATATTTTTGAATGGAATGACTTCGATGGGCGAGCTCGCTAATCGACGAGAGCAAACTAAAACAAGACTGGTTGAAATACGCTCTCGGTTAGAAAAGTCCGATGGTATTGCCAGCGGCAAAGCATGCGTATACGTCACCGGTTCGTTTGGTAGGGGCGAGGCTAGCCCCTTTAGCGATCTCGATTTGTTTATCGTCGGGAAGAATAGTCGGGGAAAAGAACCCAGCGGCCGGAAATTAAGCCTTCTAAAACGACTTGATGAGCTCCGCATAAAAGCTCAACTCGTAGAAGTAACGAGGGAGCTAAAAATACCGGAATTCTCCGGGGATGGTCGCTATCTCGCACACTATTCGGTACATGACTTCACCAAAACGCTTGGTACGCCCGACGATGACGCCGCAAACACATTTACAGCAAGGCTGCTACTTTTACTTGAAAGCAAAGCTCTCGTGGGGGATGTCGTATACAAAGATGTTATTCAAGAAGTCATAGATGCTTATTGGCGTGATTATAGAGATCATAAATCCAATTTCATGCCTGCTTTCTTAGCCAACGATATTCTCCGTTTATGGAGAACGTTCTGCGTAAATTACGAAGCGCGCACGCAGCGAATTCCAGAAAGAAAAAAGGCAAAAGGTAAGATTACAAACTATAAATTGAAGCACAGTCGGCTATTAACCTGCTATTCGGCTTTGCTATATCTGTTAGCCATCTATCGAAAAAATAACAGCGTATCGCCTTCGGACGCGTTGTACATGAGTTCCTTGACACCTACCGAACGGCTCGAATGGTTTGCCGATTCAACTCGGTCACGCAATGCAAAGCGAACGACGCGGCAACTTATTTCACAATACGAGCGCTTTCTGGCTGCCACAAACGCTCCTGAGAATGAGTTGATAAATCAGTTTCTGAACAAGAGAACAAGTCAGCAATATATGAGCGCTGCGTACAAGTTTGGCGATTCGATGTTTAAGGTGCTTGCCCTTGTTGGTGATGACAACAGGTTTTATAGGCTATTGGTTGTCTAGTTCTCAGTGGATCGCCGTCGAGTTTAATGCCCCATGTTCTCCGCCATCATCTTCGATTGCGACGGGGTCCTCGTGGATAGCGAGGTGATCGCGCATGAGGTCGAGGCCCGTGTGCTATCGTCTATCGGGCTTCATTACGATCCGCATGAGTTCAAGGCCCGCTTTATGGGGATGAGCGATGTCGCGTTTCGCGCGGCCCTCGATGCCGATGGAGTGGCGCGGTTGGGTCGCTCGATACTGGGCGAGATCGAAGGGCCGATGGATGCGCAATATCATCACGCAATGGAAACGCGGCTCGCCGAAGTGCCGGGCGCGCTTGCGGCCATACGCGATGTGCGCGGGCTGAAAGCGGTGGCGAGTTCCTCGCGCGAGGCAGCACTCGAAAAGAAATTGAAAAAGACCGGGCTATGGGAGCATTTCGCGCCGCATGTCTATTCGGCGGAGCATGTCGTCCACGCCAAGCCCGCGCCCGATCTGTTTCTGCACGCCGCGAACGCGTTGGGCGTTTCGCCCAGCGATTGTCTGGTGCTTGAAGATAGCGTGAACGGCGTGAATGCGGCGCAGGCCGCCGGCATGTGCGTCTGGGGCTTCATGGGGGGCGGGCACATGGATGAACATTCGCGCGCACGGCTGGAAGCAGCAAAGGTCGAACGCGTGATCGAAGATTGGGCGCATTTCACCCAGACACTGGCAGACCTCGGCTGAAAGAGCACGCAAGATTGCTGCGTGCGATTACAAATTCTTTATCCATGCGTCAGGCGATAGAAAGCTTTCAAGTTCCGGCGCAGAATTCGCGCGTAGAATGTTCTTAAGGGAGCCATTCTTATGCGCGTATTGATTTTGTCGGCTGCGATGGCCGCACTTTTGATCGGCCCCGCACACGCGGCCAATGCCGGATCGGACAAGATGAAAGCCTGCGCCGCACAATGGAGCGCTATGTCGGCGGATCAGAAGAAGGCCACCACCTATCAGAAATTTTCCTCCGGCTGCATGTCGGGCAAATCGGCGATGACGCCGCAAGCGCGCATGAAGGCGTGTGCCGCGCAATGGCAGAAGATGAAAGCCGCCAACAAGACGGGCGGTCAAACCTATCAGCAATTCACGTCTCAATGCGCGAAGAAGGCGTGAAGCTAGTGCGTCGCCTTGACGACGATCAGGGCGATCGCCAGCACCGCCGCCATCGGCAGGAATATCCACAGCAACCTGCCGATGATCGCGCCCATTGCGCCGCCGAAGCTGCTGCCCTCGTATTCGCGCGGTTGAGGCGGAAGATCGTCTTCGTCCATACCCAACCCTAACCCGGTTGGGCGGAAGCGTCACTGACGCAGATCAAGCGTAGTTGAAACTCACGCTGATGCGTTGGCCGCGCGCCGTGTTTTGCACGACCTCGTGGCGCAACCAGCTTTCCCACAGAAGAACGGTCCCCGGCACAGGTTCCACCGTCACAAACGGGCGGTTGTCACGCGCGGCGTTCGGCTTCTTCGCAGGCGCCGCCATCATCATGGCAAGGCGTGGGTCTTCGAATTTGATCGCCGATGCGCCTTTGGGGATCGCCACATAATAAGTGCCGCTGATGACGGAATGCGGATGGATGTGCGCGGTGTGGACGCCGCCCTTTTCCATCACATTGATCCACAGGGAGTCGAGCGCAGGCTTCGCACCATCGAATTCCAGCGCCCGGACAAACGCTTTCACATGCTCGTCGAGATGCTTCTGTAAGTCCGCGAACACTGGCGCGCGCAACAGCAGGTCGTTCAGCGAGGCGTAAGAGGTATAGCCCGTGTAGCCATGTTCTTTCGACCAGCGCTGGCCGGCGCGGTCTTCGCGGGCAATGGCAAGGCAAGTTTTGGCGAGTTCGGCATTTAGCGTGTCGGCGCGCGGCAGCACCTTGCGGTACAGCCGCGTTGCGAACAGCGTTTCAATCGACACGATCAGGCTTCTTCGCCTTCGGCCCCTTCTTCTTCGGCAGGGGTTTCTTCTTCCGGCTCCTCTTCGATCCAGCCGGCCTTCACGCGCGCCTTCATAATGATGGCGTTGGCATCCTCTGCCGTCAGGTCGAAGCCTTCCAGCGCACCGGGAATGCGCACGCGCTCCTTTTCCTTGTTCTGCTCGTAATAGCCGAGCAGATCGTCGGTGGCGCAACCGGCCAGGTCTTCCAGGGTCTTGATCTCGTGTTCGCCCAGGGCCACGGCCATCGCGCCGGTGACACCTTCGACTTCGAGCACCGCATCTTCCACGCCAAGCGCACGGCGCTTCTCGTCCAGTTCGCGGTTCTGGGCCTCGATATATTCCTGGGCGCGGCTCTGCAGTTCCTGCGCGGTGTCCTCGTCGAAGCCTTCGATCGACGAAAGGTCGTTCAGCGGAACATAGGCAATGTCCTCGATTTCCGAAAAACCTTCGGAGGCGAGCAACTGCGCCACGGTTTCGTCCACATCGAGCGCGTCCATGAACAGCTTGGTGCGTTCGGCGAATTCCTTCTGGCGGCGTTCGGATTCTTCGGCTTCGGTCAGGATGTCGATCTGCCAGCCGGTCAGCTGCGAGGCCAGCCGCACGTTCTGGCCGCGGCGGCCGATGGCGAGGGAAAGCTGCTCGTCGGGCACCACCACTTCGACGCGATGGGTGTCTTCGTCGAGCACCACCTTGGTGACTTCCGCCGGCGCCAGCGCATTGACGATGAACGTCGCCGGTTCCGCCGACCACGGAATGATGTCGATGCGCTCGCCCTGAAGCTCCTGCACCACCGCCTGCACGCGCACGCCGCGCATGCCGACGCAGGCGCCCACGGGGTCGATGCTCGAATCCTTCGAAATGACCGCGATCTTTGCGCGGCTGCCAGGGTCGCGCGCCACGGCGCGGATCTCGATGATGCCGTCATAGATTTCCGGCACTTCCTGCGCGAACAGACGCACCATGAATTGGGGATGCGAACGCGAAAGGAATATCTGCGGCCCACGCGTTTCGCGGCGCACGTCATAGATATAGGCGCGGATGCGATCGCCGGCGCGGAAAGATTCGCGCGGGATCATCTCGTCGCGGCGGACCACGCCTTCGGCGCGAGACAGATCGACCACCACCGAACCGAATTCCGCACGCTTGACGATACCGTGCACGATTTCGCCGATGCGGTCCTTGTATTCCTCGTATTGGCGCTCGCGTTCGGCATCGCGCACCTTCTGCACGATCACCTGCTTGGCGTTCTGTGCGTTGACGCGGTTGAAATCCAGCGGCGGAAGCGTCTCGGCGATAATGTCGCCCACTTGCGCCGCCGGGTTGCGCGCACGCGCATCTTCCAGGCTGATCTCGGTCTTGTCGTTTTCCACCTGCTCGACGACGTTCAGATAACGCGAGACGTGGGTTTCGCCGGTCTTAGGGTCGATCTCGACATGGATGTCGTTCTCGCTGCCGTAATGGGCTTTGGCGGCGCGCTGCATCGCCTCTTCCATCGCGTGGAGGACGACTTCCTTGTCGATCGACTTGTCGCGCGCGACCGCATCGGCGATCTGCAAGAGTTCAAGCCTGTTTGCGGCAACTCCGGTAACCATTCTTCTGTCTCCTATGACGCGTGTTTGCGCGCCTTCAAATCTTCTTCAATCAGCTTGTCGGTGAGAACAAGTTTCGCTTCGGCAATGTTGCGGAACGCGAAGGTCATCTTCGCCCCGCCGGATTCGAACAGCACGTCCTTGCCGTCGAGCCCCAGCAATGTCCCCCGGAAACGCTTGCGGCCGCCCGCATCCGGTGTGGTCAGTTCGATCTTCGCTTCGTGGCCCGCCCAGCGCGCGAAATCGGCAAGCCGCGTCAGCGGACGGTCGATGCCCGGCGAAGAGACCTCCAGATTGTATTCGCCCTCGATCGGGTCTTCCTGATCGAGGAAATCGCTCAGCGCACGCGAAAGTCTGGCGCAATCTTCCACATCCATTCCCCCGTCGGGGCGCTCGGCCATGATCTGCAGGGTCTTGGTCTTGCCGCCCATCAGCCGCAGGCGCACGAGCCGGTAACCCGCCGCTTCCACGGCAGGGGCAATCACCGGTTCCAGTTGCGACATGGCGGTCAGAATGGCGGTCGTCCTTCAAGCAAACGTCTTGGCCCGCGACGGTCTTGCGACCGCCACACAACAGCAGTTTCTGTTGTAAGGGATGGGCGGGGATATAGGCTTGCCGCCGCAAAATGGCAAGTCAGATGCGCACAGCCCTCAGGTATGCGGGCTTTCCGTGCAGTTCCTTGGCCTCATAGCGGGTCTGGGGCCAACCTTCGGGCCGGTTCAGCCAGTCGGCGGAAGAGGCCGCCATCCATTCGAATTGCGGATGCGCGCAAACCCGTTCCAGCGTCCATTCGAAGTAAGGCGCGTCGTCGCTCGCAAAGCGCAATTCCGCTCCCTGTTTCATCACCCGCGCCAGCCGGTCGAGCAAATCCATCTGCACAAAGCGGCGCTTGTGATGGCGCGTCTTGGGCCAGGGATCGGGAAAGAGGATGAACACGCGGCCTAGCGAGGCATCCGGCAGCGCATCGATGATGTCGCGTGCATCGTCGGTGTGGAGACGAATGTTGGGCGTCTTGGCTTCGTCGATTTTCGACAAAAGTTTCGCGACGCCGGAAATGTAAGGCTCCGCACCGATCACCCCGACATTCGGATGAGCTTGTGCCTGCTCCAGCAAATGCTCGCCCGCACCGAAGCCGACTTCCAGCCAGACATCCGTTATCTCACCTCCCCCTTGTGGGGAGGTCGAAAAATCCTTCTTCGGATTTTTCGGGTGGGGGTCTGTGCCAGGTAAGAAATAGGTTTTCGGATCGGCACCCTGTTCCAGCTTCAACGCAAGCTTCGGCAGTAGCGTGTCGATCAGGTGCTGCTGGTGCGCGGAAAGTTTGGGGCCTTTGCGGCGGCCATAGAGTTGCCGCCGCTGCCGTTCGGGACGGTCACTCATCCTTCGTGGCTCGCTTCGCTCGCACCTCAGGATGACGGCCGCCGGTCCTCGTCATGCTGAGGCGCATTGCGAAGCAATGCCTCGAAGCAAGCACAATCAGAATGCGCCGCGGAGTTGTTCGGCGAGATCGGTCTTCTCCCATGAGAAGCCGCCGTCGCTATCGGCGATGCGTCCGAAGTGGCCGTAAGCAGCCGTTCTTGCGTAGATCGGGCGATTGAGCGCCAGATGCTCGCGAATGCCGCGCGGCTTCAGGCTCATCAATTGCGGCAACACGTCTTCAAGCTTCGCTTCGTCCACTTTGCCCGTGCCGTGTAGATCCACATAGAGCGACAGCGGGTCGGCCACGCCGATGGCGTAGGAAATCTGAATCGTGCAACGATCCGCGAGATCGGCCGCGACCACATTTTTCGCAAGATACCGCGCAGCATAGGCAGCCGAACGGTCCACCTTCGTCGGGTCCTTGCCGGAGAACGCGCCGCCGCCATGCGGGGCCGCTCCGCCATACGTGTCCACGATGATCTTGCGGCCCGTCAGTCCGCAATCGCCGTCCGGTCCGCCGACCACGAACGCGCCCGTGGGATTGACGTGCCACACCGTCTGGTCGGTGATGAGGCCGCCCGGCATCGCTTCGCGCACATAAGGCTCAACAATGTGGCGCACGTCGTTCGACGTCATGTTCTCGTCGAGGTGCTGGGTGGAGACGACGATCTGCGTCGCAGTCACCGGCTTGCCGTCGACGTAATGCAACGTCACCTGGCTTTTTGCGTCGGGACCGAGTTTCGGTGCTTTGCCGGATTTGCGCGCGGCCGCCATCAGTTGAAGAATCTTGTGGCTGTAGAGAATTGGCGCCGGCATCAGTTCCGGCGTTTCGCGGCAGGCATAGCCGAACATGATGCCCTGGTCGCCCGCGCCCTCGTCCTTGTTTCCGGAGGCGTCGACGCCTTGCGCGATATGCGGCGACTGGGCGTGCAGCAACACTTCGACATTGCAGTGGTTCCAGTGGAAACCGTCCTGCTCGTAACCGATGTCACGAATCGCTTCGCGGGCCTTGTCGATCACCATGTTGGATGTGATCTGTGCGGGACCGCGGGTTTCGCCGGCAATCACCACACGGTTGGTGGTGGCCAGCGTCTCACAGGCGACACGGATGTCCTTGGTATCGAAACCGTGTTTGGGGCCTTCGCGGAAGAACAAGTCCACCACTTCGTCGGAAATCCGGTCACAGACCTTGTCCGGATGACCTTCGGAAACGCTTTCGCTGGTGAACAGATAGTCTTTGCGCGCCATCAACCCTACCTTTCGGTGTTAGAGGGGGGCCTTTTTGCAAGAACACCCTTCTAGGTCAACAAGCGCCCGACCCATCGCCTCCGCCAGTCGCTTTCGGTGGAATTGGATGCGCGCTCACAACGAAGCGGACTGTAGGGCACAACGTAGCTTGTCCATCGCCAAGGCCCACATTAACCATGATGAGTGTAAATCCCTACTACACGTGGCGAATGTGAATGAAATAAACATAGTGAGAATAAAGGCTTGGCACGAAACGTGCGAACGAGGCCTTGGCACTCTCAGAAACACCATGAAGGGGTTAGTTATGAAATTTGGCGTGAAACACCTGCTGGCGGCAATTGCCGGCTTGGCCATGGCAGGACTCGCTTCCGCCGCGAGCGCGACACCGGTCACCTACGACCTGACACTTGTGCCCGTGTACGGTCCGGGCGGCTCGGGTTCGTTCACGATCGACGATTCGGGATCGTTCCTCGGCCACTACACGGTCAGCAACGGCGGTCTGCTGGCCCTCGAGTTCAATATCGACGGCCACACGTTCGACCTGTCGACCGCTTTGAGCACGCCGGATCCCGAAGTTGATCTGCTTGCGGGCTTTCCGGTCAACATCCTTTATGCCTCGGGCAACCTTTTCTTCAACTTCGGCTCGGGCTTGCTTCTCTACACTTACAACAACGTTTTCGGCCAGACCTATAGCGGTGGCGTGATCCTCGCTTCGCGCAACTCGAATGACGTTCCAGAACCGCTGACGCTTGCACTTGTTGGTGCGGGCCTTGCCGGCATGGGCGCGATGCGCAAGCGCAAAGCCGCCTAACAACCGATCCAATACGGATGCGAACGGCGCCTTCGGGCGCCGTTCGTTTTTTTGCTTACAGGATGAAGCGCGAGAGATCCTGATCCTTCGCAAGATCGCCGACGCGGTCCTGCACATAAGCCGCATC
>DASZYI010000165.1:0-15694 GCA_035545475.1 Rhizomicrobium sp.
TGCGCTCATGCCGCCCTCCCCGGTCGCGATTCGAATACCTTACCTCTCCTTATTGACTTTTTGGACTTCCTTCCTATGTTGCAATGCATAAGGAGCCGCGGCCGATCCGGGCAGGCGGCATGGGCGCTCAAATGCGCCCGATTAGGAGCGCATGACGAGTGAGACGAGTGCCGGCGCGGAAGCCGGCGTGGAAGCCATTTCCGAAGAAATCCCTTCCCTTTCAAAGCCTTCTGAGGCACCCCCAGCGGCCGAGCAGCCGACCTTCCATTCCCTCGGATTGTCGGCCGAGGTGCTGCGGGCGGTTTCCGAAAGCGGCTACACGACCCCAACACCGATTCAGGCGCAAGGCATCCCGCATGTCCTCCAGCGCAAGGACATCATCGGAATCGCTCAGACGGGGACCGGCAAAACCGCTTCCTTCACGCTGCCGATGATCGAACTTCTGGCGCGCGGACGGGCCAAGGCACGCATGCCGCGATCGTTGATCCTGGAACCGACCCGCGAATTGGCCGCGCAAGTGGCAGAGAGTTTCGAGCGCTACGGCAAATACAACAAACTCTCGATGGCGCTTCTGATCGGCGGCGTATCGTTCGAGGACCAGGAGAAGAAGCTCGACCGCGGCGTCGATGTCTTGATCGCGACGCCGGGCCGCCTGCTCGATCATTTCGAACGCGGCAAGCTGATGTTGAGCCAGGTGCAGATTCTGGTGGTCGACGAAGCAGACCGCATGCTGGACATGGGTTTCATCCCCGATGTCGAACGTATCTGCAAGCTAATCCCATTCACCCGGCAAACGCTTTTTTATTCCGCGACCATGCCGCCGGAGATCCAGCGGCTGACCGAACAATTCCTGCATGCGCCCGTGCGCGTGGAAGTATCGCGGCCGGCGACGGCTGCGAGCACCATCACGCAGGAAATCATCGAAATCCCGAACAACGACTGGGCCAAGCGCGAAGCCCTGCGCCGCCTTGTACGCGACAACAATGTCAAGAACGCCATCGTATTTTGCAATCGCAAGCGCGATGTCGACGTGGTGGCGCGGTCGCTATCGAAGCATGGGTTCAACGCGGCTCCGCTACACGGCGATCTCGAACAATCCACGCGCATGAAGACGCTCGATGCGTTCAAGAACGGCGAGGTGCAATTGCTGGTCGCCAGCGACGTCGCCGCGCGTGGGCTGGATATTCCTGCTGTCAGCCACGTCTTCAATTTCGACGTGCCGTTTCACGCCGACGATTACGTTCACCGTATCGGCCGCACGGGCCGCGCGGGGCGAACGGGCCATGCCTATATGCTCGCCTCACGGCACGACCAGAAAGCGGTCGACGCCATCGAAAAACTGCTGGGCAAACCGATTGATCGCCGGGTGATGGAAGGCATTGAAGTTCGCGAGGAAGAGGCAAGGCCGCGCGGAGACCGCAATCGCCGCGACGGAAAACGCGAGCGTGGCGGGCGCGATCGCGACCGTCGTCCGCGCCCCGTTGCGGCGCATGGACAGATGGCTTCGATGGAGCCCGCCGTACAGGCTCCCGCGCCGGTACAAGCTGCCGCCCTGCCTGAACCTCAACAGGAAATGCCCCGACCGCGCCGCGAGCGGCAGCCGCAGAGGCCACAACAGGCCAGGCAGCCGCAATCACAGCGGCCGCAAGGTACCAAACCGGATCATTCTCAGTTGCCGGCGTTCCTGCTTCGGCCGGTCAAGCTGCCGAAGCCGGAAGACGCCGAGACGTGAGCCTCAGCGTTTGATCTGCGTGCCCAGGATCTTCAGAATCTTCGGGCCATAGGGCGGGCGCATCATCGCCGCAATGTCCTTGTTCGATTGCTTGTAGACCGCCTTGGCATGGCTAAAGGTCTTGAAGCCGTCGATGCCGTGATAGGCGCCCATACCCGACGGGCCGATGCCGCCGAAGGGCAGATCTTCCATCGAGATGTGCATGATCACGTCGTTCACACTGACGCCGCCGGATGTCGTGCGCGTCAGCACCTCTTCCTGTTCCTTCGAGTCCTGACCGAAGTAATAGAGACCCAGCGGACGATCGTGATCGTTCACATAGTCGATCGCCTCGTTGACCTTCTTGTAGGTCTTCACCGGCAGCAAGGGACCGAAGATCTCTTCCTTCATGATTTTCATATCGTCGGTCGGACTCACGACCAGCGTCGGCGGAATCTTGTAGTAAGGCTGCTGCGTGAAATTTTCCTTTGCCGGATTGATTTCGATCACCTCCGCGCCCTTGGCCTTTGCGTCGGCGATATAGCCTTGCAAGCGGTCGAAATGGCGCTGATTGATGACCGAGGTGTAGTCGGGATTGTCTTTCAAGGTCGGGAACATCTTGGTCACCGCACCTTCGGCGGCAGCGACGAAATCCTTGGCCTTGTCTTCCGGCACCATCACATAATCGGGCGCGAGGCAGATCTGGCCTGCATTCAGCGTCTTACCCATCATAATGCGGTTGGCCGCAAGCTTCATGTCGGCGGTTTCGCCGATGATGACGGGCGACTTGCCGCCCAGTTCGAGTGTGGTCGGCACCAGATTGTCGGCCGCCGCTTTCATCACATGATAGGCGATGGACGTCGCGCCGGTGAAAAGCAGATGGTCGAAGGCAAGCCTCGAGAATGCACCGCCGACTTCCGCACCGCCCTGAAAAACGGCGACTTCGGATTCGTCATAGGCTGAACGGAACATACGCTCCATCAGCTCGGAAGTGCGCGGCGTGAATTCGCTGGGTTTAATCATCGCGCGGTTGCCGGCGGCGAATACGCCCGCGAGCGGCGCGAAGGTCAGATTGATGGGGAAATTCCATGGGGCGATGATCCCGACCACGCCCTTGGGCTGATATTCGATGAACGCCTTGGCGCCGAACAGTCCAAGGATCGCGGGCGACACGGCGCGCTTTTCGCGGCGCATCCATTTGCGGACATGCGCCTTGGCGTGTTTGAGCGGACCAATCGAGCCATAAACATCCGTCAGCAATGTGGAATGAACGGAACGATGGCCGAAATCCTCGCGCAGCGCTTCGCCGATGGCCTTCTGGTTGTCGACCAACAGCGCAATGGCCTTGTCGAGCCATTCGATACGCTTTTCGGCGGTGGGCGGCCCGTTCTTCAAATGCGCCTGGCGCTGGAGCCGCAAAACCTCCTGCATGCGGACGGTCTCGCGCGCCTCAGGCGACATCGGTCTGGCTTCTGCCACGCTCATGGAAATTCTCCTTCTCCCGGCGAACCGTTTCGGCCGCCTCCCCTCTTTTGCCAAGTAGAGCAGCAGCTTGGTTCCGCTTCAATCGGCATTGTTTAACTGTTTCTTACGGACCCGCCGGATAGAGTAACGGCTCAGCGTCCGTGGGAATACTGTCCGTGCAGAAGAGTGTGCGTGAGCAGGCGGTGGCCAAAGCTGCAATGGCCTTGATGGACAATCACGGCGTAGCGCCAAGTCCAACAAATTTCGAGCTTTTCTTTGCGTATGCAAGCGGCGGCAATCCCCCGTTGTCGCGCGCTGTAGACGCGCATTTGAAAGCCAAGAAGCCCTTCACACCGGACGTGCTGGAGGAGTTGCGGCATCACGTCTCGAAGGAGAGCAAGGCCGCCGACCAACTGGATACGCTGAGCAAGGACGTCTCCGCGGCGCTGGGCTCGGTACTGGTAACGTTGGAGACTGCAGGCAAGGATGCCGCGTCTTATGGCCGGGCACTTTCAGGGGCGATTTCGGAGATGGTGGGCGATCCCTCGCCCGCCGCCGTGCGCAAGCTGATGGATGGATTGCTCGGCGCCACGCAGGCAATGGAAGCGCGTACAAAGATGCTGGAAGACGAACTTCACAGATCGTCTGCCGAAGTGACCGAGCTGAAGACCAAGCTCGACGACGTGCGCAAGGAAAGCCTGACCGATCCGTTGACGGCCATTCCGAACCGGAAGCTGTTCGACATGGCGCTCGACAATGCCATCCACGACGCCAATCAGACCGGCGAAGAATTCGTGCTGTGCATGTGCGACATCGACCATTTCAAGACCTTCAACGACACCTGGGGCCATCAGACCGGAGACCAGGTGCTGCGTCTGGTTGGCGCGTGCCTGAGCGAGAACGTCAAAGGCCGCGATACGGCGGCCCGATATGGCGGCGAAGAATTTGCCGTTATCCTGCGGCAAACCAAGCTCGAACACGCACTCACTCTGGCCAACCAGATCAGGGGGCATGTGGAGAGCAAGAAGCTGGTCAAAAAATCGACCGGCGATATCCTGGGCACCATCACCATCTCCATCGGCGTGGCGCAATTCTCGCCCGGCGAGAGCACCGCAAGCCTGATCCGCCGCGCCGATGAATGCCTCTATGCGGCCAAACGCGCGGGCCGCAATTGCGTTATCGGCGAAGAAGACCGCAAAACCGGCGTCGCCGCCGCTTGAGCCGCCGACAGTTCCCCGCCTATTCTCGACCCAGGACAACATTGGGAGAGAAAATGCGTACCGATTTCGAACGAGCTTACGTCACGGCCCACGGCAATGTTGCCGTACTGACCTTCAACCATCCGGAAGTGATGAATGCGGCCTCCGCCAAACTGGTGGCGGGGGCAACGGAAGCGCTGAAATTCATCGAGCGTTCCGATTCCGGTTTTCGCGCCATCGTGCTGACCGGCGAAGGCAAGGGGTTCTGCTCCGGTGCAAACCTTTCCGATCGCGGCTCGGGATCGGCGATGGAACCGGGCGATTCCCTGCAGGTGGTCTTCCATCCGTTCCTGCGCCGTTTGCGCGACGTGAAGATGCCGTTCATCACGGCGGTGAATGGAGCTGCCGCCGGTGTCGGCATGAGCATCGCATTGATGGGCGATCTTATTCTCGCCGCGCGTTCGGCTTATTTCCTTCAGGCCTTCGCGCGCATCGGACTGGTTCCCGACGGCGGGTCGACATGGTTGTTGCCGCGACTCGTGGGGCTTGCCCGCGCGCGCGAACTTTCGCTGCTGGCGGAGAAGCTTCCGGCGGAAACGGCGCTTCAGTGGGGTCTGATCAATCGTGTATACGACGATGGCGCGCTGCTGGACGAAGCGATCAAGATGGCGCAGCGGCTGGCCGATGGACCAACTGCCGCGCTGACACTAACCCGCCAGCTTTATGGCGCGAGTCCGCACAATTCTTTCGAAGAACAGATCGACCTCGAAAGCAAGTTCCAGAGTCTGGCCGGAAAGAGCAGCGATTTCTGGGAAGGCGTGCAGGCTTTCCTGCAGAAGCGGCCCGCGAAATTCACCGGAAAATAGCCTTCGCTCTCGTTTCCGTTACTTGCACAGTCCCGCGCGAGCGGGACTATGCGGTCGTTCGTCCATAGAGGAACTCATATGACGGTTTGGAAAGCGGGGGCAGCGCTGGCTCTTTGTCTTATCGCTGGCGCGGCATGGGCTGAAAGCGGCAAGACAACCTTCGGCACATGGGGTGTCGATCTTTCGGCGATGGATAAGAGCGTCAGGCCCGGCGACGACTTCTTCCGTTACGTCAACGGCAATTGGCTGAAAACGGCAACCATTCCGCCGGATCGTTCTTCCACCGGATCGTTTCAGGATCTTCGCATCCTCAGCGAAAACCGGATGAAGGAGATCGTGAACGAACTGGAAGCGAAGCCTTACGACCAGCTCAATGCGGAAGAGAAAAAGCTGCGCGATCTCTATGATTCCTTCATGGATCAGAAGCAGATCGAGGAACGCGGACTGGCCCCGGCGAAGAAAGACCTCGATTATCTGGCGAGCTTGAAAACGCTGGATGACGTGGCGAGCGCCATGGGCAAGACAACCTTGCCGACCGCGACCCCATTCGGGATCGGCATCACCTATGAAGACAAGCATCCCGACACTTATGCGATCGATCTGACGCAAAGCGGATTGGGGATGCCCGATCGCGACTATTATCTCAGCGACAATAAAGACATCGTTTCGACGCGCGAAGCCTATCGCCAATATCTCGGCACCATGCTCGGCTTGGCGAAGGTGCCGGATGCGCAGGCGCGCGCGGACAAGGTGTTCGCGCTCGAAACAGAAATCGCGAAGGCCCATTGGCCGGTGGCGAACAGGCGCGACCGCGACAAAGTCTACAATCCGATGACGATTTCGCAGCTCAAGCAATTGGCTCCGGAATTTCCGTGGGATGCGTTCTTCGCCGCAGGCGGCATTTCGGAGCAGGGTCCGAAGGGCGAGCGCGAAATCGTGGTACGCGAAAATACGGCGATGGCACCGCTGGCGAAAATCTTTGCCGCGACGCCGGTCGAGGTATGGCGGGATTATCTGACCGTGCACTACCTGCACGCGATGTCGCCCTACCTGCCGAAGGCGTTTGACGATGCGGATTTCGCATTCTACGGAAAAGTTCTGAGCGGCAATCAGCAACAGCTTCCCCGCGACACGCGCGGCGTGCATGTGCTCGATAATCTGATCGGCGAAGCGTTGGGCAAGCTCTATGTCGCGAAATATTTTCCGCCGGAAGCCAAGGCGAAGGCCGAGGCGCTGGTGGAGAATTTGCGCAAGGCTTACGACGCGGATATTCGCACGCTCGGCTGGATGACGCCTGAGACCAAGAAGAAGGCGTTGGACAAGCTGCACAAGTTCACACCGCATATCGGCTATCCCGACAAGTGGCGCGATTATTCGGCTTACGTCATTTCGCGTGACGACCTGATCGGCAATATCGAGCGCGGCCAGGAATTCGAATGGAAGCGCGAACTGAATCGTCTCGACCAGCCCGTCGACAAGGACGAATGGGAGATGACGCCGCCGACGGTGAACGCCTATTACCAGCCGCCACTGAACGAGATCGTGTTCCCGGCAGCCATCCTGCAACCGCCGTTCTTCGATCCGAATGCGGATGACGCCGTGAACTATGGCGGTATCGGCATGGTGATCGGCCACGAATTGAGCCACGGCTATGACGATCAGGGTTCGAAGGTCGACGGCAACGGCGTGTTCAACAATTGGTGGACCGATGCCGACCGCAAGAACTTCGAGACGCGCGTCAGCAAACTCGGCAAGCAATACGACCAGTTCGAGCCCCTGCCCGGCCTGCATGTGAACGGCAAGCTGACCATGGGCGAGAATATCGGCGATCTGTCGGGGCTTACCATCGCGCTCAAGGCTTATCGCATCTCGCTTGGCGGCAAGCCCGCGCCTGTTCTCGACGGTTATACCGGCGACCAGCGGTTCTTCCTGAGTTACGGGCAGATCTGGCGCGCGCTTTATCGCGACGGTGCCATGCGCGCGCAAGTGCTTTCCAATCCGCACAGCCCGCCGGAATTCCGCGTGATCGGCGTGGTTCGCAACGTGGACGACTGGTACAAGGCGTTCAATGTGACGAAGGACCAGAAATATTATCTAGCGCCCACGGATCGGGTGAAGCTTTGGTGATTGCAACGCGCCGCCGGACATTTCCGGCGGCGCTTTTCTTTTGACCTTAGGAGAAAATCATGCGCCGTCTTTCCATTCTTGCCGTGTTGTTTGCCGGGGTCAGCGTTGCTGCATTGGCGGCCTCCGGACCCGCAATCCCGCCGTGGGGGCTTTCCCTTTCCTACATCGACAAATCGGTGGCGCCGGGAAACGACTTCTTCCTGTACGGAAACGGCGGGTGGATGAAGACCGCACAAATTCCGGGTGACCGCACCTATGCGGGCGTGAACCTGGAATTGAACAAGCAAAACGAGGAACGGCTGAAATCCATCGTTGCGGAGTTGCAGAAGAAGAAAAATCCGACCGCCGAAGAAACGAAGTTGCGCGATCTCTACGATGCTTTCACGGATCAGAAAACCATCGAAGCCAACGGGCTGAAGCCGGTCGAGAAAGACCTTGCTTCGATTGCCGCATTGAAAAACCTCGATGATGTGGCGCGCGCGATGGGCGATCCGCGCTTGGGATTGGATGGACCGTTCGGCGTTTATATCGGTGTGGATGACAAACATCCCACGAATTATTCCGTGAACCTGTATCAGTCGGGCTTGGGATTGCCCGATCGCGACTACTATTTGCGCAACGACAAGGAAATCGTGGCGACACGCGAAGCTTACAAGAAATACCTCGCGCAGATGCTGACGCTTGCCGGCGAGAAGGATGCACAACCGAAAGCCGAGGCCATCTTCAAGCTGGAGAACGCGCTGGCTCAAAGCTCCTGGCCCATCGCGGACCGGCGCGATGCGGACAAAACCTACAACCCAATGACGATTGCCGAATTGAAGAAACTGGCACCGAAATTCCCCTGGGACGCCTATTTTGTGTCCGCTGGCGTCCCCGAACAGGCGCCGCACGGCGCGCGGACAGTGATCGTGGCCGAAAAATCGGCCTTCCCGAAACTGGCGGCGGCATTTGCCGATACGCCCGTTTCGGTGTGGCGCGATTATCTGACCGTGCGATACCTGCACACGTTTGCGGCTTATCTGCCGGAGAAATTCGACAGCGCCGATTTCGAATTCTACGGCAAGGTGCTTTCTGGCAAGAAAAAGCAACTGGATCGCGCCACGCGCGGGGTGCAATTGCTCGACAACACGATTGGCGAAGCATTGGGCAAGCTCTATGCCGCCAAATATTTCCCGCCGGAAGCCAAAGCCAAGGCTCTGAAACTCGTCGAAAATCTACTGAAGGCCTATGAATCCGATGTGAAGACGCTTTCGTGGATGACGCCGGAAACGCGCGCGAAGGCTTTGGACAAGCTGCACAAGTTCACGCCCAAGATTGGCTATCCCGATCACTGGCGCGATTATTCGGCCTTGCAGATCGACCGGAACAACCTGATCGCATCGGTGCAGAACACCTCCGTGTTCGAATGGAACCGGCGGTTGAAGCGCATCGACCAACCGGTGGACAAGACCGAATGGGGCATGACACCGCCGACCAACAATGCCTATTACAATCCGCCGTTCAACGAGATCGTGTTCCCGGCGGGCATCCTGCAACCGCCCTTCTTCGATCCGAATGCGGACGATGCCGTCAATTATGGCGAGATCGGCGCCACTATCGGCCACGAGATCAGCCATGGGTTTGACGACCAGGGCAGCAAATATGATGGCGACGGTGTGCTGCGAAACTGGTGGACCGCGACGGATCGCAAGAATTTTGATGCACGCACCGCCGCGCTCGCCGGTCAATACGACAAATACGAACCCATCCCCGGTGTGCACATCAACGGCAAGCTAACTTTGGGCGAGAACATTGCCGATCTGGCTGGGTTGGTGATCGCCTACAAGGCCTATCACATCGCACTCGGCGGCAAGCCCGCGCCGGTTTTGAACGGCTATACCGGCGATCAGCGGTTTTACCTCGCCTTTGCCCAGAGCTGGCGCGAGAAGCACACGCCGGATTCATTGCGCGTGCAGCTTCTTTCCAACCCGCACAGCCCTTCGGAATATCGCGTGAATGGCGTGGTGCGAAACGACGACGGCTGGTATGCGGCGTTTCCGGAGATCAAAGCGGGCGACAAATATTATCTGCCGCCGGCGCAACGCGTTCACCTGTGGTGATCAGTCCGCTTTTGCGGGCGTGATGGAAACGGATTCGCCGCAGCCGCAGGCCGCGGTCTGGTTCGGGTTGTTGAACACGAAACGGGCCGCGAGCTTGTCGGTCACGTAATCCATTTCTGTGCCGAGCAGGAAGAGAATGGCCTTGGGATCGATGAAGATCTTCACGCCCTTGTCTTCCACCACCTCATCGAACTGGTTCGCTTTTTCGGCGTAATCCATCGTGTAACTCATGCCGGCGCAACCGCCATTGGTGACGCCGACGCGCACGCCCTGGTATGCGCCATCGGCCGACGCCATGATCTCATGGATTCGTTTGGCGGCGGCTTCCGAAAGCTTGATCGGCTTCGGGCGTTCGCGGCGCGGGCGGGTTGTGGCGGTTGCGGTTTCCATTTTCGTACTCGTTAGAACATGTTCAGTTCGAGACGGGCTTCTTCGCTCATGCGGTCCGGCGTCCACGGCGGATCGAAGACCATGTTCACTTTCACCTCGCCAATGCCCTCCACCGTTTCCAGCGCGTTCTTCACCATCACCGGCATTTCGCCGGCGACGGGACAGGCAGGGGCTGTGAGCGTCATGTCCACGGTCACGTCCTTGTTGTCGGCCACGTCCACCTTATAGATAAGACCGAGTTCATAAATGTCTACCGGGATTTCCGGGTCGAACACCGTCTTCATCGCGGCGATGAGCTTTTGCGTAAACGCTTCAAGCTCTTCCGGCGGAATGGCGGAAGCCGCCACGGGTTCCTTGATCGGTTCCACGTTCATTCGGTTTTGGCGGCAGTGCCGCCCTCCAAGGCCGATTTCATGGTGTGCCAGGCGAGCGTTGCGCATTTCACGCGCATCGGAAACGCGGAGACGCCCGCCATCACATCGAGGCGTTCGCGATCGTCGGCGGGAAGTTCACCCGCGTCCTCGCCTTTTACGAGATGCAGGAAGCCGCCCATCAGCTTTTGGGCTTCTGCCACGGTGCGGCCGGTCAGCATGTCGGTCATCAGCGAAGCGGACGCCTGGCTGATGGCGCAGCCTTTGCCTTCGAATTTGATGTCGGCAATGCGGTCGTCCTTGTCGACAGACAGATAGATTTTCACCCGGTCGCCGCATAGCGGGTTGTAGCCCTCGCCCGAATGGGTGGGATGATCCATCGAGCCGAAATGGCGCGGATGGCGCGAGTGATCGAGGATCACTTCCTGATAAAGTTCGCGCAGACTGTCATCCATGACCGTTCAACCCAAAATCTTCCGCGCCTTTTGCAAGGCGTCGATCAGCGCGTCGGCTTCGGCGCGCGTGTTGTAGAGCGCGAACGAGGCGCGCGTGGTGGAGGCCACGCCGAAGCGCTCCATCAGCGGCTGCGCGCAATGATGGCCCGCCCGGGTGGCGACACCTTCGCGATCCAATATGGTGGCGACGTCATGGGCGTGCATCCCCTCGGTCTCGACAGAAATGATCGCGCCCTTGCCCGGCGCATCGCCGATGACGCGGACCCAGTTGAGTTCCCGCAGACGTTCGCGGGTGTATTTGAGGAGATCGTGTTCGTGCGCAGCGACCGCGGCGCGATCCAGCGTTCCCAGATAATCGATGGCGGCGGCCAACCCCACGCTTTCGATGATGGGCGGGGTGCCCGCTTCGAAGCGCGCGGGCGTATCGGCATAGGTGATCTTTTCACGGCTGACTTCGCGAATCATTTCGCCGCCGCCGTTGAAGGGACGCATCGTTTTCAGATTCGCGGCCTTTGCATAGAGGACGCCGATGCCGGTGGGGCCGTAGAGTTTGTGGCCGGTGAAGGCATAGAAATCGACATCCAGCGCGCGGACGTCGACGGGTTCATGCACCACGCCCTGGCAACCGTCGATCAAAACCGGCGCGCCTTTGGTATGGGCGCGGGCGATGATCTCTTTCAGCGGGGTGACCGTTCCCAGCACGTTCGACATATGGGTGACGGCGACGAGTTTGGTTTTGCTTGTGATCGCAGCGTCGAGGGCTTCGACATCGAGCGAGCCATCGTCGCGGACATCGACCCATTTCAGAACCGCGCCCTGACGTTCGCGCAGGAAATGCCACGGCACGATGTTGGAATGATGTTCCATCACCGTGAGAACGATTTCGTCGCCGGGTTGAATGCGCGGAGCAAGGAAGGCGTAGGAAACGAGATTGATCGATTCCGTGCCGCCTTTGGTGAAGACGATTTCGTCCACGCTGCCCGCGTTGAGGAAGCGACGGACGGTTTCGCGGGCGGCTTCGTAGCGGTCGGTGGCAACCGCCGAAAGATAGTGCACGCCGCGATGAACATTGGCGTATTCGCGGGATGCGAAATCGTTCATCGCGTCGAGCACCGCGTTCGGCTTTTGCGCGGAGGCGCCGTTGTCGAGATAGACGAGCGGCTTGCCGTAGACCTCGCGCGCGAGGATCGGGAAATCCTTGCGGACACCAGCCGGATCGAACGCGGCCGCGATTTTGCCGGGCGCGGTCATATCATCGCCTCCAGCGCCGCTTCGACATCGTGCCAGACCTCGGCGCGGATCGTTTCGTCTGCGATTTCGAGGACGGCGTCTTCGAGGAAGGCGCGGATGAGAAGATTGCGAGCTTCGGTTTCCGGCAAGCCGCGGGCGCGCAGATAGAAAAGCTGTTCGGCTTCGAGATCGCCGACTGCCGCGCCATGTGCGCACTTCACATCATCCGCGAAAATGATGAGTTCCGGTTTCAGGTCGATTTCGGCGCGTTCGCCCAGCAGGATTCCCTTCGCGGTTTGCCGGCTGTCGGAGCCGTTGGCGCCCTCTTTCACGGTGACGCGGCCCTGATAGACGGCGCGGGATTTTCCGGCGGCTGCCTTCTTGAAAAGCTGCGTGCTTTGCGTGTGGCCCACGGCATGGATCACATGCGTGGTTACGTCGGCATGGGTTTCGCCGCCGAGCGCGCTGACGCCGTTGATATGGGCTTCGCTGCCCTCGCCTTCCAGCGCCACGGTTATGTCGAAGCGCGAAAGGCGGGCGCCGAAGTTTGCGAAATGGGCGTTGTAGCGGGCGTTGCGATTTGCACTGACGGCAATCGTTTCGATGCGAACGCCTTGATCAGATTTTTCCCCGACGGCGATGTGGGAAAGTTGCGCGTTGTTGGCGAGTGAAATTTCCGTGCCGATGTTGCGCAGGCCAGATGATTTGGCGTGCTTTTCGACCAGCTTCAGGGACGCGCCTTCCTCCAAAACAATCAGAATGCGGGCGTGGCCGTGGCTGGTCCAGTTAAGGCGAAGCGGGCCTGCGGCTTTGCTCTTGGAAACGCGCAGCGCGATACCGCCTTGGGCGAAGGCCAGCGACGCGGATTCCATTGCGTTGTGCGGACCGATTGTGGCGAGGTGATCGCAGACCCATTGCGGGGTATCGCCCGAAAGATCGGCGATCTCCACATTTTCAGTCGCACCTTCGATCCGCCATTGGGCCGTGCCGATTTCGGCGACATCATTTGCTCCGAGCGCGGAGCGCACGTCGCTATATTTCCATTCCTCGATGCGGCGATGCGGAACGCCTTTCACGCGGAAGGTTTCAAGAGCCTCCGCGCGGCGCGCATCGAGAAATGGAACGGGCGCGTTCATGCGGCGTCCTTCACGATCTGCGCATAGCCTTTGGCTTCCAGCTCATGCGCGAGTTCCTTGCCGCCTTCCGCCACGATGCGGCCACCGGCCAGAACATGCACGCGGTCGGGGACGATATAGTTGAGCAGGCGCTGGTAGTGCGTGATGACGAGCATCGCGCGGTCAGGCGAACGCAGGGCGTTGACGCCTTCGGCGACCAATTTCAGTGCGTCGATGTCGAGGCCGGAATCGGTTTCGTCGAGGATCGCGAAAGCCGGTTCGAACAAGGCCATCTGCAAGGTCTCAAGACGCTTCTTTTCGCCGCCGGAAAAGCCGACATTCAGCGCGCGGCGGAGCATTTCTTCCGGCACGTTCAGCGTCTTTGCTTTCTCGCGCACCAGTTTGAGAACGCTCATCGCATCCAGTTCGCTTTCGCCACGGGCACGGCGTTGGGCGTTGAGCGCGGCTTTGAGGAACGTCAGCGTGGTGACGCCGGGGATTTCGACCGGGTACTGCATCGCCAGGAAAATACCTTTGGCGGCGCGTTCTTCCGGCGCGAGCGCGGTGAGATCTTCGCCGCGATAGAAGATGCTGCCTTTGGTGACGTCGCAACCCGCGCGACCCGCGAGCGCATAGGACAGCGTGGATTTGCCCGAACCGTTGGGGCCCATCACGGCATGCACCTCGCCTGCCTTTATGGAGAGGGTCAGGCCTTTGAGGATTTCCTTGCCGTCGACGGTGACGTGCAGGTCTTTTATCTCAAGCATCTTTATTTCTTTCAGAATGGAACGCGCTACCGAGCGCCAAGCCCATTGCCATGCCGACGCCGGAACCTATCGCGATACCGACGGCGAGGTTGTGCAGGGCTGCGCCAAAGGCAGCGGCGAAGACCAGACTCATAGCGATTCCGATGGCAATACCCATTCCGAAACCCGTCTTGCCCTCCGGCTTTTCTTCGCTCATCCCACGCTGCCTTCTAGGCTGATACCGACGAGTTTTTGCGCCTCGACCGCGAATTCCATTGGTAGTTGCTGCAGAACTTCCTTGCAGAAACCGTTGACGATAAGGGCGACAGCTTCTTCTTCGCCGATGCCGCGTTGGGTGCAGTAGAAGAGTTGGTCGTCGGCGATTTTCGAGGTCGTCGCTTCGTGTTCGATCTTGGCGCTCGGATTGCGGCTTTCGATGTAGGGCACCGTGTGGGCGCCGCATTTGCCGCCGATCAGAAGCGAGTCGCATTGCGTGTAGTTGCGGGCGTTGGCGGCTTTGGGATGCACGCTGACGAGGCCGCGATAGGTGTTTTGCGCTTTGCCCGCGCTGATGCCTTTGGAGATGATGCGCGAGCGGGTGTTCTTGCCCAGATGAATCATCTTGGTGCCAGTGTCGGCCTGCTGGAAATTGTTCGCGATGGCGATGGAATAGAATTCTCCGACCGTGTCGTCGCCGCGCAGAATGCAGCTAGGGTATTTCCAGGTGATGGCGGAACCGGTTTCCACCTGCGTCCACGAAATCTTTGAGCGGTCGCCACGGCAATCGCCGCGCTTGGTGACGAAATTGTAGATACCGCCCAGGCCGTTTTCGTCGCCGGGATACCAGTTTTGCACCGTCGAATATTTGATTTCGGCGTCATCGAGCGCGATCAGTTCCACCACGGCGGCATGCAACTGGTTTTCGTCGCGCTTGGGGGCGGTGCAGCCTTCGAGATAGGAGACGTAAGAGCCTTCATCCGCAATGATGAGCGTGCGTTCGAACTGGCCGGTTTCGCTCGCATTGATGCGGAAATAGGTGGAAAGCTCCATCGGGCAGCGCACGCCCTTGGGCACATAAACGAATGTGCCGTCGGAGAAGACCGCCGAATTGAGCGTGGCGAAGAAATTGTCGGTCACCGGAACGACGGTGCCGAGATATTTTTTCACCAGATCGGGATAATCGCGGATCGCTTCGGAGATCGGGCAGAAGATCACGCCCGCTTCGTTGAGCTTTTCTTTGAACGTGGTTGCGACCGAGACGGAGTCAAACACCGCATCCACGGCGACGCCCGCAAGCGCCATCTGTTCGTGCAGCGGAATGCCGAGCTTCTTGTAGGTTTCTAGAAGCTTGGGATCGACTTCATCCAGGCTCTGCTTCTTCGGCGTGTTCTTGGGCGCCGCATAGTAGTAAGCGTTCTGATAGTCGATCTTCGGGTAATGCACGCGCGCCCAAGTCGGCTCTTTCATTTCGCGCCAGCGGCGGAACGCGCCCAGACGCCATTCCAGCATCCATTCGGGCTCGCCCTTCTTGGCGGAGATGTAGCGCACCGTGTTTTCGTCGAGGCCGCGCGGGGCGCGTTCCATCTCGATGTCGGTGACGAAGCCGTATTTGTACTTCTCGCCGAGGGCGGCGACCTGATCCTTGGTTTCCTGAACGATAGCCATCAGCGCCTCACGCGGCCGCGCGCGCTTTTGCGCGGGCGAGCAGTTTGGAGAGTGACGCGATGGCGGCGTCGGCATCGGCTTGCACGGAATTCCAGCCGAAGCTCACGCGAAGCGCGCAACGGGAGATGTCTTCGTTCACGCCCATGGCGGCGAGAACGTGAGACGGCTTCACCTTGCCGGAGGAGCAGGCCGCACCCGAACTGATCATCACGCCGTCGAGATCGAGCGCCATGACGGCGGTTTCGGCGAGGAGGCC
>DASZYI010000166.1:0-41972 GCA_035545475.1 Rhizomicrobium sp.
TCGCGCGGCCTATGACGAACTGCCGAAGGTCAAGGCATGGCCGCGCGACGGCAAGCTCGCCACCCAAGCGCGCAGGCAGCACGCCGATCCGGCGTTCCGCGCGGGCGATGTCGAAAATCTTCTGACGCGCAAGAACTACGAGGCGCTCGGCAGCTTCCGCCGCGAAGACCGGCCCAAGGCGCTCGACCAGTTAGGCTTCGCGAGCCAATTGATTTTCACCACCTGGTGCCTCGGCAATTTTGGCCTCGACGAGTCCGATCACGTCGAACTGGCTTACGCGACCGCACAGGCCCACAACCGCATGATGACGTGGTTCTGTTCGGTGGACCGTCGCCTGCTCGCAACCGCTTACATCCCGCTTGCGGATTTCGGCCGCGCCAAAACCGCTGCCCGCGAAGCCATCGATCTGGGTGCAAAGGCGTTGCTCGTCCCGTCACGTTGTCCGAAAGGCCATTCCCCCAGTCACATCGCTTTCGATCCCGTCTGGGCGATGGCGCAGGAAGCGGGTTTGCCCATCGTCTTCCATGTCGGCGGCGAAATGAAAATGAATCCCGACTATTTCGAGAATGGCCTGCCGCGTGTGAAGGACTTCCATGGCGGCGAGGAAAATTTCACGTCGCTGAGTTTCATGACCATTCCGCATTCGGTGGAAGAAACTTTGGCCGCGCTGATTTTCGATGGCGTGCTCGACCGTTTCCCCAACCTGAAATTCGGCGCGATCGAACTGGGCGCGTCATGGCTGCCGGGCTGGATACGTTATCTCGATGCCGGTTACGGCGCGTTCTTCAAACACGAAGAGCGGTTGAAGAAACTCTCGATGAAACCGAGCGATTTCGTCAAACGCCAGGTCCGTGTCACGCCCTACCCGCATGAAGATGCGGGCTGGATCATCGCCAATTCCGGCGAGGAGATTTGCCTGTTCTCCTCCGACTTCCCTCATGTCGAAGGCGGCCGCAATCCGCTCAAGCGTTTCAATGAATCGCTGACCGGCATCACGCCGCGCGCCATCGAGCGATTCTATTGCGACAATTTCATCGACCTGATGGGCGAGGGGCTCGCCCCCGATCTGCGCCGTCCCGCGCATCTCGCTGCAGCCTGAAACAAAAAGCCCGCCGGTTTCCCGGCGGGCCTTTCGCGTTTCACAGACGCCAGATATTAGGGCACGTATTTCAGGTGCAGTGCGCCGATTCCGGCCGCCACGTTGAGGCCCGTATTGCCTTCGATCGATAGCGGTTGCAGCGTGATCGACTTGTCGAAGCCGCCGATCAGCGCGTTGGCCGAAGCGCCGACGCCCACGGAAGCACCCGCCGTCACGCCGGCATAGCTGCCTTCGAGCGCGCCCGGCTTGACGTCGGAGGTCGGTGCGATCACCGCCCAAACCATCACGCCGCCTTCCGTGTAACCGATATCGACACCGAACTTGTCGATGCTGCCTTCATAATGCTCGCCGTGACGCTTGTTGGGACGATAGTTGCAGCGGATGTCTTTCGACGATCCGAACACAAAGCCCCAACCGCTAGACACGTTGCAGGTCAGCGTACCGACCTTCACGCCGCCCGCCGCCGACGCAGGCGCCGCAAACGCAACAGCCGCAGCGGCGACAACAGCAGCACTCAAGAATTTCTTCGACATGCAATCAGCTCCTTTTGTTGCGAAAGGTATTCCCAGACGAGAACGCTCGCTCTCCCGATATTGGGCCGGATGCCAGGACGGCACCCGGTGGGGCGAGCCGGGATCATATCCCGTCCGCCGGGTCTAAGAACGTGCCGCCCCCGCCAATGTTCCCGAATCCGGCTCGATTGTTCCATTACATCCTCGGATAAGTGGCGGGCTCGACACAGCCCCGTGACATGCCCTGCAAAAAATCCGATGCCCGATTCCGCTTCTTTCTCATGTTTTTCAACCTGTTAGGGGGCGGCCTCGTCCATATGAGTGCTTTACAGCGGCCGGAACCGGGCTCTAAATGGCCTCAGCCAGCAAAGGGAGAACAAAGTGGCCACAGGCATCAGGGACAAAGTCGCCATCCTCGGAATGGGGTGCTCGAAATTCGGCGAGCGTTGGGAATCCGGCGCGGAAGAATTGATGGTCGAAGCCTATCTCGAAGCGATGCAGGACGCCGGCATCGAGACCAATCAAATTCAGGCCGGCTGGTTTTCCACCGCGATGGATGAAGTCAATGTCGGCAAGGGCGGCACGCCGCTCTCCGTTGCATTGCGCCTTCCCAACATTCCCGTCACGCATGTCGAAAATTTCTGCGCGTCGGGTTCGGAAGCGTTTCGCGGCGCGGTCTATGCCGTTGCCGCCGGCGCCTGCGATATCGCGCTCGCACTCGGCGTCGAGAAGTTGAAAGACACCGGGTACGGCGGCCTGCCGCAACGCGAACAGGGCACGCTCAATCCGTTGTGGAGCGCCAATGGCTCGGCGCCCGGCAATTTCGCGCAACTCGCATCGGCTTATCGCGCCAAGCATAAGGTGTCCAAGGACGATCTCAAGCGCGCCATCGCGCACGTTTCGGTGAAAAGCCATGCCAATGGTGCCAAGAACCCGAAGGCGCATTTGCAAAAGCCGATCACCGAAGAACAGGTGCTGAATGCGCCGATGATCGCCGAACCGCTGGGTCTTTTCGATTGCTGCGGCGTGTCCGACGGCGCGGCCTGCGCCATCGTCACGACGCCGGAAATCGCCAAAAGCATGGGCAAGACCGACATCATCACGGTCAAGGCGTTGCAGCTTGCGTTGTCGAACGGCACCGAGAGCCAGCACAATTCGTGGGACGGGAGCTACTTCCACACTGCGCGCATCGCGTCGAAGCGCGCCTATGAAGAAGCCGGCATCAAGGACCCGCGCAACGAGGTCTCGATGATGGAAGTGCACGATTGCTTTTCCATCACCGAACTGGTGACGATGGAAGACCTGCACATCTCGAAAGAGGGCGAGGCGTGGAAGGACGTGATGAACGGCTTCTACGATTCCGACGGTCAGGTGCCGTGCCAGATCGACGGCGGGTTGAAATGCTTCGGTCACCCCATCGGGGCGAGCGGCCTGCGCATGCTCTATGAAATGTACCTGCAGCTTCAGGGCCGCGCCGGCGCGCGCCAGTTGAAGAACCCGAAGATCGGCCTCACACACAATCTTGGCGGCGCGCCGATGATGAATGTGTGCTCGGTCGCGATCATCGGAGCGCAGGGAGCCTAACGCAGGCCCGAATAATTCGGCTGGTCTATCGCCACCTTGTCGCGCGTCGTCTGTTCCAGATGCGCGGCGAGGCCCGGCGTGTCCAGGCCCATCGAACCTTCGCGGATGCGTTTGCACAATTCGCGGTTCAACTCGTCCAACGTGCCGTCTTGGCCGAGGAGCGCTGCGAGTCGCGCTTTTTCTTCCGTAAGCGACACGGGCCCCAGCGAAAGCTCGCGCGAAACGATGCCCAGCGCATTGGCCGCCACGCGCGCATGAAACGCCGTGTGGCCTTTCAGTTCCGGCATCGCGCGTTTCTCGATGAAATCGCGCACGACATTCACCAGTTCGAGGATCGAGGGTTGGTCCATCATCTTTAGAGTTCTCCCCGAATAATCAGGTTCACCAGATCGATCTCCGTTTCCGATGAACGCCGCCCGATCGCCGCGCGTTCGACCGAACCATCCAGCCGGAATCCCTGATACATGCTCATGCACATCACGCCCCATTTGAGCGAGCCGAACACGATCCAGGTTTTCACATCGTCCACGCTCAACTTGCCGCCGCCTGCCGCTTCATAGCCCGCCAGCAGATCGTCCAACTCGCCGAAGCCGCCCACGGTTTTCTGCTGCACGCCGAAGCGCCACGAATTGGTGCAAATCCACCCGATGTCTTCCAGCGGATCGCCAATATGCGTCAGTTCCCAATCCAGCGCCGCTTCCACGCCATTGGGCGAAATCATGATGTTTCCATGCCGGAAATCGCCATGCACCAGCGTCTGCCGCTTTGCGCCCGCCAGCCGCGGCTCCAGCCATTTGAACGCAAGCTCGAACATCGGGTGCGGATAATCGTAAGAGTCATAGCGGTCGCGAAATTGCCGCAACTGCATAGGCCCATCGACCACCGGTAGATAGGATTTGAGCGGCGCGGTATCCACCTGATGGATACGCGCGAGGATTTCTCCGCATTGCCGCGCCAGATGCGGACGCACCGCATCGAATTCCTTGTCGCGCAAAATCTTGCGCGCAATCGTTTCGCCCGAAAGCCGCGCCATCACGTAGCCTTCGCCCACGCCGTCTTCGGCTTTGAGCACATATTTCACTTCCGGCGTTTTCGCTCCAATTGCGCGCGCCGCCTCGATGGTGCGCGCCTCGTTGGCGAGCGATACCGCCGAGGATCCTTCGGTGAGAACCCGCGTCGCGCCGCCGGGGCTGCGGCGCAGGATCAAGGGAATGTGTGCGCCGTTCGCCACTGCATCGAATGCCCAGGTTTCCTGGCTCGCCCCGCCCGAAAGCCGCGCCATGTTCTCCAACCCCGAAAGGCCGGGAATGGCTCGGGCAAGCGCATCTTCCAATGCATCGGCAAAATCGGGCTTCATCCGTCAACCGGTCCTTAAATATCTAACCGCTTCATCGCGCCCGAACAGATAAAGCAGAACCCGAAGCGCTTCGCCACGGGAAGTTTTCAATTCGGGATCGCGGGCGAGGATCAGCCCGGCATCGTCGCGGGCCGCCTGCAAAAGCTCGCCATGGACAGCGATGTCGGCAAGATGGAATTCCGGCATCCCGCTCTGCTTGACGCCCAGGAATTCGCCCGGCCCCCGCAGGCGTAAATCTTCTTCCGCGATCACGAAGCCATCGTCGGTGTCGCGCATGGTCTTGAGCCGCGCTTTCGCCGCTTCACCGAGCTTGCCGTGATAGAGCAGCAGGCAACTCGATTTCGCCTCGCCGCGCCCTACGCGCCCGCGCAACTGATGCAACTGCGCCAAGCCAAATCTCTCGGCATGTTCGATCACCATGATAGTGGCTTCCGGCACGTCCACACCCACTTCGATCACCGTGGTGGCGACAAGGATCTGCGTTTTGCCCGCCTTGAAATCTTCCATCGCGGCATCGCGCTCCGGCCCTTTCATTCGGCCGTACACAAGGCCGACTTTCGGCCCCAGCACACGCTTGAGCATTGAAGCGCGTTCTTCCGCCGCCGCAAGGTCGATCTTCTCGGATTCCTCCACCAGCGGACAAACCCAATAAGCGCGCGCCCCGCCTGCAACGGCACGGCGCAAGCTTTCCACCACTTGATCCATCCGTTCGGCGGAAAGCACGCGCGTTTCAACCGGTTTGCGCCCCGGCGGACGACCCAGAAGACGCGACACATCCATGTCGCCATACGCTGTCAGCGCCAGCGTGCGCGGAATGGGCGTCGCTGTCATCACCAACACATCGGTCGGCTTGTCGTTCTTGCCTTGCAATTGCATCCGCTGGTGAACGCCGAAACGATGCTGCTCGTCCACCACCGCAAGCCCCAGGTCGCGGAACGTCACATCTTCGGAAAACAGCGCGTGTGTCCCGACCAGAATATCGATCTCGCCCTGCGCCAGCGCATTCAACGTGTCGTAACGTCCAAGTCCACGCTCGCGTCCCGTCAGCAACGCCATACGCACCCCAGCGGCTTTTGCCAGCGGTTCCAGTGCGCTCATATGCTGCCGCGCGAGTATCTCGGTCGGCGCCATGAACGCGCCTTGTGTTCCCGCTTCTACCGCGGAAAGCAGCGCCAGAAACGCGACCACCGTTTTGCCCGCGCCCACATCGCCTTGAAGTAGCCGCAACATGCGCAACGGCCCCGCCATATCCTTTTCAATCTCTGCAAGCGCCGATGTCTGCGCCTCGGTCAGCGCGAAGGGCAGGGCGGCAATCGCCTTGGCTTTCAATTCGCCGGTGCCTTTCAGCGCACGTCCCTTTGCCGCCCGCAACCGCGCTCGGATCAGCATCAACGCAAGCTGGTTGGCCAGCAATTCGTCATACGCCAGCCGCGAGCGAACCGGCGTGGCCGTCGAAAGATCGGCTTCGCTTTGCGGTGCATGCGCTTCAAGAATGGCGTCGCGAAACGAAACCCATCCGCGTGACTTGCGAAACGCCGCATCCTGCCATTCGGGCAACTCCGGCAATTTCTCCAGCGCCGCGCGAATGGCCTTCACCAAGCTCTTGGCCGCCAGATCTTCGGTAAGTGCATAAACCGCTTCGTGTTGCGGAATTTCATCGGTCTTGTCCGGATCCACGATGAAATCGGGATGCGCCATCTGAAGCTGGTCGCGAAACTGTTCGATGCGGCCACTCACAACGCGCTTGGTTCCCACCGGCAATGTCTTGTTCAGGTAGTCCGCGTGCCCATGAAAAAACACGAGGTCGAGCAGCGCGGTGTCGTCCGAACATTGCACACGATAAGGCCGCTTCTTGTCGCGCGATGGCACATGCCGCAGCACATTCACGGTCACGGTCGCAATGCGCCCGGGCTCGGCGGCCGCGAGTTTCGGCCGGTAGCTTCTGTCGACCACACCCACGGGCAGGTCAAACACAAGATCCACCAGCCTGGTGCCCGCGACACGCGCGATCAGCTTTTCCACTTTCGGACCCACGCCCGGAAGCGTCCGTGTCTCGGCAAAAAGGGGGAACAGAATCGAAGGCCGCATGGATGCCCAGAATACGAAGCCGCGGCACCTTCCGCCAAGCCACTGGCAACCCCCAGCCCCCCGCGCTATATCCCCGCCCATGACGATGACCGGATCAAGCGACGCACTCGACGTGCGCCGTAAGCGATTGCTATTTCGCGCAGCCCGCCGGGGCTTCCGCGAAGTGGACATGATTTTCGGCACTTACGCGGCAAATTCGCTGGCGGGACTGAACGACGCCGACCTCGATGCGTTCGAGGCGCTGCTGTCGGTCCCCGATCAGGAAATCTACGACTGGCTCCGGGGTGCGGCTCCCGTTCCTCCCGCCCATGACACCCAAGTTTTCACCGATATGAAGGCGCTCTGCTCGCGCAAGAACCCAACGTGGAACGTCTGAATTACATCGCACGTGCCGAAGGCCGCTTCGCGGTCACCGGCGCACCGGAAGGCTATGACGCCTATCTGGCGGCTGAATCCGCGCGCCGCGCCAACGGACTTGTGGTGTTCATCGCCGCCGACGGCGTACACGCGGCGTCAGTGGAGGAGGCGCTTCGCTTCTTCGATCCGAAACTGGACGTGCTGCCGTTCCCAAGCTGGGATTGCCTGCCTTACGACCGCGTCTCGCCCAAGCCCGATATCGAAAGCAGGCGTCTGGCGACACTTGCCGCACTCGCTCGCCGCACAAAAGACAGCGGTCCCGCCGTCATCGTCACCACGGTGAATGCAACGCTCCAGCGCGTGCCGCCGAAAGACGCCATCGCGACCGCCACCTTCTTCGCGAAATCCGGCGCGGCGGTGGATCGCGATGCGCTCGTAGCCTTCCTCGCCAAGAACGGCTATGCGCGCGCGGGCACCGTGCGCGAGCCGGGCGATTTCGCATTGCGTGGGGGCATCGTCGATCTCTGGCCGCCGGGCACCGAACAGCCCCTGCGTCTGGATTTCTTTGGCGAAGATCTCGATGCAATCCGCCGTTTCGATGCCGAAACGCAACTGTCCGCCGGTTCGATTGCCGAAATCGAATTGCTGCCCGCAAGCGAAGCCCCGCTCGATGCCGAAACCATCAGCCGTTTTCGCAGCGGCTACGTCGCGGCGTTCGGTCCGGCAGGCGACGATCCGCTCTATGAATCCGTCAGCGCGGGCCGCAAACATCCGGGCATGGAACATTGGTTGCCGCTGTTCCATACCCATCTCGACACGCTGTTCGATTATACGCCCCGCGCGCTTATCTTCCTCGCCCATCAGGTGGAAGAGGCGAAAGATGCGCGTCTCGCGCTGATCGCAGATTACTACGATACCCGCAAAACCATGATGAAAAGCGGCGAGGACGGCATCAAAGCGCCGCCCTACAAACCGCTGAAACCGGAAACGCTTTATCTCGACGCCAAGGAATGGGCGTCGCTGCTCTCGCACCATCAGGTGCGAGCATTGTCGCCGTTTCAGGCCCCTGAATCCAAAACCTCCACCGAAGCGGGCGGTAAGACGGGCCGCGACTTCGCGCCCGAACGCGCACAGGGAAAAGTAAACGTCTTCGAATTCGCCGCCGCCCATGTGAAGGCGCTGCAAGCGAGCGGTAAGCGCGTGTTGCTGGCAGCGTGGACAGAGGGCTCTGCTGAACGCCTGGGTGGTGTATTGTCCGATCACGGCCTCGATGCCGTGCGCGCGGTCAAAGACTGGGCCGATGCGCAGAGGCTGAATGTAAAAGCCGCCGGTGTCGCCGTGCTCGGTCTCGAACACGGCTTCGAAGCACCGGATTTCGCTATCGTCTCCGAGCAGGACATCCTTGGCGACCGCATGGTGCGCTCGCGCGGGCGTCAACGCAAAGCGCAGAACTTCCTCGCTGAAGTCTCAAGCCTCGCACCCGGAGATCTCGTCACCCATATTGAACATGGCATCGGCCGTTACATTGGCCTGAAAACACTCGACGTCGCGGGCGCGCCGCACGATTGTCTCGAACTGCAATATGACGGCGGCAAGCTGTTCCTGCCTGTAGAGAATATCGAACTTCTCACGCGCTACGGCGCCGATGAAGGCACAGCCCAACTGGATCGTCTGGGCGGCGCAGGCTGGCAGTTGCGTAAGGCCAAGATGAAAGAGCGCGTGCGCGAAATTGCGGGCGAACTCATCCGCATCGCCGCCGCCCGCGAATTGCGTACGCTTCCCGCCGTCGATCCGCCGCCCGGCATCTACGACGAATTCTGCGCCCGCTTCCCGTGGCAGGAAACCGAGGACCAGGAAAAGGCGATTGCTGACGCTATTGGCGATCTCGCCAAGGGCAGGCCGATGGATCGCCTCGTCTGCGGCGACGTGGGCTTCGGCAAAACGGAAGTCGCGCTGCGCACGGCGTTCGTCGCAGCCATGAGCGGCGAACAGGTGGCGGTGGTCGTGCCCACCACATTGCTCGCGCGCCAGCACTATCGCAATTTCGCCGACCGCTTTCAGGGCTTCCCCGTGAAGGTGCGCCAGCTTTCGCGCTTCGTCGATGCCAAAGAAGCCTCCGAGACCAAGACCGCACTCGCGGCGGGCGAAGTCGATATCGTCGTCGGCACCCACGCGCTTCTCGCCAAGAATATCTCGTTCAAGCGGCTGGGCCTACTCATCATCGACGAAGAACAGCATTTCGGTGTCTCCCACAAGGAACGCCTGAAATCCTTCAAGGCCGACGTGCATGTGCTGACCCTCACGGCCACGCCAATCCCGCGCACCTTGCAGCTTGCGCTCTCCGGCGTGCGAGATCTGTCGCTTATCACCACGCCGCCTATTGATCGCCTTGCAGTGCGCACTTTTGTCACCCCGTTCGATCCGCTGGTGGTGCGTGAGGCATTGTTGCGCGAACATTATCGTGGTGGCCAGAGCTTCTACGTCTGCCCACGCGTCTCCGATCTGCGCGAAGCGGGCGAATTCCTGAAAGCCACCGTACCGGAGGTGAAGTTCGCCGTGGCACACGGCCAGCTAACGCCCGGCGCACTAGAAGACGTGATGACGGCTTTCTACGAGCGCCGGATCGACGTGCTCGTCTCCACCAACATCGTCGAAAGCGGCCTCGACATCCCGACCGCCAACACCATGGTCGTGCATCGCGCCGACATGTTCGGTCTGTCGCAGCTCTATCAGCTGCGCGGCCGCATTGGCCGTTCCAAGCAGCGCGCTTACGCCTACTTAACCACCCCCGCCGACCGCAAGCTCACCGAGCCCGCCGAACGCAGGCTTCAGGTTTTGCAATCGCTCGATCAGCTGGGCGCGGGCTTTTCGGTGGCTAGCCACGACCTCGATATCCGCGGCGCAGGCAATCTTCTGGGTGAAGAACAGACAGGCCATGTCCGCGAAGTCGGCATCGAGCTGTATCAGGAGATGCTTGAAGAAGCCGTCTCTCAGATGCGCGCGGGCGAAACCGGCGCCGATCTACCCGATGAATGGTCGCCGCAAATCAATATCGGCGCCGCCGTCCTCATTCCCGAAGACTACGTCACCGATCTCAACGTCCGCATGTCGCTCTACCGCCGCCTCGCGAGCGTCGAAACCCGCGCCGAGATCGACCAATTCGCTGCCGAGCTGATCGACCGCTTCGGACCGCTGCCGGAAGAAGTGAAACACCTGCTCGATGTCGTTGCGATCAAACGCCTGTGCCGCATCGCGCTGGTCGAAAAGATCGATGCAGGGCCGAAGGGCGCCACCATCACATTCCGAAACAACCAGTTCCCCAACCCTATCGCGCTGGTGCGCCTTATCAGCGCGCATCAAAAGACAATGAAAGTCCGCCCCGACCAGAAAGTCGTCATCGCCCGCGACTGGCCGGAACCGGCCCAGCGTCTCAAAGGCGTGCAGGCGCTGCTGACCCAACTCTCCCAATTGGCCGAAGCAGCCTGAAAACGAAAAACCCGGCACGGCCCGAAAGCCGCACCGGGTTTTGAACCGCCCCCCGGCGATTTCTTAAGCGGCGTTGGTTTCGTACGCCATGATGGTTTCGCTGCCCGCCTGGATGCGTTCGAACAGCATCGCGCATTCCGGGATCATGCGTTCCATCCAGTATTTCGCCGACACGAGTTTGGCTTCGTAGAACGCCTTATTGCCGGTTCCGGCGGCGAGTTTGGCCTGTGCCACCTTCGCCATGCGCGCCCACATGAAGCCGAGCACAACGATGCCCATCATGCGCAGATAGTCGGTAGCCGCAGCGCCCGCGTCGTTGGGATTCTGCATCCCATGTTGCGCCAGCCACATCGTTGCCTGCTGCAAGGTGCCGAGGCCGCGCTGCACGGGCTTGATGAATGGCGAAAGCTTCGCATCGCGTTCGTTCGCCGTCAGCCAGCCATTGATGTGGTTGAACAGGGCCATCGGCGCTTCGCCGCCTTTGCGGCCGAGCTTGCGGCCGACGAGGTCCATCGCCTGCACGCCATTGGCGCCTTCATAGGTCTGGTTGATGCGGCCGTCGCGGACGAACTGTTCCACGCCGTTGTCGCGCACATAGCCGTGACCGCCATAGATCTGCATCGCCATGTTGGCGCATTCGAAGCCCATGTCGGTGAAGAACGCCTTGATCACCGGCGTCAGCAGGTCGGAGATCAACGCCGCTTCCTGCGCTTCCGGACGGTTGGAGCGCATGATGTTCATGTTGAGCATCGTCCACATCGTCACCGCGCGCGCACCTTCGATGAACGAGCGGCAGTGCAGCAACATGCGGCGCACGTCCGGATGCACGATCAGAAGATCGGCCGGCTTGTCCGGTTCCGCAGGGCCGGTCAGCGCACGGCCGACGCGGCGCTCATGCGCGTAAGCCAGGCCGTTCTGATAGGCGGCTTCGGCGATCGCGAAGCCCTGCACGCCCACGCCCAGACGCGCCATGTTCATCATGCCGAACATGCCGCTCATACCGGCAGAAGAAGACTTCTTCTTCTCTTCGCCGGGCTTCTTCGGCTGCGGCTTGGGTCCGAGACGCCACGCCTTCGCTTCGTCGAAATTCAGCACGCAGGTGGCGGATGCCTTGATGCCCATCTTCTTTTCGATGCCGCCGCACATCACGCCGTTGCGCTGGCCCATCTTGCCGTCTTCGCCGACGATGAATTTCGGCACCATGAAGAAGTTCACGGTCGAAAGATCGTCGTAGATCTTGCCCTCTTCATCCGGGATCTTCGCGATCACCATGTGGATGATGTTGTCGGTCAGGTCGTGCTCGCCGCCGGAGATGAAGATCTTGGTGCCGGAAAGCTTGTAGGTGCCGTCAGGCTGTTCCACCGCTTTGGTCTTCATCAGGCGCAGGTCGGTGCCGCAATGCGGTTCGGTCAGGCACATTGTGCCGGTCCATTCGCCAGACACCATCTTGGGCAGGATGTGCTCGCGCATCCAGTCCGTGCCCGTCATCATCAACGCTGCATAAGCGGCAGACGTCAGGCCCGGATACATCGCAAACGACTGATTGGCCGAAAGCCCCATTTCGGCAACCGCCATGGTGATGAGGATTGGCAAGCCGGATCCGCCAAACGGCACCGGCGCGGCCAAACCGCCCCAGCCGGCTTCGCAATATTTCTTGTAGGCTTCCTTGAAGCCCTTCGGCGTGCGCACGACGCCGTTTTCATAATGGCAACCTTCCTCGTCGCCGGACTGGTTGAGTGGCTGCAAGACTTCTTCCGCGAATTTCGCCGCATTGTTGAGGACGTCGTCCACCACGTCGGGCGTCAGTTCGTCGAATTGCGGAACGTCTTTCAGGGTCTCCAGTTCGAGAAGCTCATTGATGATGAACTTCATGTCGTCGACTGGCGCGCGATAAACCGGCATGGCTCTTCCTTCTTGGCGAGAATGGCGTTCCGGAAGAGGTGTTCGTCCCGCGATCTTGTGCGGCCCGCCCCACCTGTCTCCCTGACATAAATGTCAATTACACAATTTACTCGTTTTTGCAAGCCGGGGCGGCAAACGGTCCACGGGCGCGGTTAAGGGAAGATTGTTCTAAGCGCACGAAAATTTCCACTGACCTCGGCAGTGTGGGAGGTCAGTGGCGCTCTTAAATCTGGTCGCTCAAAACCAGCTTCACCTTGCGGGCGTCCTTGCCGGAGCCCACGCCCAGTTCGACCACCGTGCCAGCCGGCTCGTTCCGCCAGGCTTTGCGGATGGCGTAGACCGGCGTGGTGGCGGGCTTGCCCTCAACGCTGGTGATGACCTCGCCCACCTTCAGGCCCGCAGCCTCCGCGGCACCGCCCTTGGTGACGTCCATGATCTTATAGCCGCCCCCTTTCACTCCGTTCACCCACATTCCGGAGCGGTCGAACGTACCGATGTCGCTCACCGGGCCGGTGGCAGGCTTCAGATACATGATGCGATGCTCGTAATCGAAGGTGACGATGAAGCGTTTCAATATGCCGCCGCCGACATTCGCAGCATAGGACGCGTCCGAGAACGAACCTTTCTCCTGCAGTGAAAGCGAGGCAACGGTGCTCGGAACCTTCACATCGCCCAGCATCAACTCGCCGCCGCGCGTCACATATCCGCGTGCAGGGCCGCCGACGCCCCAGCCGTCCACCGCTTCCACGCCTTTGGGATGTTTCGCGCGCAAGTCTTCCTTTTTTGCGAACGGCGCGGTCAATGTGATCTCGTCGCGCGCGCCAGTGTCGATGTCGAAAAGGCCGGGAATGCCTTCGAACGAACCTTTCACCTGCGGAATTTGTCCGTTCATTTCGAACGGAATGGGCGTGCCCGCTTCCTTGGGATCGAATGCGCTCGGCAGCATCAGCGTCATCTTGCCCGCCGAATAGTCGATCTGGGTCACGAACCGGCGGAAGCCTTCGAAGCCGATCATGCCTTCCATCGGAAAGCCCTCGGTACCGTCGCCCGCAAAATCCAGAACGAAGAAGGTCTGCTTGTCGAGCGTCACACTCTTTGCGATCTCCACCGTCTCGAGTTTGGTGATGCCGATATCTTCCACCTTGTTGCCCACGCCTTGGCCCGGCATGGTGCCTTCCATCTTCACGTTGAGTTTCTTGGCAGTTTCCGGCGTGATGAGATTGTGGCCGCCGGTATCGAAGATGAACGTGAAGGGGCCTTTACCGTTAACCGTCACCGTACCGAAGATGTGATTGTTGACGATCTGGATGGGGAAGGTGATTTCTTTTGCGCCGCCGGCGATCTGGAAATCGTTGAGATCGACTTTGGGCGGGGAGTAAGCCGAATTGTCTTCCTTGCCCACGAATTTCGCATCGGTCAGCGTGATGTATTGGATGTATTTGGCGCCGTTGCCGTCGTCGATCGTGACTTTTATCGGCATCATCGCACCGTCGAACGATTTGTAGTCCGAAAGCGTGGTGGTGATTGTGTTTCCGCTCTGCACTTCGACGATGCGGGTCAACAGATGGGTCTTGGTATCGAACCAGGCGTTGAATTCCTTGCCTTCTTTGGGCGTGACCTTCAGCACGTCATAGGTGTTGCCTGCATCCGTCTTGGTGCCTTCATAAGAAACCTCGGCGCCGCCGAAATCCGGCTGCCACCAGGCATTGGACCGGCGATAGGCTTCGTTCACCGCGAGCTTGCGCTGATCGCCGCCCGCCTGCACCGTCACGGCGCCGGAAGGATCTTTCGCCCACCCGTCCTTGCCGTCGAAACCGTTGGCGCCGCTCATCGGGCCGATGGCGAAATCGTCGGCGTAGTGGCCGCTCGGAATATCGGTGAGCGAGTGGGTTTTGCCGGTCATGCCCTGGCCGGAATAATCAGAGCTGGTTTTCAGGGTAGCCTTGCTGTCCCACGCTGCACCGCCTGACGCGGCCTTGTTGGCGGCCAGGATTTCGGATGCGGTTGGCGCGGCGGTGGCGGGCAGGGCATAAAGGACGGCGATGGCGGCAAGGGTGAACAGGCGGCGCATGGATTTCTCCCCGAAAGGCCCGCATGAGATGGGGCTTGCGAAACTATTGGGTCAATATGCACGCCAAGCATAGCTGGGTTGTAGCCCTCCTCGCGATCACATTCGCGTTCGCGCCGCGCAGTTTTGCTGCGCCGCCGCGCGTTGTTTCGACATTTCTCTGCACCGATGAATATGTCTTCCGCATGGTGCCGCATGACAACATCGCGGCGCTTTCGTTCCTCGCCGCCGACACGCATCCGGTAGTCTCTACGATCCACGATCAGGTCAAAGGCATGACCCTGATCCGCCCCGACACCGAAACGGTGTTGAATCTCAAACCCGATCTCGTGGTGATGTACGAAGGCACAAATCCGCGCCTGCACGCGCATCTGACGGAAATCGGCACGCCGATCCTCGATGTGCCGTGGGCCAATTCCATCGCCGACATTCGCAAGATCACGACAATGCTGGGCGAAAAACTGGGTGCAAAAGGTCGGGCAAGCGAGATGTTGAAGCAGATGGATGCCGATCTCTCGCGCGCCAGATCCCGTGCTGCGCGTCCGCCGGTGCGCACGCTGATCTATGAGCCCAATGGTTACGCGGTTGTCGGTGGCGTGACGGAGGAAATCCTGCAAGCTGCGGGTCTTCAGAACATGGCGCCCGATTTCAAGGTCGGCCGCACCGGCGCGATTTCGGTGGAAGCGGTGATAGCGGCCCAGCCCGACCTGCTCCTACTCAACGGCGAAATGGCCCGCTCCCGCGCCGATCTCGTCTTGCGCCATCCTGCCCTTCGGGAGCTGTCGGGCCGCACGTTTATAAAGTGGGTGTCGTTGACTCCGCTCCTTTGTCCGGGTCCGTGGTCGGCCGAATCCGCGGCGCCGCTGGCGGAACTGGGCCGGAAGGCGCGCGCGCTTGCGTCCCAACAGGCCACGAACTAAGAGTTTCACCAACGCGACGGTCAAGGGAACGCGGCAAAGCCGCGGCTGCCCCCGCAACTGTGAGCGGCGAGCGAACCTCCAAGTGCCACTGGGCAACCGGGAAGGCGGAGACTTCGCGCCCAAGCCGCGAGCCAGGAAACCTGCCGTCACGCGTCGACCTTCCCCTGGCGGGCGGCCAGATGGATCGCGAGGTGAAAGCCCCGCGCGCGCCGGCGAGAAGAGGCGGCGATGCACGGCGTGGCAGCACAACAGGACAGGCGGATCAGGTTCGTGATCGGCGGCAGTTCGTCCGCGCGCATCACACTCGCGTTGCTCGTACTCGCGCTCGGCTTGTCGGCGCTTTCGTTTTTCCTTGGGCCCGCCGATGTCACGCCATCTCAACTGGTCGCCGGTCTTTTCAACGGTCACGGCGCGGCCGGTGTGATCGCGCGCGAAATCCGTTTGCCGCGCGCAGTCCTCGCGCTGTTCGTCGGCGCGGCATTGGGTGCAAGCGGCGCAGCGTTACAAGGTCTATTCCGCAATCCCCTCGCCGAACCCGGCGTAACAGGCGTCACCTCGTCTGCCGGATTGGGCGCCGTGATCGCGCTCTATTTCGGTCTCGCCACGATCAGCGCCGCTGTTTTGCCCGCCTGCGCGGTGGCCGGTGCGCTCGTTTCTGCGGGCATTCTTTATTTTCTATCGCGCGCGGGCGCAGGCGTGATGGCGCTGGTTCTCGCGGGCGTTGCCATCGCAAGTCTCGCCACCGCGCTGACCGCGCTTGCGCTTTCACTGGCACCCAACCCTTACGCAATGAGCGAAATGGTGTTGTGGATGATGGGTTCGTTGAAAGATCGTACCTTGTCCGACCTCGTTTTCGCCGTCCCGCTCACGCTGATCGGTATCGCGCTTCTCGTCAGCGCGGCGCGCGGTCTCGATGCGTTGACCCTTGGCGAAGAAGCCGCCCACAGTCTCGGTATCGACGTGGGAAGCGTGCGCCGCCGCGTTGTGTTCGGTGTTGCGCTTGCAACAGGGGCGGCCACGGCCGCTGCGGGCGCCGTCAGTTTCGTTGGTCTTGTCGTTCCACATCTGTTGCGCCCGTTTTACGGTTACGAACCGGCGCGCCTCATTCTCCCTTCTGCGCTCGGCGGCGCAGCATTGATCGCGCTCGCCGACATTGTCGTGCGCTTCGCCGATCCATCAGAACAGTTGCGTCTCGGCGTGTTCACAGCCCTTCTGGGCGCGCCGTTCTTTCTTTGGTTGATCCTCCGCCTGCGGAGGGATGCATGAACGCGCTCTTCTTCGCGAATGTGACCGCTTCTTACGGTACGCGGCGGATACTCTCCGGCATCACCGCTTCGTTTCGAAGTGGCGCCGTCACCGCGATTGTGGGCCCTAACGGCGCCGGCAAGACGACACTGTTCCGCGCGGCATTGGGCGTGTTGCCGTCAGATGGAGTGATCCGCGTTCTGAATCACGACCTCAAAAACTGGTCGCGCGAAGAACTGGCGCGGTCCATAGCTTATCTGCCGCAAGGGTCTGATGCGCATTGGCCGATTACCGCCAAGCGCCTTGTTGCGCTCGGCCGTCTGCCGCACCACAAGCCGTTCGCGCCATCGTCCAATGCAGATGACTTCGCTGTCGCCGACGCGCTCGACCGTTGCGAAGCGCGCGAATTTGCCGAACGGCCGATCAACGAGCTCTCGGCAGGCGAACGTGCCCGCGTGCTGCTCGCTCGCGCGCTCGCCACCGGTGCGCCTATCCTGATGGCCGATGAACCTGCCGCCCATCTCGATCCCGCGCATCAATTGAGTCTCATGCGCCTTCTGAAAGAAGAAGCACGCAGGGGCACCGCCGTTATCGTCACCTTGCACGATCTGGCACTCGCATCGCGCCATTGCGACGAGGTGGTGGTGCTTGAAAGAGGAACCATTGCCGCCCAGGGCGCACCGGAACAGGCGCTCGACGATGCGACGCTCGCCCGCGTCTTCGCCATCCGGGCGCTGCGCGTGCGTGAGGGCGATGGTTCCGCCGTCCTGGCGTGGACGCCGCTTTAATCTGCAGCATCCTTTGCTATGCTTCGGCCGACGGAGGACCGCATGGCCAAGCACAAACATCGCGACGACGATGACGACGCCAACGACGACGGCCACTACAAAAAGCAGCTTTACGATCTTCAGATCGAGCTCGTGAAGCTGCAACGCCAGCTAATCGCGAAGGACGAACGTGTCCTTATCGTCCTGGAAGGTCGCGATGCCGCCGGCAAGGACGGTACGATCAAACGGCTCATCGCGAACATGAGCCCGCGCGAAACACGCGTGCATGCGCCCGGCAAACCGTCCAGCCGCGAAGAGACGGAGTGGTATTTCCAACGCTTCGTGCCCTATCTGCCGGCTGGCGGCGAGTTCGTGGTGTTCAATCGTTCATGGTACAATCGGGCAGGTGTCGAGCGCGTGATGGGTTTCGCCACGCCCGCTCAGGTCGAACGCTTCTATGATTCCGTCGGTCCGTTCGAAGAGATGCTCGTCCGCGACGGCATCCATTTGCGCAAATACTATCTCGACATTTCGAAGAAGGAACAGAAGAAGCGTCTGGCCGATCGTGCGAAGGATCCGCTGAAGAATTGGAAGATATCGCCCGTCGATGCCGCGGCCCAAAAGAAGTGGGACGACTACAGCAAAGCGCGCGACGAGATGCTTGATCGCACCAGTCATGCCATGGCGCCGTGGTCGGTGGTAAAGGCCGACGTCAAGAAGATTGCGCGGCTCGAATTCCTTCGCGACCTGCTCGCAAGTTTCAATTACAAAGGCAAGGACAAGAAGCTGGTGCAGCCTGAACCGAAAATCGTCTTTTCTTGGTCCCAGGGGGCCGAGGATTCCCGCCAACTCGCCCGCTAAAGTTCCTTCACATCCCCATTGAATCCACCAGTGCACATTATAGATAATGTGCGGTCGAGGGGCTCAGCGTTAGTGGAGCGTATCATGTTGCGGACATTCGGTTTGGTTGCGTTCGGCCTGTTGTTGTCGAGCGGGGTGGCGATGGCGGAAACGCCGGTTGGTCCGCCGCCCGATTCCCCTTCGGAAATGGATGCGGAGTCCCCGCCGCCGCCGGATTCACAAGCCGACAACGACCAGTATCGACGTGACGATCTTTTCTGTCGCCGCGATGCCGCCGCGCGCACCGGTTATGTTTCGCCGCGCCGGGCAGCACACGATGAACAGGCCCGAAGCATGATCGGCGGAACTGCACTTGGTGCCGCAGCCGGCGCGATCATCGGCGCTGCAACGGGCACGGCTGCCACCGGTGCCGCCATCGGTGCGGGTGCGGGCTTGCTCGGCGGAACGGTCGTTGGTTCCGACAACGCGCGCCGCGCCTCCGATGCCGTCGAACGCCGCTATGCAGCGGCCTATTACGATTGCATGGCCGCGCGTGATGGCTCCGGCAATGATTACGATGATGACGATTACTATGACGCTCCGCCGCGTCTGTCACGTTATGACTACGGAGATGTTCCGCCTCCGCCGCCCTACCCCTATTATCCGCCGTATTACTATCCGCCCTATTATGCTCCGTATTATGGCCCAAGCATTTCGTTCGGCTTCGGGTTCGGCGGTCATCGTCATTGGCATCGCCACTGAACATCACACCACCTCTCTTGCAGAGGCGCGCGGCGACAACCGCGCGCCTTCCAGGGTTCGTTCGCAAGGGCACTGGCTTGAGAAGAGGCTGGCGACCCCGAGACGATTCGAACGTCCGACCCTCAGATTAGGAATCTGATGCTCTATCCTGCTGAGCTACGGGGTCACGGCGATCTTCCAATGGCTTATGACTGTGCATTTGGCAAGTGAAACCTATTGGGCGATGGCCCCGATGTCTTCCAGATAAGTACGTATGCGCTGCGCGGAGTGTCGGTACCGAGCGCAAATTTGTGTCCGGGGGACGGTCGACTAACGCGTTACACGCGCCCAGTTTTCAGTTGCAAGTATTGGCGTCGCATCCAACGGTTAGCCTCCGAATTTGACTGCGAACCGGATGCCCATTGTCCGCGGGGGATAATAGGCGAAGTTGTCGGGCTCCATCACCTGCTGGCCGAGCGTGATGGATTGCAACCCGTCGTTGGAAATCACGTCTGCGTTCTCAAGGTTGTTGATGAAGCCGTCGAGGCTGTAACGACCGTCCGTGCTAACCCACGTCAGATGCAGATTGGTCTGGTGATAAGCTTTCTGCGTCGAAGTGGGATAGTTGTCCGGCAGGAAATTGACCTTGCCGGAGAAGAATATGTCCCCGCGTGGTGTGATCGTGCCGATCGGCGTATCGAAATTGTATTCACCGCCAAGGTTGAGGGAGTAAGGCGGTGTCTGGTTTAGCCAGTTGCCCTGGAAGTTGCAGAGGAAAGGCGCGCTCGCCGCGAAACAGGTGGAAGCAGGTGCGCCGAAGCGCGAATTGGTCGTGTAATATTGCCCATAGGTCGCGTGGGTCAATGTCAGGGTCGCATTGAGGCGCAGATTGTCCACGGGAACGGCCGTGAGTTCGGCTTCCAGACCGTTCACCTGCGTTTTGCCATCCACATTGTTGATGCCCGATTGGGTCGAACTCTGGATGAAGACCTGCAGTCCTTTGATCTCCTCGTGATAGCCGGCGAGGTTGAACTGGATGCGATCATCAAGGAAACGAGATTTTAAGCCCGCTTCGTAAGACCATGCACTTTCCGGATTGTAGATATTGGCCAGGCCGATGATATTGCCGCCATCGATGTAACCGCGTGAGGCGGAAGCATAAACCATCGTGTCGGGGTCGATCTGATAAGCGAGGCCGAATTTGCCGGTCCACTGGCTCCAGGTCTTGGAAAACGGTCCTTGGATGACGCCACAAGAGCCGTTAACCCCGGGGCAAAATAGCGGCAATTGATAGTCCAGGAAATTGTAGCCGTATTTTTCGTCGTTGCTGAATCGCACGCCGAAGGTGACGGTCAGCGGAATTCCAACAGACGTTTTGCCCAGATTGTAATCGATCTGGCCGAACGGCGCATAAGCACGCGTTTTGGTGTTTCCGTGACTTATAAAATTGAACTGGTCGAAAGGCCTAAGAAAGCCGACGTCGTTATATCCGCTGTCGGAATAGGCAAAGTCTTCGAAGTTGTCCGACCAGAAATAATAGAACCCGGCGATCCATTGCAGGGGATCATCCGCATCGCTCGACGCAAGGCGAACTTCCTCCGATATCTGATGCTGACGCAGCGTCCAGGCCGAGCCGAAGGCCATCGGCAGGTCCGACCCATCGCCATCGCTTGTTTGCGCCACATTGCTGCTGCTAAGGCCGGTCACCGATGTGAACGTCGCCCAGTTGAAATTCCAGTTCAGCGTAGCCGAATAGAGCTGCACATTGTTTTTCGCGTTTTCCGGATAGTCGCGGCAAAACACGCGCGGTTTGTAAAGCGCCTCGGTGCTGAAGTCGCATGCCGATCCCAACGCGATGGGCGGTTCGCCGGAAACGTCTTGATCGCCGACGAAACGCTGCGGCACCTGCCACCAGGCGGTGTTTGTGGCAACCGGATCGCTTGAGTCGCTGTCGCTGGCCGTGATCAGCAGATTCAGATCGGGGTTGAATTCGAAATAAACCTGGCCGCGCAGCATACGATAGTCTTCGGCATCCTGATTGTGCGTCGCATAAGGCGCGGTCGAAAGGTTGGTGGAATAGGGGTTGTGTTGCGCCGAAACGCCGGTGAGCCGGGCGTAGACTTTGAAATCGCCGTCGTCCACCAGCGGTGCGTTCACCCATCCGCGGAAAGTCTTCGCCGCGTAGTCGCCGATCATCGCGTCGACCGAGCCGGACAAAGTATCGTTCGGCTTGTTGGTGATGACATTGATGGACCCGCCGACGGAATTGCGCCCATACAACGTTCCCTGGGGGCCGCGCAGAACTTCCACGCGCTCGATGTCGTAGAATTCCGGATCGATTGAGGTGGAACGCTGCAGTCCCACGCCATCCACGCTATAGGCGACGGGCGAATCGCCACCTGGCGTGGTGTTCACGCTGCCGAGTCCGCGAATGGTGATGACGTTTTCGCCTCCCGTCACGCCTGCGCCAAACCGCAGGGAAGGCACGCGTGCGCCCAATTCCTTGAAACCGATGATGCTCTGGCTTTCCAGCGAATTGCCGTCGATGGCGGAAACCGCGATCGGCACTTTCTGAATGTCGGCTGAGCGCTTTTCAGCCGTCACGATCACCGTTTCGATCGGGGCCGATGTTTGCGTTCCCGAAGTATCGTTTTGCGCGACCTTCACAGGCTCGGTGACGATGACTTCCGGTTTGTCGGGCTGAGTGTCAGACGCAGCCTGCGCCGCGTGCCCGAACAAAAGCAAAGCCGCGCCGCTCAAAAAAGCGAAGTTACGTTGGGCGCTCATGATGCCTCCCCTTCGACATTTATGAAGCCGGCGCCTTGTTCGTCCCGCAAAGCGTTCCCTGCTTTGAAACGAAATATAACGACCGTTACATAACCACGCAACCCGTCGCTGTGCGTGTTGCGGCGCAGCAGCGACAAGTCTGCAACACATGGAGCAATCGCTCGTCGACAATCACGTCAATAGTGGTGTTGTGCTGCGTTATGGAACGGCCGTTCCAAAACCATTGCTTGTTTTAGAACAGACGTTATAAAAAGAAACAGACGTGACAATCGGGAAGGGCGCCCATGAAATTCGATATGTTTTACGAAGTGCAATGTCCGAAACCGTGGCGGGCAAATCACGAGCGCCTTCTTTATGAAGAAATTATCGAACAGGCTTGCACCGCCGACCGAGCAGGCTTTGAAACCTGGTGGCAGGTCGAACACAACGCAACGCCGGAATTCAGCTATTCGTCGGCGCCCGATCTCTGGCTTGCCGCCGTCGCGCTCCATACCGAACGCATGCGGATAGGCCATTCCGGAATCATCGGCCGCCACCGTGTCAATCATCCCATGCGTATCGCCGCGCGCACCGCCACGCTCGACATTATCAGCAAGGGCAGGCTTGAGGTGGGTTTGGCTGTGTCGGGCGGCAAGGAATGGGCAACCTTTGGGGCCGATCCCAAAACATCGGCAGAGGAGTATCAGGAACTGTTCGAAATGCTGCCGAAAATCTGGACACAGGATACCTTCGAATACAAAAGCCCACACATCGAGATTCCGAAACGCGATGTCACGCCGCGGCCGATGCAAAAGCCGCATCCTGCGCTGTGGCAGACGGCAGGCAGTCCCAAATCTTTTCGGGCAGCAGGCAGGCGGGGGGTAGGCCTTCTTGCGCTCACTATCCTCAACCCCGTCTCCTCGATGGACGCGTTGCTGCGGGAATACGAAGCCGGTCTTGCCGAATGCGAAACGCCTGTAGGTCATTCGCCGAACAAACAGAAGGCGGTTTTCACCTTTGTTCACGTTGCGGAATCGCGCCAACAGGCGATCGATACGGGCGCGGCATGGTCCGCCCTTTGGTATGTGCTGGCTGGCCCGAAGAATTTTCAGGTGCCGCTTTCCAGCTATTTCTCGCTGTTCCGTTCGGCTGCCCATCCCAATTCGCAAAGCTCCGATCAATACAAGCTCGATATCATCGGCGATGACGGCAAGGATCCCACCGTCCTCACCCCGGAGCCGGGCGACACGGAGATCATCACGCTCATCAAGCGCATGGCGCGGGGCGAACACGTTTCCAACGAAGAAGCGCACGAACTGCTGGAACAGATCGATTCCATCGTTATCGGAGATCCGGCGCATTGCCTGGAAAAACTGCGCAAATACGAAGCCATCGGCACCGATCGCATGATGTGCATGATGCAGTTCGGCCGCATCCCGCATGAGGCGGTCCTGCGCAGCATCCGCCTGGCGGCCGACGAATTGATCCGGGCTTTTGAGTGAATCGATGAGCCAGGTCGAACAGGTCCGTGAAATGCTTACCGGTCTCATCGGCGGGCCGGACACTCCTTTTATGGAGCGGCGTGCACAAAGCGAAATCTTTGCCGGAGCGTTCGTTCCGCCGCCGGGATTACGAATCGAGCAAAGCAGATTGGGCGGAGTGCCGGCCGAATGGATCATCCCGGATGGGGCGGATACCGCGCCCATACTCTTTCACCTGCACGGCGGGGGTTATGTTCTTGGCAAGCCCAACGGATCGCGTCCGTTCACCACGGCTTTCGCGCTCAAGGCCAAAGCGCGCGTCGTGAGCATCGATTATCGCCTTGCGCCTGAAAACCCATTCCCTGCAGCAGTTGACGACAGTGTGGCCGCTTACAGCGCGCTTCTGGAAAAAGTCCCGGCCAACCGTATCGCCATCGGCGGCGAATCTGCCGGTGGCGGTCTTGCCGTATGCACGATGCTCGCCGCTCGCGCCAAAAATCGGCCGTTGCCCTCGAATGCTCTGCTCATTAGCCCATGGACCGATCTTACCTGCACGGCCGAAACATTCGGCACCAAGGCTCATGTCGATCCTCTGCTTACGCGCCGCGCACTCAAGGAAATGGCTGATGCCTATGTACCGGAGGACATCGCACGTTCGCCATTGGCCTCGCCATTGTTCGGCGATCTTGCCGGACTGCCGCCGATGTTGATCCATGTCGGCAGCGAGGAAGTGCTGCTGGACGATGCCAAAAACCTGCACAGGCGCGCATTGGAACAGGGTGTGACATCGCAGATCGAGATTTGGCATCGCATGATTCACGTCTGGCACATGTTCCACCCGATGTTGGCAGAAGGCGATGTCGCCATCCGCAAGCTCGCGGAATTTGCCCGAAAACACTGGCCGGAGGAGGCATGAATGTCGAGACTGAGCGGAAAAATTGCCTTGGTGACTGGTGCGGCCAGCGGCATCGGCTCGGCCTGCGCCATTGCACTCGCGCGCGAAGGCGCAAGCGTCGCGCTCAGCGATGTAGATGTAGACGGGCTACAGAAAACCCAAACCGTTATCGAATCCGAGCACGGCACGGCCACGCTATATCCGCTCGACGTGACCCAAGAGCTGGCATGGCAAAATGTATTGCGTGCCATCGAGCGCGATCTCGGCGGTCTCCACATCCTCGTCAACAACGCGGGTATCTGCGTCGCAGCGCCCATCGGCGAAATGACTTATGAAACCTGGCGCCGCCAACTTGCCGTCAATCTCGATAGTATGTTTTTCGCCGCCAAACATGCCATCCCTCTGCTGGAATCCTCGGGCGGCGGTTCGATCGTGAACATGTCTTCGGTTGCGGGCCTCAAGGGCATTGCCGGTCTCGCAGGGTATTGCGCCAGCAAAGCAGGCGTCCGCATGTTCACCAAGGCACTCGCGCTCGAATGCGCGGCGGCAAAGAAGAATATACGTGCAAACTCCGTCCATCCGGGCGCCATCGAAACGCCGATCTGGATCAAGATGGCCTTCGGCGGCGACCTGCCGGACGTCGACATTCTGCGCAACAGCAACGCGATGGAAGATGCCCGGGCCGCTTCCGAAGCAGCGACACCCGTCGGTCATGCAGGCGTACCGGAAGATATTGCAGCGGGCGTCGTCTATCTCGCTTCGGACGATGCGCGTTTCATCACCGGCACCGAACTCATCATCGATGGCGGCGTGATGGCGGGCTGATCATGCCGAAACGCGTCAATCACGGGTTGCGCCGGGAAGATATCGCCAAAGCCGCTTTCCGCGTGATCCAGCGAAAGGGGGTTGCGAACGCCACCATCCGCGATATCGCGGCCGAAGCGGGCAGTTCTCCTGGTGCCGTTCTCCATTATATAACTTCGAAGGATCACATCTTTCTGCAAGCGGCCGAATACTCCACGCTCGTCATTCGCGGTCGGATGGAAGCTGTCGAGCGGGATTATCATGGGCTGGAAGCTCTTCGCCGCATCGTCGACGAAGCGTTGCCTGTAACGGCCGAAATGCTGGGCCACTGGAAGATCTGGCTGGGCTTCTGGAATCTTTCCGGCGATAGCGAACTCATCCGCGCCGCCATCCATGACCGTTACGACGAATCCTTCCGCCGTTTTGGCCGCCTGCTGCGCGCAGCTCAGGCTCTGGGCGAGATATCTCCATCGCTCAACATTGCCGACGCCGCAGCAGCCCTGGTTTGCCAGATTGATGGCATCGGCGTGAACGTGTTGATCAGCGGCAGGCCGCTGAGCTCGAAGAAAATCCGCCGGCAAATCGATCAATGGATCGAAAGTGTGCTCGTCAAAGGCACGGCAAAACCCGAACCGGCCAACCTGATCGTGTTTCCAATTCCGCCTAGCGGCGCGCGGCAATCTTTTTGACTCGCGCCGGCTTCGCCGATTTGCCTCCGCCGCCGAATGCCCGCGTGGGCTTGAGCCACAATCTTATCCATTCGTCTACCAGCTTGCGCTGTTCGCTGGCGCTGAGCGAGCGCCCCGAACGGATTGTCTGTGCCGCAATTCCATCAATTAATGCCACGCCCGCGCGCGCCGCGGTCGTCACGTCCACATCGTCGGCAATATCGCCCGCCGCCTTGGCGCGGCGGATCATCCGCGCATTGCGATCCAGCCACTCGGTATAACGCAAATGCGTGACTTTGCGTACGGCCACGCTTTCTGCCGACCGTTCCCAGAACCCGAACCAGTAGTTCCAGTTGCCGCGTTTGTCCTCGTCGCTGGGAAGGGCGAGATAAAGCACCTCGCGCAGCGAAATCAGTGGATCGGGATGGGCTTCCATCTCCAGCATCTTCGCGCGCACATCTTCGGCGGCAATTTCAGAGGTCTGAACCAGAAGCTCGTCCATCGAATCGACGTAATGCACCAGCGCTCCGGTTGTGAAGCCGGCTTCCTTGGCCACAGCGCGCACCGTCATCCCGGAAAATCCGTCGCGCTTGATGCAGCGATAGGCAGCTTCGAGAAAGGCTCTGCGCCGTTCTTTGTGATCGACTTTTTTGGGCATTCCAAAACTCGAAAGGGCGGGCGCCGGTCTTTCCGGCTCGTTCGCAGGATGCCCGAAAACGCTTCCCAGGTTCAATGACAGGAACTGCGGCGGTTGGTTGCGGCGCAAAATGCAATGTGCCGCCACTTCCGGCGCGATTGTCATGTTGTATAACAAGCGTTATATTATCCTCTGATGGGAGGACCACATGGCCGCAAACTGGCACCTCGAACATTTTTATCACACGGTGATCAACGTTCGCGATCTCGACGAATCGGTCGCTTTCTACAGGCTTCTGGGCTTTGAGGTTCTGAACGACCGCCGCCATGTCGAATGGCCCGATTTCGTCGCCGGGATATTCGGTATGAAGCGGGCCAAGGGCCGCGGCGTCCTGATGGTGCTGCCGTCCGATCCCGATGGTCCCATGATCGACCTCATCGAATGGGTTGAACCCGAAGCGAAGTTCGATTCCATTCCCGTCGCGGAAGGCGCAGTACCGCGCATCCTTGCGTTTCGCACCAAGGGCGTTCACGAAGCCCACGCTGCGCTCACCGCGAAAGGCGTGCGCTTCACGCAAAAGGTTTTCGGCCCCCATCCCGACCTTGGAATCATAGGTTCGTGCTGTTGCTACGATCCCAACGGCAATTTGATCGAACTTATCGAACTCAACCCGGGCCAGCGCCATAGCAAGGCGAACGAAGCTCTGCTGCAAAAGACGTGAAGGGTGAGGCGACGTGAGCGAATATCGCACCAAGCAGGATATGAAGCGCCTCTTCGACCAGGTGTCGAACTGGGGCCGCTGGGGCGCAGACGATGAACGGGGCACGCTCAACTACCTGGTGCCGGATCGCATCGCAGCGGGAGCAAAACTTGCCAGGCGCGGACGGCAAGTAAGCTGTGCCCGGAATTTCCCAGTCGTCCCGGGGCCCGAAAATCCCACACCCGCATTGCATCACATGGTAATCGGCGGCGACGATCCTTGTGCCGCCGGTGTGCCAGGTCTCGAATGCTCGCTCGATTTCATCGGCATCGCCTATCACGGCCTCGCGTCCAGTCACATCGATGCGTTGTGCCACGTTTTCGTCGAAGGAAAGATGTACAATGGTTTTCCCGCGCAGGACGTTCGCTCCACCGGCGCACGCCGCAATTCCATCATGGCGGCGCGCGACGGCATCTCCGGCCGCGGCGTCCTGCTCGATATTCCGCGCCTGCGCCAAAAACCGTTCGTCGCGCCGGAAGAACCGGTGACCGCCAAAGAGCTCGACGCCGCCGAGAAAGCACAAAACGTCAAAACCGGTGAGGGGGACATACTTCTCATCTCCACTGGACGCGATGCGCTCCGCGTCGATCATCCATTGTCCAGCGAACGGCCTTATTATCTCGGCGGTCTCGATCCCGACTGCATTCCGTGGCTGCATGAGCGCAAGATCGCCGTTCTCGGCTCCGACGCGGTACACGATCCCAATCCATCGCCCCATCCGGTCGAGGATTGGCCCATTCCCGTTCACATGTGCGGTCTCGTCGCCATGGGCCTGCACCTTCTCGACAACCTTTATCTCGCCGACCTCGAAAAGGCCTGCGCCGAGGAATCCCGCTGGGAATTCTTCTTTGTCGTGGCGCCCTTGCGCATCGAAAAAGGAACCGGCTCGCCGGTCAACCCGCTCGCCATTCTCTGAACAGGAGTTCTTCCCGTGAAATTCGATATTTTCTGCGAAGTCCAGCGCCCCAAACCGTTCACGGCCGATTTCGAGCGGCGGTTGATCGCGGACACCATCGAAGAAGCACGTGCCGCCGATCGTGCCGGTTTCGAAGTCTGGTGGCAGGTCGAACATCACGGCGCACCGGAATTCAGCTACAGCTCCGCTCCCGAAATGCTGCTCACGGCGATTGCGCTCAACACCCGGATGCTTCATGTCGGTCATGCCGGCGTGCTTGCGCCGTTCCGCATCAACGGTCCCATGCGTGTAGCCGAGCGGGCAGCCACACTCGACATCCTGAGCAACGGCCGCTTCGAACTTGGCATGGCGAAAACCGGCGGCAAGGAATGGGAGACTTTCGGCGTCAATCCGGAAACGGCGCGCGACGAATTGCGCGAGGCGTTGCAGATGATCCCGAAAATGTGGACCCAGGACACGTTTAGTTGGAATTCCAAACTGCTTCAGATTCCCGAACGCGAGGTCGTTCCGCGCCCGCTTCAGAAGCCGCATCCGCGTTTGTGGCAAATGGCCAGCAGCCCGGACTCGTTTTATATGGCGGGCCAGCTCGGGGTAGGCGCGCTGGGCACCACGCTGTTAAGCCCCGTCGAATTCATGAAGACGATGCTCGACGATTACGACCGGGGCATCTCCGAATGCAAAGAACCCGCAGGACTTTTCATCAACAAGCAGAAAGGCGTCTTCACCTTCGTCCACGTCGCGGAAACACGCAAACAAGCCATCGAGAGCGGCGCCGCGCTGGCCGCGCTCTGGTATGTCCACGCAGCACCTATCGTGTTCAAGGTTCCGCGCGCGGTGTGGTGGGACATGATCCGCGCCGGTCTCAATCCGCATCGCGCCCGCAACATGCAGCACAGTATCGCTGCACTGAAAGAAAACGACCCCACGAGCCTCGAAGACACGCCTGATGAAGTGCCCGTCGTCTCGTTGCTGAAACGGATGGCGCGCAACGAAGAAGTTTCGAAGGAAGAGGCCCACGAAGTCCTCGAACCGCTGGACTCCGTTATCATCGGCACGCCGGACCTCTGCCGGGCCAAAGCCGCGAAATACAGCGGCATCGGCACCGATCGCCTTCTCTGCCTGATGCAGTTCGGCGCCATACCTCACGAAGCGGTCATGCGGAGCATAAGGCTGGCCGGCGAGCATCTTATTCCGCATTTCGACGCCGAACGGGTAGCGCGCGCCTCCTAAGGCGCGTCCTTCAAGTCTCCAGCACGGTGTCGGGGAGTGCGTTGCGCTTTTCGCCGCTGGGCGGGAAGTGGCGGGCCAGCGCCGCTCCGCAGATTTCCACCGCGCGCACGAACCCATCGCCTGCACGGCCCTCGCGCAGCGAGGCGGTCAACACGTTCGCGGCATCGCGCCACGGTGTATCGCCTTCGGCACGATACGCGGCTTCGCTGGCAACGATCTCCACGCGGCGGTCGCGGCGTGAGGCATAGATCAGGACATAAGGTGTGCCCGGCCCCAATCGTGCCGCCAATGCCGCGAAATGGTGCCGCGCGGACTGGCTGGTGCGGTGGCGTTTGAGAAACGCGGGCGTCAATGCGCGCCGCACCGCGGGGATCGACACGATCAATACGACAACGGCAAATAACACCGCCTGCACCACCGCGTAAGCGGACAGCGCAAGAAGGATTTCGCGCTCGGTTTCGGCCGATTGCGCTGCCGCCCAACCCGAAACCATTTCAGCAAGGGCGAGCGGTTTGAATCCCAGCACCAATCCCAGGGGCGGCAACACAAGTGCCGCCAGCGCTGCCCAGCCGAGCGGCACTTCGCGATAGTGGGACGCTTCTTCCGCCAGCACGCAAGAGATTTCGCCCGAGCACAATGCTTCCGCGCGGGCCACGGCGTCGGCGATATGTTGGCGGTCGCGTTCGTCCAGCATCACCAGCTTCCCGAGGAGCCGCCGCCGCCGAACGATCCGCCGCCGCCCCCAAAACCACCGCCACCGAAACCGCCGCCGCCAAATCCGCCACCGCGTCCCCCCATGCCGCTGCCCAGGATGATCCATGGCAGCGCGCCAAGACCGCTGCGTCTGCGCCCGAAAATGCGTCCGAAGATCGTGAAGATGATGAAGGCGATGAAGATCAGGATGACCGGATTGAATTGCGGCTGCGAAACCTGTTTCTCGGCTGCTGCCACGCGTGCTTTTGCGGCTGGCGCATCCAGCAACAGTTGCTCGACGATGGCATCGGTGCCGGCCACGACACCGCCTTCCATGTCGCCGTTGCGGAAGCGCGGCAACACTTTCTCCTGAAGGATGACGCTCGAAAGCGCGTCGGTAAGAATGGGTTCGAGCCCATATCCCACTTCGATGCGCACCTTGCGCTCGTTGGGCGCGATGATGAACAGCACGCCGTTGTTGAGCTTCTTCTGCCCGATGCCCCAGGCCCGCCCAAGCTGATAGCCGTAGTCCTCGATCTCGTAGCCTTGCAGCGACGGCAGGGTGACCACCACCAACTGCCGCGAAGTCCGGCTCTCAAGGTCTTCCAGCTTTTGCGTCAGTTGCGCCTTTGTGCCTTCCGAAAGGATGTGCGCGTCGTCGACGACGCGGCCCGTCAGCGGCGGAAAGGTTGGCGCGGCTGGCGCCGGTGCAACGAGCGCGCAGAGAAGAAGTAGCGCGAACGCGCACCGGCCGAGCCATGCGAGCGGGTTTGCCATTATTGCGGCGGCGGGAAGCTGACCTTCGGCGCCGTCTGCGCCTCAGCGGTGGCGGTGAAAGGCTGCGCCGGTTTCTGCGAACGGTAAAGCGTCGCCGCCCAGATCACGCCGGGAAATGTGCGAAGCTCGGTGTTATATTGCCGAACCGCTTCGTTGTAGTCGCGCCGCGCGATCGCGATGCGGTTTTCCGTTCCCTCAAGCTGCGATTGCAGCGCCAGGAAGTTCTGGTTCGATTTCAGGTCGGGATAGTTCTCGGTGATCGCAAGCAGCCGCCCCAGAACGCCGGAAAGCTGGTCCTGCGCCGCCTGATACTTCTTGAAGGCTTCGGGGTCTGTGATCGTGGAGGCATCGACCTTCACTTGCGTCGCGCTTGCGCGCGCCTTCACCACATCGGTCAACACGGTGCGTTCCTGCTGCGCGTAGCCCTGCACGGTCGACACCAGATTGGGGATCAGGTCAGAGCGCCGCTGATATTGATTCTGTACGTCACCCCACGCCGCCTTCACTTGTTCGTCCTTGGTGGGAATCGTGTTGACGCCGCAGCCTGCGAGAAGAACCGGTACCGCCAGAACCAGTAGAAGATTTCTCCAGCGGCCAACTAAGCCATTGACGTTCATAAGATTTTCCCTCCTTGAGGACAGCCCTGCCGTCCGCCGGCATCGGCGGAATGACAGGGAAGTAGATAGGAAGTGCGGGGGTGCTTTCAACGCTCCGGTGGTATCTTCGGATCGATCCAGAGCCAGCGCGTGCGGTTGAAGTTGCGGGCGTTCGGAATCCAGCCGCGCACATAGGGCTGCACCAGATCCTGTGTCTTGCGAAAGCGCCAGGGCAGCACTGCGTAGTCGTCAAGCGCGATCTGTTCGGCTTCGTTCAATTCCTCGCCGCGAACCTTCGCATCCGGCTCCTGTTGGGCCTTGTCCATCAGCGCATCGAATTTCGGATTCGAATACTGGCCGTAATTGTTGCCGCTGTCGGTGCGCAGAAGGTCGAGGAAATTGGAGGCATCGTTGAAGTCTGCGATCCAGGCGGCATTGGCTGTGTCGAAGGCGTGGACCTGCAAGTTTTTGTAATGAATCGGCAAGTCCACCTTTACGATCTCGATATCGACATAAATCTTCCGCCACATCTGTTGTAGGGCAGCCGCCACCCGCACAGCGTCGGGATCCTGAGTGGTTTCGTAGGTGGTATGGAAATGCCTGGAAGGGCCGTACCCCATTTCCTTCATCAATTGTTGCGCGCGCGCAATCCGCGCCGCCATGGGCATGGATTTGAATCGCAGTTGCGCGGTGCCGGGATAATTCGCGGTTCCGGGCGGCACAAATGCATAGGCCGATTTCTCGCCAAAGCGCAGCACATCGTTGTTGGCGGACTCCCGGTCGAAAGCAAGACTCAGTGCCTCGCGCATGCGCGGATCGTCGAAAGGTTTGCGCTTGTTGTTGAACATGACATACGAGGTGCCGAGATAATCCGCCATTTGCAGGGTGTGCGGCATGTGCTTTCTGAGCCAGATGATCTCGGTCGCCGGAAGCGGCGTCTGTGTGTCGAGTTCGCCTGCGCGCATCTGTTTCAGCGCGGCTTGCGTATCCTGGGTCGGATAATAGTTGACGATCTGTATCTTCACGTTCTTGGCGTCGTAGAAACGCGGGTTCTTCACAAGCGTCAGCTTGTCGTTCGGCACCCAGCGCTTCGGCAGATAAGCGCCGTTGCCGACATAGTTCTCCACGCGCGACCACGCATCGCCTTTCACTTCCACCACATGGCGCGGCACCGGATAGGCCGTCTGGTGCATCAACAGTTCGGGCAGATAGGGCGCGGGATGCTCCAGATGGATGATCAGCGTCTTGTCGTCCGGCGCTTCGGCGCCGAGCGCGGTTCCGGGCAGCTTGCCGCCGTTCACCTCGCGCGCATTCTTGATGACCCAGATGTTATAGGCATACGTCGCGCCGCGCGCCGGCTCCAACAATCTGCGAAACGCATAAACGAAATCGTGCGAGGTCACCGGCACGCCATCCGACCACACCTCGTCGCGCAGATGGAACGTCCATGTCAGCCCATCCTGCGAAACCTCCCAATGGGTGGCGGCCCCGGGCATCGGTTCGCCGGAGGCGTCCTCCGTCACAAGCCCCGTCAGAAGATCGCCCACGACATTGGATTCAGCCGTCAAGTCGATGTAGTGCGGATCGAGACTTTTCACTTCGCCGCCATTGCCGCGATTGAGCGTCATCGGACCATCGCCGCGCGGTGGCGGAGAACACGCCGCCAGACAAAGTGCGGCCAGCGCGAGCACCCTCAACCGAAGCATGATGACAACCCCTCGAACGCCCGCGCTGCATACCATATCATCCGCCGCCGTGGGGGCGAATCGAGCAGCAAATTTCCGTTACGGAAGGATGACCTGAAGATGGATCGAAAGGCGCTTCCTCTCGCCCTAGTTTTCGCGCTGAGCCCGCTCATCGCCCATGCCGAGCCCGGCGACGCGCTCTTGCGCAGCTTGCGCAATTGCGCAGCGCTGACCGACGCTGCCGAGCGCCTTGCCTGTTACGACCGGCTGGCGCCCCAATTCCAAAGCCCGGCGCAAGCTGCCGCTGCGCCACCACCACAGCCGACGAAGGAAGAAAAGGAGTCCTGGTTCGGTCTCGACAACCTGTTCGGCGGAGGCGAGGGCAAACCGCAAACCACGCCCCAACAGTTCGGCGAGGAGCGCGTCGAGAAAACGCCCGAGCAGGTGGAAGACGCGAAGAAGGATGAAATCGACAGCATCACCGCGAAACTTTCCGACTATGCCACCAACGCCTATGGGAAGTTCATTGTCTTCCTCGACAACGGCCAGGTATGGGCGCAGCTACAGGCCGACAGCGGCAAGGCTCATTTCGCCAAGAATCCGAAAGACGTCACCGTCACCATCGAACGCGCCTTCCTTGGCAGCTATTCGATGACGATCAGCGACAACGTGAAACTGTTCAAGGTGAAGCGGTTGAAGTGAAATCTTGTCTCTCTTGTTTGGGAAGCGAGGCGTTCAATCGTGCTCGGCAACCAGATGGCCGGGCGCAACTTCGATCAGTTGAGGGCGATATTGCACCGCATCCGGATCGTCGGTCACCTTCGATTTCAGGAAGGTCAGTTGCGCCCGCGTATCGAGCGGCGAGGGCAGGTCGAGGGCGATCTTCGCTCGCGGCTTGGCGCGCTCCAGCTTCGGATCGGGCACGGGGACCGCACTTATCAGCGCGCGCGTGTAAGGATGGCGCGGATTTTCGTAGATCGCCTCGCGGCTCGCCAATTCCACCACGCGTCCCAGATAGAGCACCATCACGCGATGCGAAATCTGCCGAACGACGGAGAGGTCGTGACTGATGAAAATGAGCGACATCCCGAATTCGGCCTGCAGCCGCACCAGAAGCTCCACGATCTGCGCTTGAATGGAAACGTCGAGCGCGCTCACCGCTTCGTCGCAGATCACGAGCCGCGGCTTGACAATCATGGCCCGCGCGATGCCCACGCGCTGGTTCTGCCCGCCGGAAAATTCATGCGGATAGCGGTTGATCCACGCGGGATCCAACCCGACGCGTTCCATCATCTCGCCCACTTGCGCGCGAATATCCCGCCGCGAAAGCTCAGGCCTTAAAGTGCGCAGCGGTTCGGCAATCGATTGGCCGATAGTCATGCGAGGGTCGAGGCTGGCCAGGGGATCCTGGAACACGATTTGCAATTCTCCGCGCAGCTTGCGGATTTCCTCCCGCTGCATCGGCCCCAGATCGCGCCCGCACCACACGACGGCGCCGTCGGTTTCCGGCAGCAGCTTCAACACGGCTCGCGCAAGCGTCGATTTTCCGCAACCGGATTCGCCGACCACTCCCAACGTCTCGCCCTGGCGCAAGGTGAAGCTCACACCGTCTACCGCGCGCAGCGGTTTTCTCTTCGCAAACACCCCGCCGGTTTTCACGGGGAAATGAACTTTCAGATCGCGCACGTCGAGCAGGGTTTTCGCGTTTTCCGCCAGGGGCGCGAGATGCGCATGCCCGCGCCGATCGGGCTGGTCGATGCGCGGCATCGCGTCGAGCAGCATCTTCGTATAGGGATGCTGCGGCGTGTAGAAGATGCGATCGACCTTGCCGGTCTCCACGATCTCGCCGTACCGCATCACCTGAACGTAGTCGGCAAGCCCTGCAATCACGCCCATGTCGTGCGAAACGATGGCAATCGCGGTTTTCAGCTCGTTCTTCAGATCGCGCATGATGTCGAGAATTTGCGCCTGCACCGTAACGTCGAGCGCCGTCGTGGGTTCGTCGGCGATCAGAAGATCGGGGCCGCACACGGTTGCCATCGCGATCATTACGCGCTGGCGCATCCCGCCGGAAAGCTCGTGCGGATATTGCCGCATCCGCTGTTTCGCTTCCGGAATGCGCACCAGTTCCAGCGTTTCCAGCACGCGGCGTTCGGCTTCTTCCGATTGCACGCGGCGATGCACGCGCAGCGTCTCGATAAGTTGCGCCCCGATCGTCATATGCGGCGTCAGCGACGTCAGAGGATCCTGAAAGATCATCGTGATCTTCGAGCCGCGTAATTCGTTCAATTGCTTGTCCGGCAGCCCCAGGATTTCACGGCCGCGATAAAGAACGCTTCCCGTGGCGCTCCCGTTTCCGGCCAGCAATCCCAATGTGGAAAGAAACAATTGGCTCTTGCCCGAGCCGGATTCGCCCACGACACCCAGGCACTCGCCTTCGTCGATGCGGAAGTTCACGTCTTTCACCGCGTGCACTTCGCCGTCCGGCGTCGAAAACCGGACATTGAGGTTTTTCACTTCCAGGATCGGCGTTGCCATCAGCGGTCCTTGGGATCGAGGGCGTCGCGCAATCCGTCGCCGATGAAGTTGAAACAGAACAGCGTCACCGCCATGAGCAACGCCGGAAAGATCAGCATCCACGGCGCGGTTTCAAGCTGGTTCGCGCCATCCGAGATCAGCACGCCCCACGAGGTGAGGGGCTCGCGTATGCCGAGCCCCAGGAAGGACAGAAAGCTTTCCGACAGGATCACCGAAGGGATCGTCAGCGTCACATAGATGATCACCGGCCCGACCACGTTCGGCACGATATGCCGCCCGATGATGCCGCTCTGCGAAACGCCGGCCGCGCGCGCCGCCTCGATGAATTCCTGCTGCTTGATGGAAAGCGTCTGTCCGCGCACGATCCGCGCCATGGTGAGCCATTCCACCGCGCCAATGGCTACGAACAGCAGGATGAAGCTCTGCTGGAACACCACCATCAGGATGATGACGAAGAAGATGAAGGGTAGGGAGTAAAGAATGTCCACCACCCGCATCATCAGATTGTCCGCCACGCCGCCGAGGAACCCCGCCGTCGCGCCATAGGCGACACCGATCACAAGGCTCACCAAAGTCGCCACAAGTCCAACAGCCAGCGAAACGCGCGCACCGTAAAGCACACGCACGAACAGATCGCGCCCGATATTGTCCGAGCCGAAAATGTGCCACCCGCCGGAATGACACAGCACGTCGGGATCGGGCCACCAATCCGGCGCACAGTTGACCAGCGCATAATCGATGTCTTCATAGCCATAGGGCCAGACGAGCGGCAGGAAGATCGCGGCGAGCGTGATCAGCGCCAGCACGATCATGCTCACCAGCGCCGCCTTGTTGCGGAACAACCGTCGCCGGGCGTCCACCCAAAGGCTGCGCCCCTGCACGAATTGTGTCTTTGTCATCGCTTCGGCATTGGCGGCGGAAGCACCCGTTGCGATCATCGGTCGAACCTCACGCGCGGATCGAGCACCGCATACAGAAGATCGGTGATGAGATTGAGCACGATGATCAGCGCCGCATACACGATCACCACGCCCATCACGAGCGTATAGTCGCGGTTCTGCGCGCCGTTCACGAAATAGCGCCCGATGCCCGGCAATCCGAAAATCGTCTCCACCACCAGCGATCCGGTCAGCAGCGCCGCAATCGCAGGCCCCAGATAACTCACAAGCGGCAGCAACGCCGCGCGCAACGCATGGCGCGTCACCACCACATGATTGGGCAAACCCTTGGCGCGCGCTGTGCGCACATAGTTGGAGTGCAGCACTTCCACCATATTGCCGCGCACCAGCCGTGCGATGATCGCGATCTGCGGCAACGCCAGAACCGTCACCGGCAGGATCATGTTCAGTCCCGCACCCCCGCCCCAGCCCGCGACGGGAAGCATGATCTCGTGACCGAAGATCGAAAGTCCGTAGACGCCGAACACCAGCGTCAGCAACGGCGCGGTAACGAAAGTGGGAATCGTGATGCCGATCATCGCCAGCGTCATCACGCCATAATCCGCCGCGCGGTTTTGTTTCAGCGCGGCCAGCACGCCCAATGTGACGCCGAAAATCAACGCGAATACCATCGCCGTGAGGCCCAGCCGCGCGCTCACCGGCAGGCCTTGCGCGATCAGTTCCGTCACCGTGAAATCGCGGTTCTTGAACGACGGCCCCAGATCGAAATGCGCCAGCCGTTTGAGATAAAGCCCGTATTGCACGATCAGCGGCTTGTCGAGGTTATAAGCCGCCTCGATGTTGTGCTTGATCTCGGGCGGCAGGTTGCGCTGGCTGTCGAAAGGCCCGCCGGGTGCGGCGCGCATCATGAAGAAGGTCAGCGTGATGACGACAAAGAGCGTCGGAATCGCGCCCAGAAGACGGCGCACCGCATAAGAAAACATCGATGATCCCAGCCCTTCCGCTGTCCCCGAAGCGGTCTGTTGTGAAAGTCCGCGAGCGCGGCGTCGCTGTCAATGCGGCGCGCGAAACAACTTGCGGCCGGTTCTATCGTTTCGCGCAGAAGCCCTGTTCGGAAACTTTCAACGCGCGGCCACCAACCGGCAATCTTTACGGCAGGTCGCTGGCGCTGGCGCCTTCCACCCACACCCGCCACACCGGCGAGATCTCCTTGCCGTGCCGGGCCCACCAAGCATCGTCCACACGGAAGGCCTGGCGGAAATGTTCCGGCGCGGTCGGCAGCAGATTGCGCATGGCCGTGCCCGTCTCCGGGTTGTCGCCCACCAGCGCGATGGAGGATTTGCGCGCCGGGCCATAGGGCACCCACTCCGCCACATGGGCCAGCGCTTTGGTCGAGGTTGCGAAATGCAGGAACTCCATCGCCATCGGCTTCTTCGGATTGCCGCGCGGGATGCCGAACACGTCCATCTCGTAAAGCTGATAGTCCCAGATCGCGCCCACCTTCTGTTTCGCCTTCACCGCATCGAACAGCGCGCTGTTGGGCATGGTGGTGAAAACCACTTTCTGGCCGGCCAGCATCTTCAAGGGATCGGCGCTCTTCGACCACCACACGATGAAGGGCCGGATCGTATCGAGCTTGGCAAGCGCGCGCATCAGGCCTTCATGCGTGGCCAGCGTGCGATAGACATCTTTCGGCTTCACGCCATCGGCCAGCAGGGCGAGTTCGAGATTGAGCTTTGCCGAATTGCGTCTCAATCCGCGCGGGCCCGGATAGCGTCTCAGATCGAAGAAATCCGCGATGACTTTCGGCGTGCCTTTTACGCGCGCGGGATCGAATCCGATCACTTGCGAATAAACGACGCTTCCCACCCAGCATTCGCCGAGCGCACCTGGCACGAAATCGTTCGCCGCCGCGATTCCGTCGTCGCTTTTCGGAAAGCCCGCAGCGTCGATCGGTTCCAGTAGACCTTCCTTGCAGGCTGTGATTGCGTCGGGTAGCTCAAGGTCCACCGTATCCCAATCGTAACGGTGCGCTCCCACCTGTCCGCGCAATTCGTCGAGCCCGCCGTCATATTGGGCGATGCGAACATCCACCCAGGCCTGCGAGGAATAAGGACTGAACATCGCGCTCGCCTGCGCGCGCCCGTAAGCGCCCGCCCAGGTGGCGACCGTCAAGACCGGGGCCGTGCGCCCAAGCCACCACAGCGCACCCGCTGTCACGAGTATGAGGACGCCGATTATCCACGCGATGTTACGCCATTTCATGCACGCATTCTTTGAAGAGGGTCAGTGCGGTTTCGCCTTCTGTTTCTGCTTTTCGTCCCACGCCACATGCGCCTGCTGCAACACATAGGCGCGGATTGCCGCCACATCGTCCTTGTTCAGGAGGTCTTTGAACGACGCCATGCCCGCATCGGCCAATGCGCCGCCCAGTACGATGTCGTCATATTGCGCCCAGACTTCCGGCGCCGACGCACGCAGGTCGGGCACCTCGCCCGAGGATTGCAGCAATACGCCATGGCACACCGCGCAATGGCGATGGAACAGGTTGAATCCCTTGGTTGCCATTGCGGTGTCGATCTTCTCGTCAGGCGGTTTGGGCAAATTCTCCGGCAATTCGGATGGCAACGCCGCCACCTTTTGGGTGCCGCCCAATTTGAACGCGAAGATGCGGCCTTGGTTGTTGCCGTATTTCATCACGGCGGTTTGCGTATCGCCGGTCGCGCCCAACCCGCCCGATCCGCCCCAACCGGCGGCAACGGCCACATATTGCTCGCCATTGACCGTATAGGTCATGGCGGGCGCGATGATGCCGGTCTTGAGATCGATGGACCAAAGTTTCTTGCCGCTTTTCGCATCGTAAGCAGAGAAGATGCCGTCCGATCCGCCCGCGAAAAGAAGCCCGCCCGCCGTCGTCAGCATGCCGCTGTTCCACGCGCCGGTCATCGGCACCTGCCACGCCATCTTCTGCTTCACGGGATCCCACGCGCGGATGAAGCCCTTTGTCGGGGGTGGCGCTTTGCCTTCCTTGATCATCTGCAACACGACATTGCCCAGCATCGCGAAATCGTTACCGGTGTTCCACGCGCCGGGTTCATAGGCGAGCGGTTTTTCCTGATTGAACGCAAACGATCCTTCGATCACGGGAATGTAAACAAGTCCCGTTTGCGGGTTGAACGCCATCGGCTGCCAGTTGTGTCCGCCGATGGGGCCGGGAACGACTGCTTCCGGTTTCTCGCTATAGCGCGCCGCCGGATTTTCGATCGGCCTGCCGGTCTTCATGTCGATACCTGTCGCCCATGTCACGGGCGTATAAGGCTTCGCCGAGATCAATTTTCCGTTGGTGCGGTCGATCACATAGAAGAAGCCGTTCTTCGGCGCATGCATGATGACTTTGCGCAACTTCCCGTCGATCTTGAGATCGGCGATGACGAGCGATTGCGTCGCGGTGTAATCCCAGTTCTCCCCCGGCGTTTCCTGATAATACCAGGCCAAATCGCCATTCGATGGTTTCAGCGCCACAATGGAAGACAGATAAAGATTGTCGCCGCCGCCCGGAGACCGCATGTGCCGGTTCCACGGCGAACCATTGCCCGTGCCGACATAGATAAGATCGGTGCCCGGATCGTAGACGATGGAATCCCATGGCGTACCGCCGCCGCCCAATTCCCAATATTTGAATTTCTCAGATGCCTTCCATGTCGGCACCGCCGCTTCCAGCGCTTTCGATTCCTGCGGCTTTGAAGGGTCGCCCGGCACCACATAAAAGCGCCAGCGCAATTTGCCGGTGTCGGCGTCGTAAGCGGAAAGATATCCCCGCACGCCATATTCCGATCCGCCGTTTCCGATCAGCACAAGGCCTTTCACGATGCGCGGCGCGCCAGTGATGGTGTAGGGCTTCTTGCGGTCGATGGTGTTCACATCCCAGACGGGTTTGCCCGTCTTGGCGTCGAGCTTCACCAATCGTCCATCGAGCGTGCCGACATAAACAGCACCCTTCCACAACGCCACACCGCGATTGACGACATCGCAGCACGCATAGCGTCCCCATTGGCCGGGCACTTTCGGATCGTAGGCCCACAATTCCTTGCCGGTCTTGGCGTCGAGCGCCCAAACCTTGCTCCACGATCCGGTGACGAACATCACGCCGTCCGAAACGATGGGTGTCGCTTCCAGCCCGCGCACCGTAAAGGTGCGGTATTCCCAGGCCGCGCCCAACTTGCTCACATTCGAGGTGTTGATCTTGTCGAGCGGCGAGAAACGCTGCTCATGATAGCCGCGGCCGTAAGACAGCCAATCGCCCGGCCGCTGATCCGCATTGGCAATCGCAGCACCGTCCACGTCCGCTGCTTTGGCGAGTTTCGACGCGTCGGGCGCAGCCGCCCGACCCACCAACGGCAACAAAAGCGCAGCGCCAAACACGCCCGCCCACAAAATGCGTTTGTCCATGACGTTTCCCCGTTCGACCGGCCTTGAGGCCTTATGGCAAGATAAAGGGAGGCTATCGGAAGGTCCGCTGCGTTGACAACGCCGCCGGGGAGGGGAGTGCAGATGCGAAAGCTTTTATTTGCCGTAATGCTCACGATTGTGGCGTTTCCGGCCCATGCCGGCCAACGCTGGCTCACCTTGCCGCCCACGCCCACGCTGCCTCAGGCCGAGGCAAGCGGTTACGCGCCGGTCAACGGCATCCGCATATGGTACGCGACATTCGGCAAGGGCGAGCCGGTCCTCTTCGTTCACGGCGGTCTCGCCAATTCGAACTATTGGGGCGAACAGGTGCGCGCGCTCAGCACGCACTATCAGGTCATTGTGATGGACAGCCGCGGCCACGGCCGTTCCACGCGCGACGCAAAACCTTACGGCTACGATCTGATGGCAAGCGACGTCATCGGCCTGCTCGATTTTCTCAAGATCAAGAAAGTGGCGCTCATCGGATGGAGCGATGGCGCAATCATCGGCCTCGACATCGCGATGCATCATCCCGAACGCTTGACCAAACTCTTCGCCTTCGCAGCGAACTACGATCCGTCAGGCGTTGCCGATGCGACCGGCAGTCAGGTGGTCGATGCCTATATCGCGCGCGCTGGCGAGGAATACACAAAGCTTTCCCCAACGCCCACCGAATACAAAAGCTTTGTCGACCAGATCACCCATATGTGGAACAGCCAGCCGCATTGGACCAAAGCCGATTTCGCGAAGATCAAAACGTCCACCTGGATCGCCGACGGCGACCACGACGAAATGGTCAAAACCGACCAGCCGCGAACAATGGCCGACTGGATGCCGAACGCGGGCCTGCTGATCGAACCGGATGTCAGCCACTTCGCCTTCATCCAGGCGCCGCAACAATTCAACGCGGATGTAGAGCGCTTTCTGAAGACGCGTTAGGCGTAGCGATCGTCGCTCACGACCCTGCGCAATCCCTCGGTGAGGTTCTTGGCGTCGACGGCAGACGAAAACGTGCAGCTCGGTGAAGAACACACGAGCAAATGCCGTCTTCCGGCGAGTGCTGCGGTGGTACGCACCGTGACGAGCCTCAAAGGTTCGTGGCAGTGCGGGCAGCTATTCTTTATTTCGAATCTGGGTACCGGTTTTGTCATGGCGTGTCCCTCCCCCGGGCTCACCGGTATCTGTATCGCGTCACGATGGTTCCGACGACCA
>DASZYI010000167.1:0-7243 GCA_035545475.1 Rhizomicrobium sp.
CACCCGCGTGGCGACGACCGGCAGCGCCGCCGCCATCGCCTCCATCACCGCGTTGCTCAAGCCTTCGGAAGTCGACGCGGAGACCGCCGCCGCGCAGCGCGACAAGAGCGCCGGCACGTCGGCCCGCTCGCCCGGAAAGAGCGCCGCGTCGCCGAGGCCCAGCGTCCGCGCCGCCCGCTCCAGCTCGGGCCTGAGCTCGCCGTCGCCGACGAGGAGGAAGCGGCACTCGGGCACCGCGCGCACGACCTGGTGCGCAGCGACGAGGAGCTCCGCGTGACCCTTCACCGCGTGCTTCATGTTGCCGACGACGACGACGATCGGTCCTTCGCCGTCGAGCATCGGGAGCGGTGGCGCGATGGCTTGTGCGGCCTCGCGATCGAACCGCTCGAGGTCGAGGCCGTTGCGCACCACGACGACGCGCGACGCGTCGACGCCTTCGTGGTCGACGATGCGCTCGCGAATCGCCTCCGCATTGCAGAGGACCGTCGGCGCGAAGCGGGTGGCGAACTTCAAGGCCTCCGCGCGCGCCGGGCCGATCCACGCGCCGAGGTCGCGGCGGCTGACGATGTACGGCACGCCCGCGAGTCGCGCCGCCGCCGAGCCGAGGAGGTTCGAATAGAAGTCGTGGCAGTGCACGAGCGCCGCGTGTTCGTCGCGGATGCGCTTCGCGAGCCGCGCCACCTGCACGGCGGTGTTCGGTCGAAAGAGCGTTCCCTTCAGATGAAAGGACGTCGGCGAAAAGCCGAGCGACCGCACGACCGGCACGAGCTCGCCGACCTGGTTGATGACGCACAGGTCGGAGTCGAAGCGCGAGCGATCGACGCTGCGCAACAGCTCGACGAGCTGGCGTTCGGTGCCACCGAGGCCGAGGCAGTTCACGAGTTGGACGACTTTCCGCTGCTGTCGAACGCCCCCGCCTTCTCTCATCGCGCCTCCGCCGGTCACCGAAAGGCGCCGGCTTTCCGCCCTCGAAGCTGGACGTCGGACAGACGAGCGGCAAGGCCTTTGCCGTTGCTCTTGCGGCGCGGGTCTGGAATGCTCGCGCGCCCTTTCACGGAGCGTGGAGCGGATGAGCGCAGCGAATCGGCCCGTCGTCGGCATCATCGGCGGCAGCGGCGTGTACGAAATCGACGGGCTGACGAACACCCGCTGGGAGAAGGTGGCGAGCCCGTTCGGCGAGCCGTCCGACGCGCTCTTCTTCGGCGAGCTCCACGGCCAGCCGCTCGTCTTCCTGCCGAGGCACGGACGCGGCCATCGCCACTCGCCGACGACGTTGAACTACCGGGCCAACATCGACGCGATGAAGCGCGCCGGCGTGACCGACGTCCTCTCCTTGAGCGCGGTCGGCTCGTTGAAGGAGGAGCTCGCGCCCGGCACGTTCGTCGTCGTCGATCAGTTCATCGACCGCACCTTCGCGCGCGAGAAGAGCTTCTTCGGCCCCGGCTTCGTCGCCCACGTCTCCATGGCCCATCCCGTCTGCGCCAAACTGACCGATGCGCTCGACGCCGCCGCAAAAGAGATCGGCATCAAGCACGTCAAAGGCGGCACCTATCTCGCGATGGAAGGCCCGCAATTCTCCACCCTCGCCGAATCCAATCTCTATCGTTCCTGGGGTTGCTCCGTGATCGGCATGACGGCGATGCCCGAAGCCAAACTCGCCCGCGAAGCCGAACTGCCTTACGCGCTCGTCGCCATGGTCACCGATTACGATTGCTGGCACCCCGACCACGATCACGTCACGGTGGATCAAGTCATCAAGGTTCTTACCGCCAATGCCGAAAACGCGCGTCAACTCGTGATGGCCGTCGCCCCCAAACTCGGCCCCAACCGCGAGCCGTCTCCCGCCATCGACAACGTGCTAGACACCGCCTTCATCACCGCACCGGAAAAACGCGATCCCAAACTGTTCGCAAAGCTCGATGCGGTGGCGGGCAGGGTTCTCAAGAAATGAATACTTTTTCGTCATGGCCGGGCTCGACCCGGCCACCCATCCGGCGCGCGTCTGCGCGCCGAAATGACGTCAAACCATCGTTTCGTCCAACTCATCCCAATTCGGATTCATTTTTTTCGATCAGCGCGATCTTCCAATCGCGCTTCCACTTCTTCAAAGACGATTCACGCTGAATGGCTGAGGTGATCCAATCGTGTTCCTCATAATAGACCAGCCGCGTGACGCCGTACTTCCTGGTGAAGGTCGACGCCGTCCCAAGCCGATGCTGTATCAACCGGCTGGTCAGATCGCTCGTGACGCCGATGTACAGCGTCCCGTACTTTTTGCTTGCGAGAATGTAGACATAGCCCTTCCGCATGGAGCCAGATTATAGTCGTTCTGCCGCGCAGACGCGCGGCTGATGGGTGGCCGGGTCAAGCCCGGCCATGACGAAAGAGGGTAATGACCAACATGAACTTCGCCGATGCCATCCGCACGATCCCGGACTATCCCAAGAAAGGGATCATGTTCCGCGACATCACCACCTTGCTCGGCAATCCGCGCGCGTTTCGCGCCGCCGTCGATCAACTGGTGCAGCCTTATGCCGGTGTGCGCATCGACAAGGTGGCGGGCATCGAAGCGCGCGGGTTCATTCTCGGCGGCGCCGTCGCACACCAGCTTTCTACGGGCTTCGTGCCGATCCGCAAGAAGGGCAAACTTCCGCACACCGTGATCGGCGAAGATTACGATCTCGAATACGGCAAGGACCGCGTGGAGATTCACGCCGATGCCGTGAAGCAAGGCGAGCATGTCATCGTGGTCGACGACCTCATCGCCACCGGCGGCACGGCCTTCGCCGCGATCAAATTGCTGGAGCGGGCAGGGGCCAAGGTGATCGGGTGCTCCTTCGTGATCGACCTTCCGGATCTCGGCGGCGCCGACAAGATTCGCGCGCTCGGCAAAGAGGTGCAGACCCTGGTGGCGTTCGGAGGGCACTAAAAAATTTGGGTCTCCGGTCCTTGAAATCTATTTTCAAAGGACTAAATACCCTATAATGAAGCACACAACGCCATTGCGGAGCGGGCGGGAAGGAGATACCCCCACCCCTCCAAAAAATCGAAAAACGCGAAAACAACCTCCGGGCGTTTTCTTCGTGAAATCAAAGGCTTGTGAAAAATGAAGATCAACGGCAAGCCTTACCGCACCATCTGGCCCGCCGGCGAAGCGGCGGTCGAGGTCATCGACCAGACCAAACTCCCGCACGCCTTCGCCACCCTGCGGCTGGAATCGCTCGAAGACGCCGCCCACGCCATCAAGGCGATGATCGTCCGCGGCGCCCCTTTGATCGGCGCCACGGCGGCCTACGGCATGGCCCTGGCGATGCGCAAAGATGCCAGCGACGAAGCCCTCGACCGCGCCCACGACACGCTGCTCGAAACGCGCCCCACTGCCATCAACCTGCGCTGGGCGCTCACTCGCATGCGCGAGCGCCTGCGCAATCAGCCGCGCGATCAACGCGCCGCGATTGCTTGGACCGAAGCAGCCGCGATCTGCGATGAAGACGTGGAAGTCTGTCGTTCCATCGGCGAACACGGCCTCAAGATTTTCCGCGAAGCAGCCAGCAAGAAGAACGGCAAGCTCAACGTGCTCACCCATTGCAACGCAGGCTGGCTCGCCTGCGTCGACTGGGGCACCGCGCTCGCGCCGATCTACATGGCGCACGACGCAGGCATAGATATCCACGTCTGGGTCGATGAAACCCGCCCGCGCAACCAGGGTGCCTCGCTCACCGCGTATGAATTGGGAAGCCACGGCGTCCCGCACACCATCATCGCCGACAACGCCGGTGGTCACTACATGCAGGCGGGGCAGGTCGATCTCTGCATCGTCGGCACCGACCGCGTCACCGCCAACGGCGATGTCGCCAACAAGATCGGCACATATCTGAAAGCGCTCGCCGCGAAGGACAACAACGTCCCGTTCTACGTCGCACTTCCGTCCTCAACCATCGACTGGACGCTCAACAGCGGCCGCGACATCCCCATCGAAGAACGCAGTTCCGACGAGTTGCTGAAAATGACAGGCCGTCTGCCGAACGGCGGCTTGGCAACAGTAGAAATCGCCGCCCCCGGCAGCCCCGGCGCCAACCCCGGCTTCGACGTAACGCCAGCCCGTCTCGTAACCGGCTTCATCACCGAACGCGGCACTTGCGCGGCGACGCGCGAGGGCCTTTCGTCTCTCTTTCCCGAAGGCATAAAGAAATGAAATCCCGCTGGTCCGATTCCGACGCGCAAGCCGCCATCAAGCACTACGCCGAAAAAGGCGTCGGCGAAGATCTGGCCCTGCGCACCTACACCACGCGTCTGTTGGGCGGCGATCCGAAACTCGTGCTTCATGGCGGCGGCAACACGTCGGTCAAGACGAAGATGAAGGATCTTCTGGGCGAGGACGTTGACGTCATCTGCGTCAAAGGCTCCGGCTGGGACATGGGCAACATCGAACCGCCCGGCCTTCCCGCCGTGCGTCTGGCGCCCCTGCGCCGCCTGCGCGCGCTCGCCAAACTCTCCGACGAAGACATGGTCAACTACCAGCGTGTGAATCTACTGGATTCCACCGCGCCCAATCCGTCGGTCGAAACGCTGCTGCACGCTTTCCTGCCGCACAAATTCATCGACCACACCCATTCCACCGCCGTGCTCGCCATCACCGATCAACCCGATGGCGAAGCGATTGCGCGCGACGTCTTCGGAAAGCGCGTGGCCTATGTGCCGTACACTATCCCCGGTTTCGCGCTCGCCAAATCGGTGGCCGATATCTTCGACAACAACCCCGATGTCGAAGGTCTCATCCTGTTGCGTCACGGCATCTTCACCTTCGCCGACGACGCGAAGACGGCCTATGAACGCATGATCGAATTCGTGACGATGGCCGAACAGCGCCTCGCCACGGACAAGAAGCCGATCAAGCAGGCGACGCTTCCAAAAAATCTCGCTGCCGTCGCAGAGATCGCGCCGATCCTGCGTGGCCGGCTCGCGATTGAGCGCGATGCGATGGCCGGAACGGTGAAACGTCAGATTCTCGATTTCCGCACCAGCCCTGCGATCCTCAACTATGTGAACGGCACCGAACTGTGGCGTTACAGCCAGCAGGGCGTCGTCACCCCCGATCACAATATCCGCACCAAGAACCTGCCGCTGATTGTGTCCGCGCCGGAAGCGGGCAAGCTCGACCAATGGACAAAGGATGTGGAAACGGCGGTCGAGAAATACATCGCCGCCTATCACGCCTATTTCGCCCGCAACAACGCGCGCGCCGAACCGAAGAAGAAAGAACTCGATCCGCTGCCGCGCGTGGTGCTGGTGCCGGGCGTCGGCCTTTTCGGTGTCGGCGGTTCGGCGAAAGACGCTGCCATCGCCGCCGACATCGCGGAGAACACCGTCGAAGTCATCACGGATGCCGAAGGCGTCACCTCCTATCAGCCGATCAGCGAAGCCGACATGTTCGATGTCGAATACTGGTCGCTGGAACAGGCCAAGCTCGGCAAGAGCGCGGAGAAGGTTCTCGCAAGACAAGTCTGCGTCGTAACCGGCGGCGGCTCCGGCATCGGCGCGGCGACCGCGAAAGCCATGGCAGCCGAAGGCGCTGAAGTCGCTGTGCTGGATCTCGATCTGGAGGCGGCAACCAAAGTCGCAAAGTCGATCGGCAAGACCGCTCTTGCAGTTAAATGCGACGTGACCAGCCCGGAAGATGTGCGCCGCGCCTTCGACAAGGTGGTGGAGCGCTTCGGGGGCGTGGACATCCTCGTCTCAAACGCAGGTGCTGCATGGCAGGGCAACATCGGCACCGTCGATGACGAGACGTTGCGCAAGAGCTTCGAGTTGAATTTCTTCGCGCACCAAAGCGTCGCGCAAAACGCCGTGCGCGTGATGAAAGCGCAAGGCACTTACGGTTGCCTGCTGTTCAACACGTCCAAGCAGGCCGTAAATCCCGGCAAGGATTTTGGCCCCTACGGGCTGCCAAAGGCAGCAACCTTGTTCCTCGTCAAACAATACGCATTGGATCACGGCAAAGACGGCATCCGCGCCAACGCCGTCAACGCAGATCGCATTCGCACGGGCTTGCTGACGGATGAAATGGTAGCAGCGCGCTCAAAAGCCCGCGGTATCTCGGAAGCCACTTACATGAGCGGCAATCTGTTGGGCCGCGAAGTCTACGCATCCGAAGTCGCCGAAGCCTTCGTCTATCTCGCCCACGCGGAAAAAACGACGGCGGGCGTCATCACTGTCGACGGCGGAAATATCGAGGCAAGTCTGCGCTAACCGCCATTGGCGCGGAACAGTTCGAGCGTGCGCTGCCGCCCCAGTTTCGCGGCAGCTTCGTTGTAATCGTTGCGCCGGTCCGAATTGAAACCGTGCCCGGCGTCATAAACATACACCGGCACGTCCGGGTGCAGCTCTTTGACCTTGTTAACAACGTCCATCGGAATGCCGTGGTCATGCTCGCCGAAATGGCAGATCATCGGGCATTTCGGCTGCCAATCCGCCATCTGCCCGATATTGCCGCCGTAATAGGCCGACGCCGCCGCCAGCCCATCGCATTTGCAAGCCGCCGCCCACGTCACCGATCCGCCATAGCAATAGCCAGTGATGAACACCGGACCTTTGCCCTTCAGCCCGTTGATGCAAACCTGCGTGTCATCGATCGAAAGCTGGAACGGGTGTTCGCCGCGCGCGATCTTGATGCACTTCTGAACGCCTTCCGGCGTGTATTCTTCCTGCAGTCCCGGCGCTTCGCGGTCGTAAAGCGCCGGCGCCCAAACCTCATACCCTTCGTCCGCATACCCATCGGACAATTCCTTGATGTGCTCGGTAACCCCAAAGATTTCCTGAATGAGAACCAGCCCGCCGCGCCGCGCGCCCTTCGGCTGCACCTGATAGACGCCGATCTCCGCGCCATCCGCCATCTTCATCTGGACCATCTTGCCGCGTGGGCTCATTGCGTTTCTCCCTTTGGTCGTTTCGGTACAAAACCTTTGCCGATGAAACTGAAGCACAACTCGCCGTTCTCGTCGCGCCCTTCGTTGCGGCTTTTGACAAGTCCAAGTTCCGGCCGCGATTTCAGCTCCACCTTTTCAATGATTTCCGTCGAATAGGTGAGCGTCATTCCGGGCCGCACGGGTTTCTGCCAGCGCATGTCCTCGAACCCCGGCGATACGCCCGCGCGCGAAAGCCCGCCGCCATCGCCGCCCGTTTTCCTGCTCTCGATCGCCAGCCGCATCCACATCGCCGCCGTGTGCCAGCCCGACGCGATGAT
>DASZYI010000168.1:0-7341 GCA_035545475.1 Rhizomicrobium sp.
GCAATCGCTTCGCGCCGGTAAAGGCCCAGCGCGAACAGAAACAGCAGATTGAACGCGGCAAAGATCGCGGCCTGCAGCCAGCGATGCGGGGTGTGAGCACCGTCAGCCGCAAGCCACACCACCGGCGGCCACGCCATTGCCACCAGCAGCGCATCGATGAAAAACAAGGCGGCGCCGGCAGTCATGGCGTCTCTTCACAAAAATGAACGGCAACAGGCCCTTAGACCCATTTCATCATGCGCGAGCGAGGTAAATCCGGGGTAAATGGGTGGCGTTGCGCTTACATCGTTCGGTAATGGCTGGCGCGCCGAAGGTTACGTTCCGATCCGGGGCCGGGTGAGCATCCTGCCATAGTGCAGCGAGAAGACTCCGAAAGCCGCGATCCAAAAAAGCGCGGACACGACAAGGAGCGCGTTCGTCCACAAACCAAAAGCAGCCACCACACGACCGAGGGCGGCACACACAATCAGCACATAGATCGCGGCGGTGGCGCGATCCGCGGCGAGCGGATGGCCTGTGTGACCGCGCGTGGCGCGCGTCATCACGGCGAGGATCATGGTGGACATCGCCCCCACCGTCAGCGCGTGGATGGCAGCGGTTTGCGGAACGGCAATCCACAAAACGGAAAGGCCGAGCAAAACCACACCGAGCACGAGCCACGCATAACCGATATGAAGAACCAGCAGCAACGGCTCCGCGGTAACGAGGTCGCCGCGCCATTGCCACAGCCGCCACAGATTTGCGGCGCCTGCGGCAATCAGCAATCCGCCGACATAATCCGTTTCGGGAAAGACGACCCAGGCAAGCAATCCCGTGTGCAACAGGACAAGCGCTGCACGGTTGACCGCCTGACCGGTGCGCGGCAAGGCAGCCGACTTTCGCTGGTTGAGCCAGTTGCGCGTGAAGGTGGGAACGATACGTCCGGCGATGACGGAGATCAGAATGACGATGGCGCAAACGGCAAACCGCCACCCCAGACCCGCCGGCATGTCGTAGCCATAGGCTTCGAGATGCATCAGCAAATTGGCGGCGCTCAATATCAGGACCGGCGCCAGCAGCGGCACGTTGCGCCAATTGCGCGCCGCCAGAAGCTCACGCGCGATCACGCCGAGAAAGACGAGCGGGAACGACAGATCGGCGGCCAGCACCTGCCACGGAGAAAGATAGGCCGACAACAGACACGCCGCCCGCCCGGCAAGCCAAAAGAAAGCCAGACCCGCGAGGAGCGCACCTTGCACCGGCGGGCGCCCCGTCCAGTTGGCAATGGCCGTGAGGAGAAACCCCGCGATGGCGGCCATCACGAAACCGAACAGCATTTCGTGAATGTGCCACGTCAGCGGATCGAAACGGCTGGGCAACGAAATGCCGGTTTGCAGAACGGCAATCCAGATCGCGATGGCGAGCGCGGCCCAAACGCCCGCTGCAAGAAAGAACGGCCGGAAGCCGTAGGTGAAGATCGTGACATCCGGCCGTGTGACGTGGTTCATTCCGCAGGTGCTGCCGATACTGCGCCGGTTCCTCCGAGCGCGCGTGGGAAAAGCGGCCTGAGCTTGACGAAGAAATCCCAGGCCATCAGCAACGCACCGACCGCGAACACAACATCGCCCGGCAAGCGCATCCATTGCCAGAAAAGCGTCGTGTCGTAGAACGCCTGGCTGCGGGCATAGGCCAGTCCATGCTCATAGACGGCATCGAGTTGCGGCCAGCCGATGGGGAAGAAATTGAGCAGGATCCACAAGACCAGGCCGCCATTGTAAAGCCAGAACGCCCATTTGCCGACCGTTTCACCGAACGGATAGCGGTCGCCCGCCATGTAGCGCAGGCAGAAATAAACAAGGCCGATGCCCAGCAATCCGAACGCACCGAACAAAGCGGTATGTGCGTGATTGAGCGTGAGGAACGTGCCGTGTTCGTAGTAGTTGACGAGCGGTGCGTTGAGCGTTCCGCCGCCGAACACGCCCGCGCCCACGAAATTCCAGAACGCCGCGCCGATGATATAAGTGTAGGCCAGATTGTATTTGAATTCCTGATGGGCGCGGATGAGGCGATGATGGTTGATCGCCTCGATGACCAGGAGCACCAGCGGCAACACTTCGATGAAGGAGAACATGCTGCCCATCGGCACCCACATGCTGGGGCCGCCCGCCCAGTAGAGATGGTGGCCGGTGCCGATGACGCCGCCGAGGAAGATGAGGATCAGTTCGAAATACACCGCCCGCTCCGCGAGCTTGCGCGAGACAAGCCCCACGGCCATCAGCAGATAGGCGCTCATGGCGGCAGCGAAGAATTCGAAGGATTGCTCCACCCACAGATGCACGACCCACCAGCGCCAGAAATCCGTCAGCGTGAAAGACTTCTCGATGCCGGTGAGCGGGATCATGCCGAAGACGTAAAGGACGGCGATATTGATGGTGGAAGCCCAGATCAGATGCTCCAGCCGGATGCGCCCGGTCCAGAACTGCCGTGCAGCCACGCGCCACAAGGAGAGCGTTGGCCAAAGCGCGCGCATGACGAGCAGGCTCCATAGCGCAAGACCGACGAAGAAACCGATCTGCCAGAAGCGGCCGAGCTGGATATAGGAAAGGCCCTGATTGCCGAACCAGAACCATCCTTTGTCGATCTTGCCCATGATGCCGAGATAATCGCCGATGAGCGCACCGGCGACGATCAGCAGCGTGACCCAGAAAAGGAAATCGACCAGCCAGTGCTGACCTTTGGCTTCCTTGCCGCCTGCTATGGCCGGGGCGAGGAAAAGCGCGGCGCCGATCCACGACAAACCGATCCAGATGATCGGCGCCTGGATGTGCACGTCACGCAGGAAGTTGAACGGGAACCACGCGTTGATGTCGATGCCGTAGAAACTCGTCCGGTCGTAATAGGAATGCGCCATGATCGTGCCCGCGCCGATCTGCACCAGCAGTAGCGCCGCCACGACGAGAAAATATTTGCCGATGCGCTTCTGGCTGGCCGTCAGCGGCCGAAACGTCGACAGCAGCGGGTCCATCGGCGCGTCGTCGGGATTGTTCAGGAAGAACTCGTAGATGAAGAGCACCAAACCGAAGCAGAAGAAGGTGAAGCAGAAGCTGATCCACGTCCAACGAAAGGTGTTCGTCGTGGGCGTGTTGCCGACGAGCGGCTCATAGGGCCAGTTTTCCGTCCACGACCACGACAGGCCCGGACGGCGAGCGACGGTTGTGAGGGACGAGAACACAAGAAAGTCGGCCGTCTGCTGCGCCAGTTGCGGAGACAGGCTGTAGGCCGGCGTCCAACCGGCAGGCGGGTTGGCGATACTGAGCGTCCTGGCGACGTCGTCGCGGACCGACGTTACGGCGCGGCCAAGCGCATCGGAGAAAGCTACGACCGGCCTGGTAAGATCGATTGTCTGCAAATCCGAGCGCATTGTCGTTGTGACGGATGCCTTCTCGTCGGGCGAAAGCGATGCGAAGGGCTTGCCGTAACGCGACAGCGCAATGTTGTTCTGCGTGGCCGTGCCGAGGCGGACGAGGATCGAGGCCGTATAGTCTTCGCCGAAATAGGAGCCCATGCCGTACAGGCTGCCGTAATCCATCAGATCGGCTTTTTGGAATCCGCCCTTGCCGGCAAGGATGTCCTCTCCGGTCATTACGACCTTGCCGTCCGAGGTGGTGAAGCTGTCCGGTTGCGGGGGTGCGGTGCGATAGGTGACGACGGTCGCCCACGCCAACAAGGCAAAAGTGGCGACCGCGACAAAAAGAAGAACCCATTTGAGGACATTGCTGACAGGATCTTCGACCGGCCTGTCGATGCGTTCGGCGTCCAGCGTCATGCGAAATCTCCCCAGAATGTTTCCGGCAAATCGCCTTTGCGTTGCGTCCTACGTCAGAAGATCGGCCATCCGTGACTGCCCGCCACGGCCCCGAAGACGGTGATGAGACTCAAAACGAGAAGAAGCCAGTGGCCGCGATTCAACCGGCCGAAAACACGGTCGGGATTCGCCGCCGCCATGGCGGGAAGTCTGCGGTGCAGCACGAACGGTTCGGCGACAAAAAGAATGACGGCGAAAATCAGCCACAGACAGACCATGGCGTGCATCCACCAGAATTGCGCATCGTGAAACCGGCTCCATAAGTCGTCTTGCACGATCATGTAGAGGCCGGTCGCGCCGACGACGATCACCGAGAGCCGGGCGAACCCGACAAAACGATTCTCAATGGCCTGAAAGGCACGCAAGCGATCCGGGCCGAGATCGCCTCGGCGGATCGCCGGCAGGATCACAGCGGTGACCATGAACACCCCTCCGATCCAGATCACGACAAACAGGACGTGTAGTGCCCGTGCAACGATGTTGCCGGTCATGGCATACCGATCCCTTTTGCTGCCCAATATTTGTGCTGATTCCCATGGCCGCGTCTTTGCGCCAGCGCAAATGAGTGATCTTATCGCAGCCCTCGGAGGGTCCAGGGCATGAACGTCACAACCATCCCCATTCTGCCAGACCGCCTCGACAAAACAGAGTTGTTCGCGGATCTGCCGATGGCAGGACTCGCCGATGCTCTTGACGGTGCTCGCATCCGCAGGCTCGAAAAGGGCGCCACGATATTTTCGCAAGGCACAGCCGCGGAACGGGCGCACATCGTTTTGGAGGGACGCGTTCGCGTGCTTCAAACGGATGAAGACGGCGCGCAGATTGTGGTGCGTTTCGTCGGGCCGGGGGAGACATTTGGAACGGTCGGTCTTTTCACCGATCATCTCTATCCCGCGCATGCCGTCGCGGTTACCGACTGCACGGAGCTTAGTTGGTCCGAAGCGACGCTGCTCGATCTGATGGCGCGCTACCCGCAGATAAGTCTCAATCTGTTGAAAGTCGTCGGCTCGCGGCTGCAGGAGGCGCAAGACCGTCTGCGCGAACTGGCAACCCAGCGCGCCGAAAGCAGGATCGCGCGCGTCTTGCTGCGGTTGGCCGCGCAGGCCGGTCTACAGGGCGATGACGGCATGTCCATCGATTTTCCGCTGAGCCGCAAGGATGTCGGCGAAATGTGCGGCACCACGCTCCATACGGTGAGCCGCACGCTTACGGCGTGGGAAAAAGCAGGCGCGCTGGAAACCCGGCAACAATATGTGACGATCCGCAATATCGCGGAAATCCGCAGATATGCAGGCCAGAAAACGATCTAGGACTTGTCGCGCCTTCGAAAAAAACCAAAGCGCGGGCGCCGTTCCTCGGGCTTGTTCTCGGGAAAAGCGAACTCGTCGACATGCCAGGGTTTGCCGTAATCGCTGAAGCGTATCCAAACCGGCTTCACCCGGAAGAACGTCAGGCCCGGCCAATCCACCATCCCGCTCCGTTGCGGCTGTGCGGCGAGGAAGAGCTTCTTGATGTCGGCAAAACCGTGCTCGTCCACTTCTTCGGCAATACCTTCATATTGAACCGTGTGCTCGTCCTCGCAGCCGATGACCGCGGACAGCCGCGGGTCGCGGCGCAAATTCAGGCATTTGCGATTGGTCTGCAGCGTGTAGAAAACGAGATCGAGTTCCGGCGTGGTGACGATATAAACGCGCGCCGACTGGGGGCTGCCGTCGGAGCCGATCGTCGAGACAACGCCTGAGTCCCTGGCCCGCAGGAATGCATAGAGCTCGGCCTTTGTAATCGCCACGTCCGCCTCCACGAATCCGGGTCTGGCATCAAAGAACCCGACAATGCAGCGCCGCACAACGCCCGGACGGCTAATTTACGGCGGGGATGGCATGCACACCCGCCCTCTTGCGCTCGCTCTTGGCCTCCCCCAAACTGACAATTAGTCAGCCATGGGAGAGAATGCAAAATGTCGGCTCAGATGAAGGCGGCGGCGGAATTGGATTTCGATCCGGCGGCGCTGAAGGCGAAATATCTTGAAGAACGCAAAAAGCGCCTGCGCGCGGACGGCAACGAGCAGTATGTCGAGATCAAGGGCGACTACGCGCACTATCTCGAAGATCCCTATGTCGAGCCGGGATTTGCCCGCGCGCCGCTGACCGACGAGGTGGAAGTCGTCATTGTCGGCGGCGGGTTTGGCGGGCTGCTGGCGGGTGCGCGATTGCGTGAAGCCGGTGTCGAGGACATCCGCATCATCGAACAGGGCGGGGATTTCGGCGGCACCTGGTATTGGAACCGTTATCCGGGGGCGGCTTGCGATGTGGAATCCTACATCTATCTGCCGCTGCTCGAAGAGATCGGTTACATGCCGGTCGAGAAATATTCGCGGGCGCCGGAGATTCTCGCGCACAGCCGCGCGATCGGGAAGAAGTTCGATCTTTATCGCAACGCCTGTTTCCAGACGAAGGTGACGGAGATGCGCTGGGACGAAACGTCCTCGCGCTGGATCGTTCACACCAATCGCGGCGACGCAATGAAAGCGCGCTTCGTGGTGATGGCGAACGGGCCGCTGCATCGGCCCAAACTGCCGGGCATTCCCGGCATCGACGATTTCAAGGGACATTCCTTCCACACCAGCCGCTGGGATTACGACTATACCGGCGGCACATCGCAGGGCGGATTGACCAAACTTACCGACAAGCGCGTGGGGATCATCGGAACGGGCGCCACTGCCGTGCAATGCGTGCCGCATCTGGGCGCGCATGCGAAAGAACTTTTCGTCTTCCAGCGCACGCCCTCCTCCATCGACGTGCGCAACAACCGGCCGACCGATCCGGAATGGGTGAAGTCGCTCAAGCCCGGCTGGCAGCAGGCGCGCATGGACAATTTCAACGCGCTCATCAGCGGCGTTCCGCAGAAGGAAGACCTGGTCAGCGACGGCTGGACGGATATCATCGTCAATCTCGGCGTCGTCGCGCGCAACCGCAGCGCCGCGGCCGGCGCGAAGAATCCGGGCGAGCTTCTGGAACTGGCGGACTATCGCAAGATGGAGCAGATCCGCGCCCGTGCCGAAGCGATCGTGAAGGACCCCAACGTCGCGGAGTCGCTGAAGCCCTATTACCGCCAATTCTGCAAGCGCCCCTGCTTCCACGACGAATATCTGGACACCTTCAACCGCCCGAACGTGACGCTGGTGGATACGCAGGGCAAAGGCGTGGACCGCATCACCGAGAACGGTGTCGTCGCCAACGGCACCGAGTACAAGCTTGATTGCCTGATCTACGGCACGGGCTTTGAAGTCGGCACCGGCTATGCGCGCCGTTCCGGTTACGAAGTCTATGGCAAAGGCGGGCAGTCGCTGACCGACAAATGGAAGGATGGCGTCTCCACCTTCCACGGGTTCTTCTCCCGCGGCTTCCCGAACCTTTTCATCGTGTCGAACTCGCAGTCGGGCTTCACGGCGAACTTCCCGCACATGCTGAACGCGCAGAGCCAGCACATGGCCTATG
>DASZYI010000169.1:0-1572 GCA_035545475.1 Rhizomicrobium sp.
CAAAGACGCCGCCCACGCCAAGGCCATCGCCAAGGACATCGGCTATCCAGTGATGGTCAAAGCCTCGGCGGGCGGCGGCGGCAAGGGCCTTCGCATCGTCCACAAGGAAGACGAACTCGTCCAAGCCATCCAGTCCTCGCAGAACGAAGCGCGGGCCAGCTTCGGCGACGATCGCCTGTTCGTGGAAAAATTCGTCACCGAACCGCGCCACATCGAAATCCAGTTGATCGGCGACAAGCACGGCAACGTGCTTTATCTCAATGAGCGCGAATGCTCGATCCAGCGCCGCCACCAGAAGGTGATCGAAGAAGCGCCGTCGCCGTTCCTGAACGCCGAAACCCGCAAAGCCATGGGCGAGCAGGCTGTCGCGCTGGCGAAAGCCGTTGGCTACGACAGCGCAGGCACCGTGGAGTTCATCGTCGACAAGGACCGCAATTTCTATTTCCTCGAAATGAACACGCGCCTTCAGGTCGAACATCCTGTGACCGAACTCATCACCGGCCTCGATCTGGTCGAACTGATGATCCGTTCGGCCGCGGGCGAAAAACTTCCGCTCGCGCAGAAGGACGTGAAGCTGAACGGCTGGGCCATCGAATCCCGCATCTATGCCGAAGACCCCTATCGCGGCTTCCTGCCCTCGACGGGCCGTCTCGCACGCTATCGCCCGCCGCACGAAGGCAAGACCGGCGACATCACCGTGCGCAACGACACCGGCGTCTATGAAGGCGGCGAGATTTCGATGTTCTACGATCCCATGATCGCCAAGCTTTGCACCCACGCCCCTACGCGCACCGCCGCGATCGACGCGATGGCGTCTGCGCTCGACGAATTCCGCGTCGAAGGCATCAATCACAACATCGATTTCCTCACCGCGATCATGCACAACCAACGCTTCCGCGACGGAAGGTTGACCACCGGCTTCATTGCCGAGGAATTCCCCGATGGCTTCCACGGCGCGCCGCTCGACAAGACCGCAAAGCGCAGGCTCGCCGCCGCTGTCGTCGCCGCAGAACTCGTGCGCGAGGACCGCGCGAGCGCGATTTCCGGTCAGATCAACGGCGCGCCCAAATTCCACGGCGGCGAGTTCATCGTCAGATTGAACGACGAAACGCTGATCGAAGGGGCGCAGATCGACAGCGGCAAGCTTCATGCCCGCATCGAAGGCGAACCTTACGAGGCCGAATTCCAATGGAAGATCGGTGCGCCCGTCATGCGCTTGAAAGATTCAAGCGGCTCCTTCGCCGTGCAGATCGCGCGTCAGCAGGGCGGCTATCGCCTCAACCACGGCGGCGCGATGGTGAAAGCCACCGTACGCCGTCCGCGCGCTGCGGCACTTGCGGCGCTGATGCCGGTCAAGAAACCGCCGGATACCTCCAAAATGCTCATCTGCCCGATGCCGGGCCTTGTCGTGTCGATCAACGTCACCGAGGGCCAGCAGGTGCAGGCGGGCGAAACGCTTGCCGTCGTCGAAGCGATGAAGATGGAAAACGTCCTCAAAGCCGAACGCGAAGGCACGGTGAAGAAGATCAACGCCGCCAAGGGCGACAGCCTCGCCCTCGACGACGTTATTCT
>DASZYI010000170.1:0-4419 GCA_035545475.1 Rhizomicrobium sp.
GCCCGTCCCGTCAGCGGATTCATGACGCGCGAACTCACCACCTGCAGCGAAGACGATACGGTGGACGGGCTGATGGAATTGATGACCAACGGCCGCTTTCGCCACATTCCGGTTGTCACGAATGGCCGTCTCGTCGGCATCGTCTCCATCGGAGACGTGGTGAAGACGCGCATCGAGGAAACCGTGCGCGAAGCCGAATCCTTACGCGAATACATCGCCACCGGCTGACTCTTACCTCCCCCTATGCGGGGAGGTCGGCGCCGCGCTTATGCGCGGCGACGGGTGGGGCCTGCGCCTCGAACTCGCCACGATAGCGCGGCAGCGCATCGGGAAATTCCGACTGAATGTAACCGATCAGCTTCTCGCGCAGCTCGCAGCGCAGATTCCACGCCGTGCCGGAATCCGCCGCCGTCGCCAGCACGCGCAGTTCCAATGTGCGCTCCTTCGCATCGGTCACCTGCAGATTGATCACCTGCCTGTCCCATGATTTGGACTGGTGCGCGAACTCGATCGCCTTCCGCCGCACCTTCTCCACCGGCACGGTGTAATCGACATAGAGAAACACGCTACCAATGATCGCCGATGAGCTGCGCGTCCAATTTGCGAAGGGTTTCTCCATGAAATAGGACAGGGGCACGATCAGCCGGCGCCAATCCCAGATGGCGATCACCACATAGGTTGCCGTCAGCTCTTCCACCTTTCCCCATTCGCCTTCGATCACCACGACGTCACCCAGCCGTATCGGCTGCGTCAGCGCCAGTTGCACGCCCGCGATGAGATTGCTGAGCACCGGCCGCGCCGCAAATCCCACGGCGATTCCGGCGATTCCGGCAGACGCAAACAGGCTCACGCCGAATTGCCTTACGGTGTCGAACGTCATCAGCGCGCAAGCCGCCGTCAATATCGCCAGCAACACATTGGTGGCATGCCGCAAAACGCGAATCTGCGTCTGTGCCTTGCGCGCCAGAAGATTGTCCGCCACATCCATGCGAAAGCGCGAGACATAGCGTTCCGCGCCCACATTCACCGCCAGGATCGCGATCCATCCGATCAGCACGATCAGAGCCGCCACCAATATGCGATGGCCGGTTTCCTGCGTGTGCGGGCCCATCGGCACCAGCGGCAATGCGATGGCCAGCGCCAGCAGCAGAAAGGCAAAACGGATAACGCCGCGCGCGCGCAGGAAGGTCGATTGAACCAGCGGTGCCAGCCGCGGCAGAAGCCATCGCCCGATGACGCGAACAAGCACGTCCTGCAACACCAGCGCAAGAAACAGGATGACGGCAAAACCGCATACTGCAACAAGCCAGTCGGGCATCCAGCCGAACAGCGGCTTCAGCACGCTTTTGAGCGTGACCATATCCATTGTGTGCCCGGAAACGCGCAGGAAACCGCGCTGTTCCAAAGTTCCCGGAACCGCTTTTCTAGCGACGCGTTTTCTCCGGCAGTTCCAAAGGAGAACCGTCATGTCGTTCCGTAGGATTTTGCTCGGCACCGCCGCCGCGGCTTTCATCGCCGCGCCCGCGCTCGCGGAAGAAAACTACTATCACCAGAATCCGACGCCCGAGGAACGCGCTCAAACGCAATCCCTCAACGATCAGGCCGAGAGCGGCACGGTCGCGCCCGCGGCGCAAGCCAATTACGATGCGCAGCAGGAAGAATATATGCGCCAGCAGGCCGACTATCAGGCCAAGCGCGCCGATTACGAAGCGCAACGCGAGCGTTATGCGCATCAACGCGCCCACTACTCCGCCGAACGCGATGCGTATTATGCGGAGATCTCCGGCGATCCCTGGCTTGTGCCCGCAGTTGCACCGCCGCCGTGGCCGGATGAGGTGCGCCTCAACCATCTTTATGTCATCGCCGATCCGGGACGCGAACTTCTGCGTGCGCCGCTCGTCGATCGCGCGGGCCATTGGGTCGGCCGCGTGCGCGAAGTCGAAACGGACAATGGCTATGCGCGCCGCGTGAAGGTCTATCTCTATCGCGATCACCGCTATGTCTGGGTGCGCCCCAGCCTGTTGCGTTACGACGCATCGGACGGCGTGCTGTTCACCCATCTCGACTATCGCGATCTGGCCGATATGCCGGGCTACAACGCCTGACACAGTTACGAAAAGGCCGGCTTCGCGCTGGCCTTTTTCATGTCTTCGCGAAGCCGCGCAAATGCTGCGCGAATGCGTCGGCATCTTCGACAAATGCCGAATGCCCGCCTTTCAGCAAAGCGATGGTGCCGCTCCTTGCCGTCATCGCCGCCTTCTTTGAAGCAGCCCACGGAATGATGCGGTCGCTTTTCGCCCAGGCAAACAGGATGGGACAATTCACCTTCGCGACCAAAGCGCGGATGTCCGCCTCCGGCCGCGCAAAACTTTCCCATGCCTGCCGCAACAGCGGCGACAATTCATAACCCGCCGCGATGATGCGTTCGCGATGGGCCGCCGGCGCAAGCGGCAGAACAAGTCGCGAATAATAGAAACGATAGGCCGGGCCGAACCATTTCTTCTCCGCAGCGCCCGCGCGAAAAAACGAAACCATCCGTGCAATCGCAAAGCGCGCCACGCCATCCGCTTTGCGCAAGCCCCCCGCATTGCACAGGATCAATCCGCCAAGATCGTTGCGCGAAGCCGCCACCTGCAACGCCGCAGCACCTCCAATGGAATTGCCGAGCAGGATCGGTTTGTCCAATCGCAGCGCATCGAGCAGATGCATCAACAGATGCGCGTAATGTTCGGCGTTCGGTGCATGTCCGTCATCCGGCGAAAGCCCGTGCCCCGGCCAATCCACCGCAATCACTTCAAATGCGTCGCCCACTTTTTCGGCCAGCATTTCGAAATCGCGTGCGCCATGTGCAATCGCGTGCAGGCAGACAAGCGGCCGTCTTTTGCCCCGCCGCATCAGCGCGAGCTGCGTGCCGCCCGCATTCACAAACTGCGCGGGCTCTTGTGCGCCCAATGCCGCTCGCACGGATGAAACCGTCATTGGCCTTCTCCCCCCGGCGCCCTAGCCGCCCCGATGCGGCAAAAGGTGCCATAACCTATTGATTCCCTAGAGAAAAGATCGGTCCCTGGCTGTCGTTCGGCAATAAAATTGCGCAAACTGCGCTCCGGCCCGGAATCCCTTGTATCTGCGGGTTCCCGCACCACATTCCTTAGAGGTTTCGGGTCTTGATCCCGGTGCTGAAAATGCGGCGAAAACGGGCCGTTTTCAGTCATCCACAGACGCTCAAAGAATTTTGTTTTTAGCGTTTGACACAGCCGGTTAGCCCCCCTATACACCGCGCCCACGCCGCCCGCCGGGCTTGCCTTGCGGGCGGTGTTGCTTCTCTGCCAGAATGAAAATTCGCGCCGAAAAGCAGCTCTTTGACATTGTGATTCGAGGAAGGGGAACGTGGGCGGCGGCTCGGTCGCTTCGCGTATGGCGAAAGCTATGCGCAAATGAATCGAGCCATTTCTAAGCTCGCGTTCTTCTGCAAACACAAACATGTATGTTTCGGTGTTTCGGACCTGTGACGGGACCGAAATACCAAAACCTCGTCATGTAGGTATTTGCGAACAACGAACGTGAAGTGTTTGAGATGGTTCAGGATCAAAACATGAGAGTTTGATCCTGGCTCAGAACGAACGCTGGCGGCAGGCCTAAAACATGCAAGTCGAGCGCCCAGCAATGGGAGCGGCGGACGGGTGAATAACACGTGGGAATGTACCTTTCGGTACGGAACAACTCAGGGAAACTTGAGCTAATACCGTATGCGCCCTAACGGGGAAAGATTTATCGCCGAAAGATCAGCCCGCGTTGGATTAGCTTGTTGGTGAGGTAATGGCTCACCAAGGCGACGATCCATAGCTGGTTTGAGAGAACGATCAGCCACACTGGGACTGAGACACGGCCCAGACTCCTACGGGAGGCAGCAGTTGGGAATCTTGGACAATGGGCGAAAGCCTGATCCAGCCATGCCGCGTGAGTGATGAAGGCCTTAGGGTTGTAAAGCTCTTTTGCCAGGGATGATAATGACCGTACCTGGAGAATAAGCCCCGGCTAACTTCGTGCCAGCAGCCGCGGTAATACGAAGGGGGCTAGCGTTGTTCGGAATTACTGGGCGTAAAGCGTGCGCAGGCGGTTTCTCAAGTCAGGGGTGAAAGCCCGGAGCTCAACTCCGGAATTGCCTTTGAAACTGTGAGACTCGAGTGCGGGAGAGGTGAGTGGAATTCCCAGTGTAGAGGTGAAATTCGTAGATATTGGGAAGAACACCGGTGGCGAAGGCGGCTCACTGGCCCGTTTCTGACGCTCATGCACGACAGCGTGGGGATCAAACAGGATTAGATACCCTGGTAGTCCACGCCGTAAACTATGGACGCTAGCCGTTGGATAGCTTGCTATTCAGTGGCGCAGCTAACGCCTTAAGCGTCCCGCCTGGGGAGT
>DASZYI010000171.1:0-34880 GCA_035545475.1 Rhizomicrobium sp.
GGCGAAACGCCTGCCGCTTCGCAAACGCCGCGACCTGTGGCGCCGATGGTGCCGAGCGAATGGGCTTCGTCGATCATCAGCAGCAGATCGTGTTTGCGCTTGGCTTCGACGGCGCGGCGTGCGTCGAGAATGTGGCCGTCCATCGAATAGACGCCTTCCACCACGACGAGGCCGCGACGGAAATCGCGGCGCTTCTGCTCCATCAGCGCGTCGAGCTTGTCCCATTCGCCGACGGGGAAGCTCATCTGCTTGGCGCCGGAGAGCTGCGCGCCGGTGAGGATGGAATTGTGTGCGCCGGAATCGAAGATCACCGCGTCGGGCTTGGTCAGCAGATGGCTGATGACCGTGACGTTGGTGAGATAGCCCGAGACAAAGACGATGGCGTCTTCGGTGCCGAGAAAAGCTGCGAGGCGTTTTTCCAATTCGCCGTGCAATTCGATCTGGCCCGAGACGATGCGGCTGGCGGAAGCCGAGGTGCCGTATTTGTCGATCGCGTCTTTCGCTGCCTGCGAGACGCGCGGATCTCCGGAAAGGCCCAGATAATTGTAGCCGGAATAATTGATGACTTCGCGGCCGCGCCAACGGATGCGGCTGTCGTTGAGGCTGCCGCGCGGTTCGAAGAAGGGGATGGTGACGTTGTGCTTGGCCATATCGGCCATGCGGCGCTTCAATTGGCGATAGCCGGCGAAGTTGTCGATGAAGCTGCCGTCCTCGATACGGTCGGTTCCGGCCGGGGGCGGCACGTTTTCGTCGAGGGCCGTCTTATCCATACACATCGATCCCGTAACAGGCGGCATTCGCATCAATTCGGGGTGACCCGTCAATCCCCTGCGGGGTGGTCCGGTGCCGCGCCCACCGGCGCCGGACCCGGTTGCGGCAAGGTGCGGAAAAGCTGGGCCAGCGCGCCCGCGGGAGCGCCGGGCTGTGCGGCAATGGTGCCCGTCGACAACCTGAGGGCGGTCAACGCGGCACAAAATCTGAGTTGGGCGTCCACCACAGCCTGGCGGGTCTGGGCCAGATCGGCTTCGGCATCGCTCTGAGCTGAGCGGGGCAGGAAACCGGCTGCCGCGCGTTTGCGGGCGCTCGCCACCACCCCTTCCATCAGATCCGCGGAATGGCTGAGGTTCTTCCAGTCGGTCAGGGCGGCCTTCATGGCCTGCACCTGATCGGCAACGTCCCGGCGAACCTGTTCCTCGGCATCTTTGAGGTTGAGGCGGGCGATGGTCTCCTGTGCCTGGGCGGCGGCGACCGTGCCGTCCTCCAGATTGCCCTCGATGCTTTTCGAAAGATTCACAAACACGCCGTCGGTATCGAGCGAGAGATCGACTTGCGGGCCTTCGGCGCTGTGGGCACCCTTCACCTGATCGGTGGCAGCACCCGCATATTGGGCCAGCGCCTGAAGGTCGAGGCGATTGCGCAAAGCGAGATCGGTCATCGCGGCTTCGTTCAAATGCGTGACGTCCTCTGACATCGCGTTCATGTCCGGGAACGCGCCAGTGACCGATGGCGGCGTTGTAGTGCCGACGGGCGAACCCATCACCTGACGCAATTGCCGCCCGCAGGATTGTTCGGCGACTTGGCTCTTGGTGACCTCGACATGCTTCACCGCCTGGTCGGCAGTGGCACGGTCGAGCTCGGCAGGTTCGAGCTGGCCCTGTTCCGTCTGGCGCTTGAGCAACGCATCGTAATCGAGGCTTTCGTCCTCTGCCTGTTTCGCAATGCGCGTTTGTTCGCGAAGCGCCAGGCAGCGCCAATAAACCTGCACAGCGTCATGCACGGCAAGACCGCGAGCGTAGTCGTTTTCGAAACGCGATCCCTGCAACGCCTTGGCCGCGGCATGTGCTTTCGCGGCGAGCGGGCTATCGCTGCCCGAGTTCTGCCACAAGGGCACGTTCACGTTGAAATGCGGACGCGGTTTGGTGAGGCCGAAGGTCTGCGCGTCGCTGGCGGCGGTGTTGGCGTAGAAGGTGAAGCCGGGCTGGATCGTGATGCCGTTTTCGAATTTTTTCGAAACACCCGCGTCGACGGAAATCGCACTCGTGACTTCCGTTTCGTTGGTGAAGAGGCCGTTGCGAACTTTCGGCAGATAGAGGCGCTGCCAGCCCGTTTTGCCCGACACCGTCCAGTCGAAAGCGCCTTCGGCCTGCTGCAGTTGTCCTTCGGCCTGTTTCGTCTTCGCATCGGCTCTCTTCACCGCCGTGCTTTGCGTCATGGCGGCCGAGACCACATCCTCGAGTTTTAGGTCGTCGGCGTGAGCGAGCGTTGCCGCGAACACGAACGGAACGGCGGTTAGAAAAAGTATCGCATATCGCCCGGCCAATGGTTTGCCCTATTCCACGCGGTCGATCTTGCCGTCGACCATATGAACGACACGGTCGGCAGCGGCGAAGATGCGCGCATCGTGCGTCACCATCAGAGCCGTGGCCCCGCCCAGGACGCGGCGCTTGATGAGCGCAATCACGGCATCGGAAGACACCTTGTCGAGAGAAGCCGTCGGCTCGTCGGCAAGGATGAGCGGCGGCTCGTTGATGAGCGCGCGCGCGATGGCCACGCGTTGTTTCTGGCCGGTCGAGAGCTTGCCCGGCTTGGCGTGCAGATGTTCGCGCAAACCCAGTTCGCCGAGCAATGTTTCGGCTTTCTTCAACGCTTCCTCGCGCGGCGGCTTCTTCGCATCAAGCGCGGTTGCAAGCCGCAGCGTTTCGAAAGCGGTCAACGCATCGAACAGATTGTGATCCTGAAAGATGAAGCCGATCCTGCGGCGTATCTGCAACTGGCCCTCCGCAGCCATCCCGGAAAGTTTCTCGCCCAGCACGGAGATTTCGCCCTGCTGCATCGTCCGCAACGCGCCGACGAGCGTCAGCAGGGTCGTCTTGCCCGCGCCGGACGGGCCGGTGAGGATCACAAACTCGCCTTTTGCCAATGTAAGATCGACGCCTTTGAGGATCGCGCGATGCGAACCCGCAAAGGTGTAGCTGACGCCGCGGATCGAAACCGCCTCCCGCGACACCGTTTCTTTTGGTTCGACACGCACGTTCATGGCGGGCTCAATAAAGGGAGGCGGGGTCGGCATGGGCCACCGGCTTCAGCGCATACAATCCCGCCATCACCGTCATGCCGACGGTGAGCAGCAGCACGAAGAGAAGCGAGAACGTATCGAATCCCACCGCGAGCGAGGTGGCATAGGCGAGATAGAGATAGGCGATCCACGTCAGGAGTGCGCCCGCGAGAAAACCGCCCAGCGAAAGGATCGCCGCCTGTTCCAGAATGATCCCCCTGAAAAACCTGTCGGAAAAGCCCATCGCCCGGAGCGTAGCATATTGGCGAAAGCGGTCGACGATCTCGTTGAACAGTATCTGATAGCAGGTGATGGCCCCGATCACGAAGCCCGCCAGCATGCCGATACCGAAAAGAATGCCGATGGGCGCGGCCCGCAAGGTGAATAGAAATTCACGCGAACGGACAGCACCTGGCGTCATTACGATGACGTCCTTGGGCAAGGCCGCGACGATGCGCTTGCGCGCCGCAGACGTGCCAACGCCCGGTTTCAACCGGATCGCACCCATGATGGGCTGATCGTTGGGGTGGCGGGTGAGCCAGTCGCCTTCGCTCATCACGACCGCGCCGTCATTGACCACGTCCGCGCCCAGCGACACGAAGCCCGCCATGCGGAAGAGCGTGCCGTCGAGTTCGACATCCTGGCCGCGTTTCACATCGCCATAGATCGGACGCGATAGGCGATCGAACAGCACGGAGCCGGGCACACGCAGCAACCGAGAGATCTTCTCCGGATCGCCGATGTCGAACGGAACGTCATCGGCGGGGAACGCGAACACAATGATGCGCCGGACGGCGGTGTCCGGCGGATTTCGAAATCCCATCGTGCCCTGATAGATCGGCACCACATCGGCCACATCGGGCTGCGCCGCGATCTGGTGGAGGCGGATGTCGCGCACGCTGTTCCATTTGTGCAGGTCGATGCGGGCGCGATCCATCACCACCAGATCGGCGTCGATGCGGCTGGCCACTATCGCTTGCGAATTGAGCACGCCAAGCAGCAAGCCCAGTTCGACGAACATGATAACGACCGCGACCGCCACCCCGGCTATTGCCGCGGCAAACCGCAACGGATTATGCGCGAGAAAGCGAAATCCCAAACCATGTCCGGTCGGCGTCAATTTGAAGGGAGTCATTTGAACAACTCCGCAGGATCGGCGCGCGCGATGCGGCCGAGCACGCTGAGGCCCGAGACCGCTCCCATCGCGAGCACGATCAGAAGCGTTTCGACGGCGATGCCGAAGGTCAGACCCGTGGGGAGTTTGGTCGCCAGTTCGATGATGTCCAATATGAGAGTTGCGGCAACGAGAGCCGGCGCGAAGGCGCCCAGCGCCAACAAGACAATCTCCGACAGGCCGACGCCGAAGACGAATTCAGGCGCAAATCCCATCGCCTTCAGCACCGCGAATTCCTTCGCGCGCTGCATGATCTCGGCCGAGAGAACCTGAAACAGGATGGTCGCGCCGACCAGGAAAGCGATGATCATACTGACGCGCAGCAGTACGCCGATGGGTTTGGTGGAGGTAAAGAAGGAGCGTTCCTGCGCGATCAGTTGGGTTCGCGTCAACACGCGCACGTCCTTCGGCATAGTTTGCGCAAGACGTGCCGCCACGTCGCCGGCATTTGCGCGGGGCGCGAGTTTGAGCAGGCCCACGCTCACTTGCATCGCATCATGGCCGGTCAATCGCGCGAAATCGGGATTGCGCAGAATGGCGCTACCTTCCGCATAAAAGAACAATCCCAGTTTGAAGAATCCCGCGATCTCCACCGGCTGATCGGAAATGCGCGCTTCGCGGCCAAGCGTGAGCGGCCCGTAGCCCGAACTCGACCACGCATCCACCAATACCGAACGGCTGCCCGCAAGTGCGGCATATCCATCGCGGATGGCACTGTCGGCGACGAAGCCGTTCGGCTCGTCAATACCGATGAGCAGGATGGACGAGCGCTGTTCGGAGTCTTCGTCGACCCAGCGGCTGACGCCGATGTTGAGGCCGAAGGCGTCGGTCACGTCCTTGTCGGCCTGGGCCTGTGTCAGCCGCACGCGGTCGAACGATCCGCCCGAATAGAGGAACTGATAGGTGACCGGCACCACTGCGAGATCGAAATCAAAATCGTCATAGAGGCGTGTGGCTTCCACGCGCACGCCATGCAGGAAAGCGATCTGCAGCAGCAGCAACAGGATCGCGACACCGATGCCGGAGAGCGCCACATACAGACGCGTGCGATGCTGCAGCAGATTGGAAGCGGCGAGCGAAAGCGCCCGCTTCGCTGTTTCGATCGCTTCGCCGCGGCTCATTGGTCTAGTGCGCGATCACGACTTCGACCTCCATGCCCACCAAGCGGTTGGCCGGATCTGGGCGGTCGAGACGGATGCGCACATCGCCGAGTTTGGAACGGGAGTCCACGATGCGCCCAACGCTTTCGACGGTGCCGCCGAGCGAATGCGGCAGGGTTGCGCTCTTGATCGTTGCGCGCATACCGCGCCGGAGTTTCAACAGATCGCCTTCATAGACCTGACAGACGACATACATGGTGCGCAGGTCGCCCATGCGGACGACGGGTCCGTTCGGATGCGCGCCCACGCGTTTGTCGACATAGAGCACCGTGCCGTCGACCGGGGCGCGAATCTCTTCGGCATTGCTGGCGAGCTTCAACTGCCGCGTGGCATCGGCCACGCTGTTGGCGGCTGAAGCACGGGTCACCGCGAGTTTCGATTTCTCGATCTTCAGCGCAAGCTGCGCGTTGGTGACCGCGTCTTTCGCGCGGCCCATGTCGCGCGCCGAGGTCGATTTGGGGCCGAGCGCCTTGTAGCTTTGATATTCGCGCTGGGCCTGGGCGAGTTGCTGTTCCGCCTGTTTGACCGAAGCCTCCTGCCCGGCCACCTGTTCGGCTGCAGAACGCTTGGCGCGGTCGAGTTGGCGAGCAGCTTCCTGATGGTCGGCCGTATCGTCGCGCACCGTTGCCAGAAGCTGGCCGGCCTTCACCTGATCGCCCACCTCTGCCCGGATGGAGGTGATGATGGCCCCGCCGGAGGCATTGAGATCGATGATTCCGCCCGCGGGCGTGATCTGGCCCACAGCGCCGGTGTTGTCGGGGCTTGCGGCCCGAGCGGGGGCAACCAGCAGGGCAGCGGCAAAGGTCAGGGCGAGCGGGCTTCTTCTCATGGATCTGTTTGAGGGAACCTTTCCGGGCCGTCACCCGGCCTTATGCCCCATCCGCCGCCGCCGCTGGAAGCGGAGCCAGGCCTGATCCAGCGTCTTGTCGAAAAAATAATGGAGCCGGACCAATGGATCGGCCCAAACCGGCACCCCATTGCTCACCTTGTTGCGGGTCGAGACCCACCGGACCGGGGCGGGCGAGGAGATGTCGATCTCGTCTTCCGAAAGGCCAATTTCGCCCTGCCGCTGATATTTGAAGAGCAGGATCGAGAGGAGCGCCTGATCGGGGTTATGCCCCTTGGTGCGGCTGAGGATGCGTTCGGGTTGAAGGGCCAAGGACGCCCATTCGGCGATCAGATTGCGCACGGCCGCCCGCTTCGTATCGAAACCGACGATGCCGGATGGCCGTTCGGGCCGCTTGCGGTCTTCCTCGGGCACGCCGAGGTCATCGAGAACGGCTGCGTCGCAGCGCAATTCCAAAGCCGAGGCGCCCTTCAAGACATAGGTTCCGCCTTGGGCGAGCGCCGTGCGGACGTCCGACAGATCGCCGGTGCGGAACAGATTGGCGCTGTCGAGCCATAGGATATCGCCCCCGAATTCCGTGGCCGCCAGCGCCACGATGAGCGGCTTCCATGCATAGCTGCGGGTAGCGACCGCCACATGCCGAGGATAGTGCGTGAAGTCGAAGCGGCGGAATTCGGCCCAGGGGAAAGCACGCTTGAAGCGGGCGAGCGTGCTGCCTTCCAGGCCCAGATCGTAGGCGACCAGACGTGCTTCTTTCGCAACGCCGCGGCGTCGGGCGCTCAGGAAGAACTGCCACAGACATCGCCAATAGGTCTCGTCGGCGGCCGTAACGATGGTGAGAGAAGGGATCACGGGGAAGCGGGTTTCGTTTGGACGGGCTGGCTGCAATATATCCCACGATTCCACTTCCGCGGGTGAGCCTTGGCCTGGTTTTCCGAGCGATGGTTTGACGTGCTCGTCCGTTTCACGGCTCTCGTCGTGGCGCTGGCTCTGCTGTGGATTGCCTCCATCGCCGGCTTGCAGGTCTATCGCGGCTATAACGAAGGCTGGAATGCCTATCATGCGCTTGCGGCGGTGACGGGCGGGGCGCTTTATCCGCGCCCGCCGAGCTTGATGGTCAACAACTATCCGCCGCTGTCCTTTTTCATCGTTGGAGGGGTCGGGCGATTCGTCGGCGATATGATCGTCGCGGGGCGGATCGTTTCGCTGGTTTCGACTCTGGTGGCGGGGTGGGCCGTTTTTGCCATCGCCAGACGTATGGGTGCCGGTGCGGTGATCGCGCTGTTTGCCGCCCTGCTCTTTTTGGCGAAGCTGCTGGCGGCCAGCACCTATATCGGCATCAACGATCCGCAGATGTTGGGCCATGCATTCGGGTGCCTCGGATTTCTTGCGGTCCTTGGCGAGCCGCGCAACACACACCGCATTGCATTGGGGGCGCTGCTTCTGACGCTCGCGGTCTTTGTGAAGCACATGCTGATCATCCAACCGCTGGTGTTGCTGATCTGGCTTTTGGTCTTCGATCGAACCTCTGCAATAAAGTTTGCTGCGTTCGGGTTGTTGTTCGCGGCCCTGGGATATCTGATTTGCCGCATCGCACTGGGCGTCGATCTGTTCGCGATTCTGTTTTCGCCCCGCAGCTATCGGATCGAATGGGTTTCGCAATCGCTTGCCGATTTCCTGCTCGTCAGTTTCGCGCCGTTGGGCGCGGGCATCTATCTTCTCAAATCGAAGGAGCGCTACGCACTGCTTTGCGGCCTTTATACGGTTCTGGCCTTCGCAATCGGACTTGCATTCGATGGCGGCGCGGGCGTGGGCCGCAATGCACTGTTCGATGCGGCCATCGGGGGGGCGTTGAGCGCAGCGATTCTGGTTCGCCGTTTGCCGCCGCGCTGGGCGCTTGTCTTTGCGGCGGCGTGTCTTGTCCCGGCCGGCGTTGCTGGAGCACAGAGATTTGAGAAGAACGTCCACAATCCGATCGGTATGGAAGCGGCCGCTACGCAGTTCGATATTTCCTACTTGCGAGAACAGCCTGGGCCCGCTTTGTGCGAGAAACTTTCACTCTGCTATTGGGCGGGAAAACGCGCGGAAGTGGATGTGTTCAACTTCGTGGAAGCGGTAGATGCGGGGACGCGCGATGAGAGCGAGCTTATACATCTGCTGGACCGGCGATATTTCTCGACCGTCGAACTGGATGCTGAATCGCGGCTTTATCACCTGCCTGCCGTGCGCGCGGCACTCAAGCGCAACTATATGGTCGGGCATGTGGACGAATATGGACTGATGCTTACGCGCGCTGCGCCTGCTTTATAGACCCCGCCTCGCACGACGGGGGGCGCACCACGTCGTACAGCGAAAAGAAGCTGTGAGCGCGGCGCAGACGGAGAAGCGGCGGCACAGGGCTTTGGGGATTTCCCAGATGCACGACGATCACTGCATCGAAATGGCATTGCCAGCGGTCGAGATAGCGCAAGTTCTCGTCGTTACGGAAATCGCCATGGGCGAAATCGACGAGATCTGCAAGTGTCGCCTCGTGTCCTTGTACGGAAGATAGCGAAGCGATGGATTCATACTCTGCCCGCGTGTGGACCACATGTTGGCCACGGGTGGTAAACATCAAGGGCACGAATGCTCCGCGATCCATGATCGCGTATTCCGCCATGTGGCGATAGGGACGCGTCTCGGCGCGGCCGAGCGCCTTGCTGTCCAGCGCAGTGAAAAGCGCGGTGCCCGGCGGCACGGACTGCATGGCTTGGCGGAATTCGGCGATCTGACGATCCTGGCCGCGCCAGTTCTGATAAAGCGTTGCAGCGTTGAATAAGGCGAGACCTAATATCAGCGCCGCCAATATCGCTTGCCGCGACGGACGTTTCAGGTCCAGCGAGGCAAAGAACAAAAGGCATAGCACGGCGGGAAACCGGATGTGCGTGCCCCAGCCTCCACCGGCCACCCGCGGCGCGAAGAGGCAGAACACAAGCATGGCCGCCAGAAGTGCGATCATACGGGGATGGATGGTGATGCGCTTGAAATAGAAGCCCACAGCCGTCGCGACGGTAAGGACCGCAAGCGGCAGATAAGCCGCGGTATCGAAACGATCCTGCATGGCGGAGGCAAGCCGCGCCGGAATCGTGCCGATAAGATGGATGCTGAATTGATGGGCGTCTTCGGCGGGCGGGCGTAGGAACAGGAAGAAGACAAGCGAAGGCAACAGCACAAGTGCGACGGTTCCCATGCGCCGAACCAGCGAGCCGCGCCGATCGTCATCCACCGGCACCATCTCGAAAAACAGCAACAGCAACGCAAGCAACAAAAGCCCTAACGCGTGAGCAAAAAACACAACCAGGGCCGCCAGCGTAAAAAGGGCGGTGCGCAACACGCCGGCGCGTTCTTCCGTCGCGATCCAGAGCGCGAACACAAGAAGCGCCAGACCGCAAGCGAAATAGAAATTGATGAACCCCCACATGAAGGGTGCGTTGTAGGCGAACAATGCACCCGCCAGCGACACGACACCGAAGCGTTTGTAAAGCGCGTGATGTATCGCGACGGGTGCCGCGATCCACATGACGAGTGCGAGGCTCAGAAACAGTTTCACTGAGGTGAGAAAAGGAACGACCGTAGCGATGAGGGGAACGAGGATTTCGGAAGCGAGATCGGGCACGAAGTCCCATTCGGTCTGATAGAATTGAGAGAGCGCGGCATCCTGCGCGCCATGCATTTGCACATAGAGCGCCGATACGTGCGCGGGGTAATCCGACATCGCAGGCAGAACAACGCTCCACAGCGGCCAAAGCAGTACCGCCGCCAAAAACGCAGGCGCCACCACCGAAAGAGTTTTCGCGCTGTTCAAGAACTGCCCCAACCCGCTGCATTTATATCAAATTTTCGTGAGCGATGAGCGACAACGTATTCAAAAGTGCTCGAAACCCGAGATTTTCTTTTGAACCATCGGTTGCAGGTTGATTTTCTACGCATAGAGATTGCGCCAACTCTCTTTCCAGAGTTGCATCGCCGACAAGCGGAGCAATCTGGAATTGTGCCAGTTGGGGATCGAGGTAACGGAACTGCGCGTTACGGGACGGGAGGCTTTGGCTTGGACGTTCAGGTAACCGCCACGGATATCATCGTTCGTCTGGCTGCGGCGCTCGTCGCCGGCGCGGTGATTGGCTATGACCGCGGCGCTCGCGGACGCGCGGCCGGGCTACGCACCAATATTCTGATGTGTCTGGCGGCGGCCGGCGCAATGATCGAAGCCAATCTGATGCTCGGCATCGTGGGCAAGACTTCGCACTCTTTCACAATGATGGATGCGCTGCGTTTTCCCCTCGGCATTCTCTCCGGTGTGGGCTTCATAGGTGCGGGCGCGATCGTGCGGCGCGACCGGCTGGTTACCGGTGTGACCACCGCGGCCACCCTATGGCTCATCACGGTGATCGGACTCATCATCGGGGCGGGCTATATCGCGCTCGGCCTTGGCCTCGTCGCCCTTGCTTTCGTTGTTCTCTTCGCCTTCAAGCGCATCGAACCTCTGCTCTATCGCGAGCATCGCGCGGTGCTGGTTCTTACAATGTCCGAAGCCGGACCGAGCGTCGATGATGTGCGGACGCTGGTTAGACACGACGGGTTCAAGATCGCCAATCTTTCCGTGGACTATCGCAAGGACGAACGCAGCCTGCGTCTGCACTTGCAATGGGAGAGCGCACACGCGCAAACCTCCGTACCCAAAATGCTTGACGAACTGCGCACGCTGCCCGGCGTCGAAAGGCTGACCTGGCACCCGGTGGGCGCGGGCCATCTGGCTGAATAGTCGGACGCATTCTTTCTGCTAACATGGGTCGCGAAGCAGTTGCGGGGCAACCGGCCCGGATGTGGCAGACCAATCTCTTCACCAGTACGTTCCTGATCATTTATGCGGGCCTGTTCCCGATCGTGAATCCGGTCGGTTCTGCGCCGCTTTTCCTCGGCATGACGCAGTTCTGTACCGATCCGCAACGCAATGCGCTTGCCCGGCGGGTGGCAATCAATAGTTTCTTCCTGCTCCTGGGATCGCTTCTCATAGGCTCGCATGTGCTGGAGTTCTTCGGAATCAGTTTGCCGGTGGTGCGCATCGCGGGCGGGCTGGTGGTGACGTCGTTCGGGTGGAAGCTTCTCAATTCGAGCGATCGGCTCGATGGCGAAGGCGCGGAATCGGCAAACAAGATCGACGCTTTCTATCCGCTCACCATGCCGATGACCGTGGGCCCCGGCTCCATCTCTGTCGCTATCACGCTGGGCAGCCAGCGCCCTCCCGGCGTGGGCGTCTCGCAACTTGTGACTCTGGGTAGCGCCGCCCTCATTGGCATTGTCGCGATGACGCTAACAATCTATTTTTGTTATCGCTTCGCCGAGAAAACCGTGCGGCTCCTCGGCAAGACCGGTACCAATGTGGTGGTTCGGCTCTCCGCATTCATCATGCTGTGCATCGGGATCGAAATTATCTGGAACGGATACAGTGCGCTGACGGGGATAGTTTAAGCGCCGGTTTACAAGGCTTAGCTTGCGAGGCTCACCTGCGGTTGCGCGATTGTGCGCGTGGCAGGGAATTCGCCCCAGGCGCAGGTGCCGATGCCGCGATGGCTTTCGATGTGAAAAGTGCCGCCGTGTATTTCGACAAGCGCCTTGACCAGAGGCACGCCCAATCCCGACCCCCAACCCTCTACGGTGGTCACATGCGCGATCTGAACGAAAGGTTCGAGCGCGCGGCGAACTTCATCGGGATCCATGCCGATGCCCGTGTCCTTGACGCCGAGCGCCAACCTGCCGCCATCGACTTGATGGGCGAAGACACTTGCGGTGCCGCCGGGCAGGGTGAACTTGATGGCGTTCGACAATAGATTGGTGAGGACCTGGGTAATGGCGCGTTCGTCGGCAAAGAGACCCATTGTGGTGTCGATTTCGGTGTGCAGAGAGACGCCGCCTTTGCGCGCCTGGTTCTCGACAAAACGCAACGCATTGGCGGCAACCTGATCGAGCGAGATCTCGACATCGTGGAGATCCTGCTTGCCCGCTTCAATCTTGGCGAGATCGAGCAGGTTATTGATGAGGTTGAGCAAGTGCAATCCGCTCTTGTGTATGTCACCCACATAGTCCGCATATTTGGGCGGACTCACCGGACCCAGCATCTCGTTCTTGACCATATCGGAAAACCCGATGATGGCGTTGAGCGGCGTGCGCAGCTCGTGGCTCATATTGGCGAGGAATTCGCTTTTCGCCTGGCTTGCATGCTGGGCAAAATCGCGGGCTTGCGAGAGCTCTTCGGCGGTGCGCGACAATTCCTGCGCCAGGTTTTCCTTTTCGAAGCGCTGCATGGTGACGGCCTTGTAGGCGCGTTCGAAAGTGAAAGAGAGGTTGCAAATCAAAAGGCCCGCCAGAACCTGTAACACCGGGCCGAGCCAATCCATTACCGGGGAACCGGTGAGCGCGTGAGTGGCGAGAAGCGGGATATCGATCGCCATGCCCGGCAAGGAGATGTAGCGGCACAATCCCGATTGCGGCACGCTTCCTGCCATGCTGGCGAAAAGAAACGTCACCAGAAAGCCATTGTTAAGCACGTTTCCAGGAATCCACACGTACAGGATCATCGTGGACCAGAGGACCATGAACGGTACAGTCCACACGATCATTTGCAGCGTGAACCGGCCGGCTTCTTCCGGGGCGCGTTCCCGTGAAAGTGCCCTATGGCTTCCCCAATGCCACCAAGCTAGCGAGGCGAAAACCGTCGCGAGCCACATGGAAACATGCTGGAGCGATACCCATTGCAGATCGACACACGCCACAACAAGCGCAATCGCGGCATTTGGAAGCGTCGACTGAAGATTGTTGCTCGCGATGGCGCGAAGCTGCTCGATGCGCACGCGCGCTTCGAGTGTGTCGCGCGGCGACAACCACGCCGTCAACCAGCCCAAGCCTCCGGCAAACATACCCACCATCTCCTGATGGGCGCATCTTGAAGTTGAACGATTAACGAATGGCTTGCAGATGCAACAGCAACACAAACTACCTTTTAACGATGTTTTTGCTGCGAATTATGGAACTTTCCGGCACATCGAAGACCATACAATTCTGCGCAAATTAAGCCGCGATCAACAGTTGGCTGCAAAACTATGAATATTGGAAGTCTCGGCGGGCGGGATTGGATGTTGTGCAACCAGGGGATGGCGCGCTTCTCTGCGTGCGGCGGCCGATGACCGCCGCCGCCAAACTCGCCGTCGTGCAATCGCTGCTCGACGCAATGACGGGCAAGATTCCGATCGACACCACTGTCGTGCTGTCGAGCACGTTGGGCCATCCGGATGGCGGCCAGGACGATGCAGCCATCGCGATGCGCCGCATACCATCCCTTGTGATGACCGGCCGTTCGCTCGAAGCACTTGCCGCCTGTCACACAGCGCTCTGCGGGTCGGAGGGCCTCGCGCAGCAAAATGGGCTGAAACCGAAGATTGTCGAATTGCGCAGATTGCTGGAACGCGAATTGCTGACAGCGGAAGTAATCGATCTGGTATCCGCGAAGGGGCGTATGCATTTGTTGCCTCGGCGCGCTGTTTTGATCGGGCGCCCCTCGGCCGAAAAGAACGTCGACGTGGCGGTAAACTGCCGCTGGCTTTCCCGCGGCGACCGCAATCTTTCGCTGTTCTCGGAAGGGCCAAACTGGTTCATCGAAGATTTGGGCAGCACCAACGGAAGCTCGATCCAGGGACAGGCGCTGAAACCAGGCAAACCGGTTGCGCTGCAAACCGGCGAAACTCGTATCGACATCGGCGCTTTGAACGGCAAAGCTGCGCTCGCAACCGTGCATCTTCATCGTCCCGCGAAAGATACCGGCGCAGTTGCGATCACTTTCAGCGGCCTGGCCCAGCAGGCGAAGGGCGAACCGGCTCCCTGGCCGTCGATGCATCAAGACATGGCGCGCAAATGGGTCGTCTTCCGGGAGCAGGTGGGGGTCAGCGCGTCGGAGGATTGCGCCGTGCAGATTGCCTCTGCCCGCAAAGGCATTCTTGCAGCGCTGCGTTACCAAAGCGGCTTCTGGATCGTGCCGTCGTCGCAGTGTGAGATGCAGATCGATAGCGTTGCTGTACGCGAACCGGTGCCGTTGTCTGCCGGCACCACGCTTTCGATTGGCGGGGAGAGCCTGAAGATACAGCATTCCGAACCATTGCCTGTCGCCATCGACAACCCAGAGATCGAAACGCGGAGAGTCACGGGATGATCGGACCGAGGCGATTGTCGATCCTGCTGCCACTGGCTCTCATCGTTGCAGCATGCTCGACGACAAAACCGCAAAGCGCCCCGCCTGCTGCTTCGACTCCCGCGCCCATTACGAAATCACCAACTGAGCGATTCCAGGCTGCGCTGCAACTGTTGCAGGACGGCCAGGCACAACAAGCAGATGCCGAGCTGCACGCCCTTCTGAAGGATTTCCCAGATAGCAAACCGGCGCGGGATCTTGTGGCCCAGATCGAAACGCCGCTGGATAAATTGTTCCCGCCAGAGAATTTCCGTGTGACTTTGGCCAAAGACGAAAGCCTGTCGTCGCTCGCCAAGACGTATCTGGGCGATGCGATGAGCTTTTATGCGCTGGCCCGGTACAACGCCATTGCCGTCCCGGCCAAAGTTTACGCCGGGCAGTCAATCAGGATTCCGAACACGGCCCATGCGCTCGCTGCCGAAAAGGCAGTTGCAGCAAAGGAAACGACCGAAGTTGCAGCGCCGATACCGATGCCAAAGCCAACTCCAACGGCTGGTGAAGTCTGGAAGGAAATCGAAGCCGATATTCGGCATCACCGCTATGACGAGGCAGTGGAGCTTTCCGAGGCAAATCATTTCGCCCCAAGTCGCGCACAGGCACGCATTGTTGCTATTGCTTATGCTGCAAGTGCAAATGTCAAACGCACAAGCAATCCCCAGGCTTGCGCGCATTATGCCACGAGAGCCGGACAATATTATCTCGATGCGGACGAGCCGGCGAAGGCCATGGAGGCGCTCGACATCGCGCTCGCAATTGAGTCGGGCAATGCAGAGGCGATAGCCCTCCGCCAACAGGCATCACACATCATCGCGGTGATGAAATACAAGGAGGGGATGGTTGCCTTCCAGAAGCAGGATCTTGACGGCGCGATTGCCGCCTGGGACAGGGTGGTTGCGTTGGAACCCGATTATAAGGATGTACAGCTCAGCAGAGCGCAGGCACTGAAATTAAGAGAAAACCTCAAGAAGCTGCAGCATTAGAATGCGCTTCGGCATTCGTGGATTGCGTTCTTTCTCGCACCGAGCCGGCTCAGCCGCGGAAGATTTCAGCGCGGATCGTCGTTTCGGGAACACGCGTGTCCGGCGCAATGTTCATCGCCGGCAGATCGGGATGGCTGCTTGTTTCTTCCTTGGTGGACAAGCGTGACTGGATCGCCTCGGCCATGCGGTTGAAGGCCGAGTAGATCTCGCCGATTTCGTCGCGGCGCACGTCGGAAATGCGCAAATCCCAATCGCCATCGCCGAATATCTTAAGGGAGCGTCGCAGCAGTCTTATCGGACGCAGCAGCAACAGACCGAAGACCTGCGAGAGCCCCACCACGGCGAGGACCGCCAGCAAACCCAATGCGGCCATCAACCAAGCCGTGGCTTTGAGCACACCGGCGACCCCGTCCTGTGCCAGGCCGAGGTAAACGCGGCCGACTTCGGTTTTCTGAAAAAGGATTGGCGTATCGAACAGAAACATCGACTGCGGGCTTGCGGCTAAGGCAAAAGCCGTCAGGTCCGATGATTTTCTCAAAACGGCCAAATTCCGCGGCGCGCGGTATGACTTGCCCACAAGCACAGGATCGGTCGACGCCTGGACGATATTGTTGTGATCGGTGATGACAAGATAATCGAAGCTGCCGCGCGCGTGGGCATCCTGCACAAACAATTTGAGCGGTAGCCAGTTCTGTGCCAGCGCCGGGACGGCGGAATGCACAGCGACGAATCGTGCGAGCGCCGCGCCGGAATCGAGGCTTTGGCCGCGCACGACGGCGGCTTCCATTTTATAGACGACGCTCATGCTGGCGAAAAACAAAACAGCGAGTACACCCCCGGCGGCAATGGCGAGTTTCAGCCGCAGGGGCAGAAAGCGATTACGTGCGGCCTCTTCTTCCTGCGCCACCAGCGTATCGTGCTCGCGTTCGAGCGCCTGGATCAGTTGCTGGCCCGTCTGAAATCGCTTTTCGGGCTGTTTGGCGAGCAGCTTCAGCACTGCGCGGTTGATGCCTTTCGGAATCCCCTCAATCGCCGGCGGATCTTCCTGCGCGATCTGCACCATGAGATGCGCGAGATTTTTGCCGTCGAAGGCGCGTCGCCCGCTCAGCAATTCGTAGAGTATCGCACCCAAGGAAAACAGATCGGAACGTCCATCCGTGGCACGGCCCAAAGCCTGCTCGGGCGACATGTAACGCGGGGTGCCGATAAGCATGCCTGCACCGTTGTTGCGTTTTGTTTCGTCCCGTCGCTGCTGGCGCGCAATACCGAAATCCGCGAGCTTCACGGACTCACCGTTTTTCAGGACGAGGATGTTCTCCGGCTTGATATCGCGATGAACGATGTCGTGCGCATGCGCGTGGTCGAGCGCGCTTGCCAGTTGCATGCCGATGGAAAGGATGCGCTTGAGCGGCAATGGCGGACCATCCGCTATGACGTCGGCAAGCGATTTCTCGTCCAGGAATTCCATGGTGATAAACGGCCGGTCACCTACCCGGCCCACGTCGTAGATGGTGACGATGTTGGGATGCGATATGACGCCAGCCGATTGGGCTTCGCGCTCGAAGCGGGACAAATAGTCTTCATCGACGCCGTGTTCGGTCTTGAGAACCTTCACAGCAACCGTACGGCCGATTGCGGGGTCGTGGGCACGATAGACAACGGCGGTGCCGCCCTCGCCCACCATTTGTTCGATTTCGTAGCGGCCGATCCGAGACGGATGATCCATGTCGGCGGTGTCCTGGCGAAGCGTTGCCCCCTCCGGACAAGCCGGATGCCCCGTTTTAATACCAGCGAAACCTTGCCACGAAGTTAGGCGGCAGTTTAACGCCCTGCGGAGGCGAAATGCTGGGAAAGGATCTTCTGCGCTTCCATCTGGATACGGGCGAGATGGACCTCGCTTTCAAAGCTTTCCGCGTAGACCTTGTATACCTCCTCTGTGCCGGAGGGGCGGGCGGCGAACCAGCCCTTGGTCGTGATCGCCTTCAATCCCCCGAAAGGTTGGCCATTTCCGGGAGCCTTGGTCAGCATTTGTTCGATCTTGTCGCCGGCGAGCTCGGTGGCTTTCACCTCTGATGGATCGATCTTCGAAAGAATGGCTTTTTGTTGCGCGGTGGCTGGGCTGTCGATCCGGGCATAAAAAGTCCGACCCAGGTCTTCGGTAAGTTTGCGAAAATTCTCTGCCGGATCGCGGCCGGTGACGGCGGTGATCTCGGCGGCAAGAAGGCCCGCAATGAGACCGTCCTTGTCTGTCGTCCACACAGCGCCATCCCGACGGAGGAAAGAAGAGCCTGCACTTTCTTCGCCGCCAAAGCCGAGTGAGGAAGCAAGCAGGCCATCCACGAACCATTTGAAGCCCACAGGTACTTCCACAAGCTTGGCATTATGGCGCCGAGTGACGCGATCGATCATCGCGCTTGAGATCAACGTCTTGCCGATGCCACAGTCTTTGGGCCAATTCTGACGATGCCGCTTCAGATAATCGATGCAGACAGCAAGGTAGTTGTTGGGTTGCATCAATCCGGAGCGGCAAACGATGCCATGACGGTCGGCATCGGTGTCGTTCCCGAAACTGAGGTCGAACTTATCTTTAATCGCCAGCAACTTTTTCGCCGCGTAAGGCGACGAACAATCCATGCGTATCTGGCCGTCCCAATCCAGCGGCATGAAACGGAAAGTGGGATCGACATCCGGATTTACGACGGTCGCGTTGATCCCGTAACGCTCGATGATGGGTTGCCAATAGTGAACGGCGGCGCCACCCAGCGGATCGATACCTATGCGAAGTCCCGATGCACGTATCGCGCCCATGTCTATGACATTCGCAAGATCGTCACAGTAATTCGCAATGTAGTCATGAGGCGTGACGCCTTCGCGGCGGCTACTGCGACGGACGCCCTTAAGTTTTTCTTTCAGATATTCGTTGGCAGCGCGTTCGATGGCGCCAGTGATCTCGGTTTCCGCGGGACCGCCGTGCGGGGGATTGTATTTAAACCCGCCGTCCCTCGGCGGATTGTGGGAAGGCGTAATGACGATGCCGTCCGCAAGACCGGAAGCGCGATCCTTGTTATGGACAAGGATCGCGTGGCTGATGGCGGGTGTGGGCGTGAAGCCGTCGCGCGCATCGATCATCGTGACAACGCCGTTGGCAGTCAGAACTTCCAGCGCACTTTTGAAGGCAGGTTCGGAAAGAGCATGCGTATCGCGACCGAGGTATAGCGGGCCGTTGATGCTGCGCGATTTGCGGTGATCGCAAATGGCCTGCGTGATCGCCAGAATATGGTCTTCGTTAAAGGCGGTGTCGAAGGCCGAGCCGCGATGGCCGGAGGTGCCGAAGCTCACACGTTGCGAAGGGATGTTCGGATCGGGTTTGTTGGCATAATACGCATCGCGCAGCTTAGACAGATCTACAAGATCCGACGGTAGGGGCATTTCACCGGCGCGGGAGTTGGTTCTCTCTGTCACATCTCGCCTTTCATTATTGTGCGGCGTTCGCCTGCAGCTCTTGTTCGATCTTTGGCGGCTCACCCATCACGGCACGGATCGTGTGAATACTGCCGTCTTGCGGCAAAACGATGGTCGCGCCTTCGATGAGCATGCCGTCCAGATATAGTTCGGCAATGCCTTTGCAAACGCCGTGCGGATTCTCGACCGCGATCTTGAAGGTGGCGCCTTTGTATCGAAGGGTAGCTTCGAAACGAGGCCAATAAGAGGGAATGCACGGATCGAGCGCAAGCTTTCCAGCCTTAACACGGAGGCCCAGAATCCATTCGATACCTACGCGATACATCCAACCGGCCGAGCCGGAATACCATGTCCACCCGCCACGGCCCACATGGGGCGGCACAGAATAGACATCGCCACAGGCAACATAGGGTTCAACGCGGTAACGCTGTGCGGCGGTGCGGCTTCGAGAATGGTTGATGGGGTTGAGCATGGCAAACAACTCGCCTGCCCTGTTGCCCATGCCCATTTCGGCAAAGGCTGCAACGACCCACATGACCCCATGGGTATATTGACCGCCGTTTTCACGCAGGCCTGCGGGGTAACCTTTGATGTAACCCGGATCGTGTTGCGTATCGACGAAGGGCGGCGTGAATAGCAGGATCATCTGGTCGGCATCGCGCACGAGATATTTGTCGACGGCCTGCATGGCACGCGCGGTTCGTGCGGAATCCGCAGCTTTCGATAGCACACTCCAGGATTGCGCTATGGAATCGATCCGGCACTCGGCATTGGCCACAGAGCCGAGCGGCGTTCCGTCATCGTAATAGGCACGGCGATACCAATCGCCATCCCAGCCGTTGTCTTCCAGCGCCTCCTTCAGAACCGTGGTGTGCAACAGCCATGTGGCGGCGCGCTTTCCATCGTTGCGCGCTTCGGCGATGGGAATGAATTTTGTCAGCACATCGTAAACGAACCAGCCAAGCCACACGCTTTCGCCCTTGCCATTTTCGCCCACGCGATTCATGCCGTCGTTCCAGTCACCGGTGCCCATCAGAGGCAGGCCATGCGGTCCAACCGGAAGACAGAGATCGAGAGCACGGGCACAGTGCTCGTAGAGCGTTGCGGTCTCGCTTGTCGGTTGAGGTTGAAAGAAGGCTTCGTGTTCGCCAGGTTTGAGAAGCTGGCCGTCGAGGAAGGGGATCTGCTCGTCGAGCAACGCGTTATCACCGGTCACCTCAATGTAGTGGGAAACAACATAGGCGAGCCAGGCGCGGTCGTCAGAGATCGTGGTGCGCACACCTTTGCCGGTCTCGGGAAGCCACCAATGCTGCACATCGCCCTCGGGAAACTGTCGCGCGGCGGCACGCAGAATGTGACGGCGCGCGACTTCCGGATGCGAAACGCACAGCGCCATGCAATCCTGCAATTGATCGCGGAAGCCATAGGCCCCACTTGCCTGATAGAAACCGGCGCGCGCCCACATTCGACAAGAAAGCGTTTGATAGAGGAGCCAGCGATTGAGCAGCAAGTCCATCGCACGGTCCGGCGTTTTGACTTCGATGGAGCCGAGCGTTGTATCCCAAAATTCCTTCACGTCCTTGAGCAAGTTGTCGAAATCGGAGCTTCGGATTCTTGAGATAAGAGCGCGCGCCTCGGAACGGCTTTCGCTCTGACCGAGCGTGACGATGATTTCCGCTTCGGCGCCGGGCGCCAGACGGATTTCAGTTTGCAGCGCCCCGCACGAATCGAGGCCTGCACCGGTGCGCATGGACAGTGGCGCGTCCCCCATCAGTGCCCACGGCTTTTCGGGCGACCCGTTTCGGCCCAGAAATTCACAACGATCTGCCGTCCATGAAGTCTGTTTGCCCTGCAGATCGAAGAAGGCGATGCGCGTATGAAAGTCCTCGCTCCAGGGGTTCTGCGCAAACAGGGCGGACGTATCCTTGTCGATTTCGGTATAGATATATGCCTGCGATTTCTGACGATTGGGGCCCAGCGTCCATTCGACATAGGCGGTGAGGGATAGTTTACGTGGCCGATTCGAGCGGTTGATGAGCTTCAGCCGCGAAATCTTGACCGGATCGTTTAGCGGAACGAACTGTGTCAGTTCGATGCCGATCCCGCGCGAAGCATGTTCGAACCGCGAATAGCCATGGCCGTGATGGGCGGTATAACGGAACTGCGGATCGCGGATGGGATAGGCTGTGGGACTCCATACATCGCCCGTATCCAAATCGCGCAAATACAGGATCTCGCTCGATTCGTTGGTGACAGGGTCGTTGGACCAACCAGTGATCTGGTTCTGCTGTGAGTTGGAACACCACGAAAAACCGCTGCCACTATTGGACACCTGGAAGCCGAAATCGGGATTGGCGATAACGTTGATCCAGGGCGCCGGCGGCAACTGACCGTTTTCCATAACCACCGCATATTCGCGGCCGTCTGCGGCGAAGCCGCCAAACCCATTTGCGTATTCGAGTTTGGGAAGCTCCATCGCTTCCGGCCGGGCGACCACGGTGATGTTTCGCGGACGCGGCGGTTGCAGCGGCTTGTCGTCGAACGCATGTTCGATCTGCTGTGCTAGGGTGCCGCGGCGGTTGGAAAGTACGACGCGGGCTGCCGCCAGCAACTGCTCGCGCACGCCTGTGTTCAACAGATCGTTGCGCAACAGGTAGACTGTGCCGGGCTGTCCACCCAGCCGCTCGACATGTGCGCGGACAAGCGTATCGAGTGCGGTTTGAAGATCCTGAGCATAAGATGCAGCTCGATCGTTAAGAACCACAAGATCGACTGTCAGCAACTTGGAACGCCAATAGGAATGCGCGCGCAGTAGCTGGCGGGCGATTTCGATATCTTCCGGTTCGTCAATGCGCAACACGACAATCGGGTGATCACCCGAAATGCCGAGCGGCCAGAGCGTGGAAGCCGGCCCCGCCCGACGCAGGATGTCCTGCGGCGTGCGCAACATGGTTTCGGGATAGAGCACGCAATTGGCAAGCTGCTGAAAGAGGTTTGCTTCGTCCGGTGTGATGCCAAGATATTGCAGATGAGCCTGTGCCTGGGTGGCGGCAAGCGTCGCGGCCCGGGTGAAAGCTGCAGCATCGCGATGTTTGTCTGCCAAATCTATCACGTCTTCACGGGTAGCACCCGCGATGGTCCAGAACGCAACCGTTACTGTTTGTCCTCGCGGGATAGAGACGCGACGACGCAGCGAGAACACCGGATCCAGTACGGCCCCTACCGTATTGGATAAAGGCCAGCCATCGAAGACTCCTGCGGGCATGCGTGCGGTCCGGTTGCGGCCGAGGAAACGTGCGCGGTCGGTCTCATATTGAACTTCGCCGATCGTCATTCCTTCGACAACACTCAAATGTGCCACCCAAATGGCGGGATCTCCCGGGCTGCGCGGGCGGCGCGTCGCAAGCAAAACGCCCAGCTCGGGATCGAATTCCGTCTCGATAAACATCTTGGAGAAGGCCGGATGCGCCAGATCGTCTGCAGGACGGGCGAGAACAAGTTCCGCATAAGAAGTAACGTCGATCTCGCGGGTGCGGCTGCCGTGATTGGTGATGGTCACGCGGCGTACTTCGGCGTCGTCTTCGGGCGAGACCGCGACATCAAGCGTCGTCATCAAGGCGAGGTCGTTGCGATGAATGGTGCAGCGATCTTCAGAGAATATGGCCTCATAGGTATCCGGCTCGGTAGCAGAAGGCTGGAAGCCGGCGGACCAAGTGGCTCCGCTGCGGGCATCACGTAGATAAATGTAGGAGCCCCATTGATCGCGCACAGCATCTTCGCGCCAGCGCGTGATGGCCAAATCTCCCCAACGACTGTATCCGGAACCCGCGGCCGTCATCATTACCGCATAATGACCGTTGGACAGAAGATGCGTCCGAGGTTTCGGGGTGTAGGGCGAAGTATAGCGGCGTTGCGTGGGCGGCGCAGATTGAAAAAGGACGACGGCGCCTGTCTTCAACTCTGGCGGTGGACGCGCTACCGACACATCGCGCGGCATACGCTCCTGGAGTAGAAGCTCGGTTGCCTGCACCATGGGTTCGGCATGGAAACGCTCCCGGATGCGGCCGTCATTCACGACATCGGCGATACCGACGATGGTCATGGCCTGATGATGTGCCATGTAGGAACGCACCACCACATAGGATGAACCTTCGGGGATGCGGGCGGGTGTGTAGTCTACGGCTTCGTACCAGCCGTAGACACCGCGCGCACCGATCCGCGTGAGGCGCGCATAGTTCTTCAACGCCGCTACGGGCGCGACCATCGCGGCAAGGCCCGTGGCATAAGGCGCCACGACCGTATTCTCGCTTAAGCCGCGCTTAAGACCAAGATCGGGAACGCCGAAGCCGGTATATTGGTAGTTCTGTTCCCGGTCGCGTGCATTGTACTGCGATTCCGAAATGCCCCAGGGAATACCGAGTTCGTGGCCGTAGTCGATCTGCCTCCATACAGCAAGGCGATTGCTTTGCGCGAGCAAGCTTCCAGCCGGTTCACGCATCAACATCGTTGGCATGAGATACTCGAACATGGATCCGGACCAGGAAAGCAGCACAGAACCGTGGCGCAGCGGTATCATGGTGCGCCCCAGGCGGAACCAGTTGCGCGTGGGGATGTCGCCTTTCGCAATGGCAAGAAAGCTGGCGAGCCGTGCCTCGGAGGCGAGCAGATCGTAGGCGCTGCCGTCCAACGCCTGATCGTCGACGCGGAAACCTATGGAAAGGAGCTGACGATCCTGTTCGAGCAGGAAACGGAAATCCATGGCGGATACCGCGACCTGCGCTTTTTCGGCAATATCTCGAACGCGTCTTTGGAAGTCAGGGATCGGCTCGGCGTCGCGAGCGTGGCTTTGAACGGTAGTGGAAAGCGCTTTCGCCCAAGCCGCGATTTCGCCGCCGCTCCGGGCGGCAATCTTTTCGATTTCGGTCACGTGCGGTGCGGCGCTCTCAAGCCAATACGCGAAGTTCGAACTGTCGGCCGGATGCTGTCTCAACGATTGTTCGAGCGCCTCAACTTTGGTGAGGATCGTTTCGACCTGAGGCGGCTTGGGCTGCGGGGCATCTTCGCAGGCCTGACGCAGCAATGCGAGCGCGTCCGCAACACCCTCAAAACGCTCACCGTCCCAGGGCGGCGCTTCGGCGATCTCCAGCATAGCGTTCCGCAAGACTATGAGATTGCTTGCGAGATTGCCGCTATCGACCGAGGACACATAACGAGGTTCGAGCGATTGCAGTGTTTGGGTTTCATACCAGTTCAGGAAATGCCCGCGATATCGTTCTAACTTTTCCATGGTGACGAGCGTGGCTTCGATTCGGTCAAGAGCCTCCGCCGTGCCGATCCAGCCGAAGTCGCGGGCGGCAAGAACGGTTACAATATAGAGACCGATATTGGTGGGCGACGTGCGGTGGGCGACGACCGGCTTCGGATCTTCCTGAAAATTATCCGGCGGGAGATAATTTTCTTCCGCCGTCACGAAAGTTTCGAAGAACCGCCATGTGCGACGTGCAATAAGACGTAGCTGCTTGCGTTCGTCGGCGGCGACGCCACGATGGGCTTCGACGTCGCGCGGTGCCGAAGCCCAGCGCGCGATAACGGGCGAAAGCGCCCACAGCGCGAGAAACGCCGACGCAAATGGCGCATTTGAGGGTTCCGTCGCCAGAATAATCGCCGCTGCGCCGCCGGCAAAGGCGACGCTGCCTGATAGTTGCAGCATCAGGCCCTTGAGGTTTGAACGGCGATCGTAGTTGCTGCGGGCGAACGATATCCATTCGAGCATGTAGCGCCGGCTGACGAAAAGCCGGAATACCGTGCGCACGATGGCATCCAACGAAAGCCAGGCGGCACGCGCCAGAAAAGTGAACACGAAGAGTATCTGGGTGAGTGCAAGCGTGAAATCGCGTACGAGATTGCGAATGTGCGTGCGCCGCGAGATGCCGACGCGATGCGGGACAATGGCGGTAACGAGTGGCAGTAGCGGGGGTACGACAATGGCCGCAAGAATGAACAACGTCCAGTTCACATCGGCAGGCGACGGCAGCGTCCAACCCCACAGGAGCGCGAGGAGAAGTGCGGGCGCGGAAAGCGAACGGCGCAAATTGTCGAGCATCTTCCAACGCGCCAGCAATGGAATACTCGAACGCTTCTTATCGCCAACAAGATCGTAACCGCGCGCGAATATCCAAGGCAGCAACTGCCAGTCGCCTCGCATCCAGCGGTGCTGACGGCGGGCCTCGACATCGTAACGGGAGGGAAACTCCTCAACCACTTCGACATCGGATGCCAATGCGGCGCGCGCGAATGTTCCTTCGAGAAGGTCGTGGCTCAATACCGTGTTTTCCGGGATACGCTGCTGCAAGACGTGCTCGAACGCGTCAATGTCATAGATGCCTTTCCCAACGTAAGAGCCCTCTTCGAACAGATCTTGATAAACGTCGGAAACCGCAAAAGCATAAGGATCGAGTCCATTCGGACCGGAGAAAGCCCATTGAAACAACGAGCTTTGACGCGAGGGGGGCAGGCTGGGTGTCACGCGCGGCTGCAATATGGCGTGGCCCTCCACCACGCGGCACAAATCCTGGTCGATCACCGGACGGTTGAGCGGATGCGCCATCTTGCCGACAAGGCGTATCGCGCTGCCCCGCGGCAAACGTGTGTCCGCATCGAGCGTGATGACGTAACGAATGCTATGGCCGAGTTGAGTCAGCGTTTCAGACGTGACGATAAAACTGGTGTCGGTAGCGCCACGTAGCAGGCGATTGAGCTCGTGCAACTTGCCTCGTTTTCTTTCCCAACCCATCCATTTACCCTGTGCCGGGTTCCAGCAGCGGCGGCGGTGCAGGAGAAAGAAACGTTGCTCTCCGTAATGTGTATTGAGTTCCTCAATGCCCTTCTGCGCGGCTTCCAGAAGCGATTGGTCCTGAGCTGCGATTTCGGTGTCGCTGTCTTCCCAATCGGTGAGGAGGGCGAAAATCAAATTGCGATCGGTGTTGGATAGATAGTGAACCTCGAGCGTGCGAACATCGCGTTCGACGGTTTGTTCATCCGACAACAGTGCGGGCACCACAAGCAATGTGCGCAAGGGATCGGGGATTCCGTCACGCAGTGCCATGCCCGGAAGACAATCGGGGCCCAGGCGCTGTGTAACCATGCGGTTGATGAGCGCCATGGCCAGATCGCTCGCGGGCAGAACAGCCAAAATCACCACAGTTGCAAGCGGAAGCGCACCGTGCGACACGACACCGGAGATCGCCCACCATGCAAGCGCGACGAAGAGCGCGGTCATCGCAGCAAGCGCGGGCAAGTAAAAGCCCAGACCGGCGCGCGAAATGGCGCGTCGAACGGCGTCACGAAGGGCGGGTCGATAACCGAGTGCGCGTTCGAGATCGCGGCGGCCACGCGCAATAAGATAGTAACCGGGATCTTGTTCGCGTGAAGGACGGTTGGTTTTTTTGGCCGTGCTGGCACGCGCGGCTACGTCACGGGCGATCTCGAGCTCGCTCCTCTCGGAGCCCCGAGACAACCTTTCTATGACTGAGCGGTATTGGTCGCGGGTAGCGAATTCCATCGCTTCAAAATCGCTATCGGCAGATAACACACGGTCGACCAGGCTGATGCTTTCGACAAATACCGTCCAGTCGATATCGGAAAGAAGCCGCATTGACGTGATGATGTTACGGACGGTGACGTTGACAGCGCCTTGCGTCTGATATTCCTCGCGTACGATTTGCTCGACGGACATGCCCTGGCCGGCAATCTTCTCGCCCATCCAGTGGAGGAATTTGGCGGCTACGCCGTCGCGGTCGCGCAACTTCTGCTCGAGGCGGGAAATGGTGGCCGCGGAAAGCGAGCGTTCGGAAAGATCTTCAATGATGAGCTTGAGCGTCGCGTCAGTTTGTGCCGCAAGCACGCGATCGGCGATGTGATCGGCTTCTTCCGTCTGGCGCGAGCGGCGAACGATGGATTGCGCGAGCCGGCGTAGGTTTTCGATCAATGTCAGACGAAGCGTGACCGCAATAGCCCATAACTCGCCAATGGTAAGCGGTGTCACCTGCTGATAGGCGTCGAGGAAACGGGTCAATTTCTCGAGATCGAAGGCGCTGTCGGTATGCGCCACCAACGCCCAGGCTATGCCATAGACGCGCGGATAGCCGGCGAGAGGGCCATCCTCGAGTTTGGGTAGCTGGCCGTAATAATCGGCAGGCAGACCGTTCTTGATCTCGCGGATCTGCTCTTCGACGACGTGAAAGTTATCGAGTAGCCATTCTCCTGCCGGGGTTATCGGGCAATGCGCTTGTGCGGAACGCGCGATCTCGCGGAAAGAGTCGACAAGGATTTTTGCGTTTTCGCGCAATCGTTTGGGCAAAGGGCGGCGCTTTCGCGCGCGCTTCGCGATGCCCTGCGCCTCGGCCAAGCTACGGGCATGCTGTTCCAGCCGCTCGACGCTGAAGAGTTCGGCCCGAATGGGGTTTTCGGGATCGATGATGAAAAAATCCTGACGCAACGGCTTTGGCGGGATATGCCCCGCCCCCAGATCACCCCACCAGGATTTGCATCACGGCGGGTTAGACATCGGACAAATTTGGCGAATTCGCCTTTGTGGAACGCACAAGTTCTCGATTCTTTCCTGTGGGCTGCCATAATTCGGAACTTTTTTCGGATGCAGAGGTTTCGAAATAGCGGAAAGGGCCGACCCCATGGGAATGAATGCCGCCATCGCCGGAAAACAAGGCGAGACGGGCCGGAAAGTTGAGAGCATCGCCGCACGATATAGAGAAGTGCGCGCGTTCAGCGAGACATTGGCCGCACCATTGAGCGCCGAAGATCGGGGCGTGCAATCCATGCCCGATGCGAGCCCCACCAAATGGCACCTCGCGCATACGACATGGTTTTTCGAAACTGTCATCCTTTCGCAATATGCGCAAAACTATACACCGTTCGATCCGGCATTCGCCTATTTGTTCAACTCCTATTATGAAGGATTGGGGCCGCGGCACCCCCGACCTCAACGCGGCTTGCTGACACGGCCGTCAAACGATGACGTGATCGCCTATCGCGCCCATGTTGACGCCGCCATGGACACATTGATGGCCGAACGCGGCGATGAAATTGCGGCTCTGGCAGCATTAGGGTTGCATCACGAGCAGCAGCATCAGGAACTCATCCTGACCGACATCAAGCATGCGTTCTTTTCCAATCCCCTCATGCCGGCATATTTGCCTGCAACGCGGCAGACTCCGAAAGCGGCATCCGACCTTTCATGGGCGACGCATAAGGGGGGGATTGTGCCCGTGGGACATGACGGCGAAGGCTTTGCATTCGACAATGAAGGACCTCGGCATGAAGTTCTATTGCGGCCATTTCGCATTGCTTCGCGCACGGTGACGTGTGGTGAATATCTGGCTTTCATGGAAGACGGTGGTTACCGCCGACCGGAATTCTGGCTTTCGGATGGTTGGGCAAGCGTGCAAGCGCAAAATTGGGATGCGCCGCTCTACTGGATTTCCGATGGCGATGCTTGGAGCGTGTTCACATTGAACGGCGCAAAGAAACTCGATCCGAATGAGCCTCTCGCGCATGTGAGCTTTTTCGAAGCAGCAGCATATGCGGCATGGGCTGGCGCTCGTTTGCCGACTGAATTTGAATGGGAAGCAGCAAAGCCCGAAGCGACGGGCGAAGTGTGGGAATGGACGCGCTCGTCATACGATCCCTATCCCGGATACAAGCCATTTGACGGAGCGCTGTCGGAATATAATGGAAAATTCATGAGCGGACAGATGGTGCTGCGCGGCGGCTCTTGCGCGACCCCACTCGGACACATCCGCGCAACCTATCGCAATTTCTTTCCACCCTCCGCACGTTGGCAGTTCAGCGGCATCAGATTGGCAGGCGATATATGAACGAAACAACGCTGCGCGCCTTCTCCGTTGATGAGGCCAACGAAGAATTCGCTGGAGACGTTATAAGAGGTCTCGGCTGCAAGCCGAAAGAAATCCCTTGCAAGTATTTCTATGACGCGCGGGGGTCGGAACTATTCGATCGTATCTGCCGCTTGCCCGAATATTATCAGACGCGGACCGAAATGGCGCTTTTGCGGCATCACGCCAATGAGATCGCACGGTTGATGGGAGCGCGGGTCGAATTGATCGAATTTGGAGCAGGATCGCTTGCCAAGGTGCGCATATTGCTCGATGCGCTGCCTGAACCGAAAAGCTACGTGCCAATCGATATTTCTGGCGACTATCTGCTGGATGTCGTGGTCGGCCTAGAAGAAGATTATCCCGAGATGACATTGCGGCCGGTGATTGCCGATTTTACCCAATTGCTGACGTTGCCGCCAAAGGAACAGGCGGTATCGCGGCGTGTTGGTTTCTTTCCCGGGTCCACCATCGGCAATTTCACGCGCGAGGCGGCAGTCACCTTTCTTAGAAATGCTGCTGCGGTTCTGAGAGGCGGCGGATTGCTGATCGGGACCGATCTCGTGAAAGATCCGGCGATATTGCATGCCGCTTATAACGACCAGGCAGGCGTGACGGCGGCGTTCAACAAAAACCTGCTATTGCGGGCCAATCGCGAATTGGGGGCGAATTTCGATCTGAATCAGTTCGCGCATCACGCCTGTTATAATCCTATTGCGCGAAAGATCGAGATGTACCTGGTTAGCCTCGCACGACAGACCGTGCGCGTGGCAGGCAAAATCGTGCGTTTTGCCGAAGGCGAAGCAATCCACACCGAAGACTCGCACAAATACACTATCGAGGGGTTCACCGAACTTGCTGTGGAAGCTGGCTTTGCGCTGCGCAAGAGTTGGGCCGACGAGCACAAACTTTTCGCCATCCACTGGCTGGAAACGCGTTGAGGCCAACAGCATGCAGCTTGGATTGATCGGACTTGGACGTATGGGCGGCAACATCGCGCGCCGCTTGATGCACGCGGGTCACGAGATTGTGGCGTTCGATCACAATCCGAAAGCGGCTGAGGCGCTGAAAGGTGCTATTGCGGCAAATTCCTTGAAAGGACTCGTGGAGAAGTTGAAAGCTCCTCGGGCGGTCTGGGTGATGGTTCCGGCGGGTGCGCCGACCGAAAGTACGGTGCAAGCTCTGGGGGAATTGCTGGCGGAGGGGGATACGATTCTCGATGGCGGGAACACTTTCTTTAAGGACGATGTTCGGCGCGCGCAGATGCTGGCCCCAAAGGGCATCGATTATATAGACGTGGGAACATCCGGCGGTGTTTGGGGCTTAGAACGCGGCTATTGCATGATGATTGGCGGAAAGAAGGAGGCTGTTGAGCGGCTGGATCCGATCTTTGCCGCGCTGTCCCCGGGCGAAGGTACCATCCCAAAGACACCGCATCGCGAGGGACGCGACCCGCGCGTGGAGAAAGGCTATTTGCATGCCGGCCCGGTGGGCGCCGGTCATTTCGTAAAAATGGTCCACAACGGCATCGAGTATGGATTGATGCAAGCTTATGCGGAGGGCTTCGACATTCTGCGAGGACGGAACGGCAAAGAATTGCCGGAGGCCGAACGCTTCGAAATCGATCTCGCCGATGTCGCGGAAGTGTGGCGGCGCGGCAGTGTCATTTCCTCATGGCTCTTGGACCTGACCGCGATGGCCTTGGCTGAGACGCCGACGTTGGACGAATATGAAGGCAAAGTGGACGACTCCGGAGAGGGGCGGTGGACTGTAGATGCGGCGATCGACGAGGCGGTGGCCGCGCCCGTCATCACCGCAGCACTGTTTGCGCGCTTTCGTTCGCGCATCTCGCACAGTTTCGGGGAGAAAGTTCTTTCAGCCATGCGAAACAAGTTCGGGGGGCATATAGAAGGCGCGCTCGAGGCACACCACATCAAGGAAACGGCGAAGAAACACGGACCGCAATGACGAGTGCGCCACGTACATCCCCTCCCCCGCCTGCCGCCATCGTCATCTTCGGCGCCAATGGAGACCTGACCAAGCGGCTGATCGTTCCGGCGCTCTACAATCTTTCCAAGACCGGCTTGTTGCCAGCGCGCTTTGCATTGATCGGCGTCGACCACAATGACAAGGGCGTGGACATTTGGCGTGCAGGCCTACGCGATTTCCTTGAACAGGCGCTGAAGAAGGCGAAGGTACCTGCCCAGATCGAGGAAAAATTCTGGGAACCGATAGCCAATTCGTTGTCCTACGTCACCGGCGATTTTCTGGAGGCCGAGACTTACAAGAGGTTGGGCAATCATCTTGCCGAACTGGATAAATCCGAAGATCTCGGCGCGAATGTGCTGTTCTATCTCGCGGTGGCGGATCGGTTTTTTGGCCCGGTCGTGGATGAATTGGGCAAGGCCGGCCTTACGGAAGAAAAGGATGGCTACCGCCGGGTCATCGTGGAGAAACCGTTCGGGCACGATCTAGACTCTGCCAAAGCGCTGAACGCGCGGCTGCTCAACTGGCTGCGCGAGGACCAGATCTTTCGCATCGATCATTTCCTGGGCAAGGAAACGGTGCAGAACATCATGGCATTGCGCTTTGCCAACGGATTGTTCGAACCCATCTGGAATCGCGACCGCATCGATCACGTGCAGATCACGGTGGCAGAATCCATCGGTATGGAGGGCCGGGGACGGTTCTACGAACAAACCGGCGCGCTGCGCGATATGGTGCCGAACCATCTGTTCCAGTTGATTGCGATGACGGCGATGGAGCCGCCCGTTTCGTTCGACGCCGAAGCCATTCGAGCCAAGAAAGCCGAAGTCTTTCGCGCGGTGCATCCGCTGACCCTTTCGGATGTCGTACGCGGGCAATATGATTCAGGCACCATCGGAAATACAGAAGTCCCGCCATACCGGCAGGAACCCAATGTCGATGCCCACTCGAATGTGGAGACCTTTGTGGCGCTTCGTCTGATGATCGACAATTGGCGCTGGGCAGGGGTACCATTTTACCTGCGAACAGGAAAACGGTTGACCAAGCGCACGACCGAAATCGCGATCCGTTTCAAGCACGCGCCGCATTCGCTCTTTCGAGAAACGCCGGTGGAGGAGTTGGATGCGGATTGGCTGATCCTGCATATCCAGCCGGAGGAAAGCATCAAGCTGCGCTTCAATGCCAAACAGCCCGGTCCCACGATGGAACTGGAAAGTGTGGCGATGGACTTTCGTTATACCGACTGGTTCCATCAGGCGCCTGCTGTTGGATATGAGACGCTGCTTTACGATTGTCTGACGGGCGATGCGACCTTGTTCCAGCGCGCGGATCAGGTGGAATCGGCTTGGGCGGTTGTCGAGCCGGTGTTGCAAGGGTGGGCCCACACGCCGCCGCGCCACTTCCCCAATTATGCGGCGGGAAGCGCCGGCCCCGCTGCGGCCAATGAATTGTTGGCGCGAGACGGGCGCGCCTGGCGCGCGATCAAATGATCGCGGGTGAATTGGTTGTCGCGAATGACGCGGAAGACTTGGCAACGCGGGCCGTGCGCTTCATTGCGAGGCAAATAGAGCTATCGCCGACGTTTCGTTTTGTACTTTCCGGCGGGTCCACACCGCGCTCGCTTTACACACTTCTGGGCGAACATCGCGAGCTTCCCTGGGGACGCGTTGAAATGTTCATGGGCGATGAGCGTTTCGTGCCCTTGGATCATCCCGACAGCAATTTCCGCATGGTGCGCGAGACGTTGCTGGCGCATGGCATCCAGCCCAAAGCTATTCATCCCATACCGACCGATGGCACACCGCAAGACGCAGCCGAACGGTATGAGACCCTGCTCCGCTCGATATCGAGGAACCCGCTGTTCGATCTCAATCTCCTCGGCCTTGGCGAAGACGGCCATATCGCCTCGCTATTGCCGGACCAGCCTGTGCTGGAGGTGCGCGATAAACTTGTAGCCGTCGTTCCGAAGGGACGTAGCGAGCAACGCATCACCCTGACCTATCCCGCGCTGGAATCGAGCCGTATCACCATGTTCCTTGTTTCGGGCAAGGCAAAGGCTGCGATGGTGAAGCGGGCACGCGCCGGCGACATATCGATTCCGGCAGGGCGGCTTCGGCCGAGCGGTAGCGTGATCTGGTTCATCGACCGCTCGGCCGCAGAAAATTGAGCCTTCGCAAGTTTCGGGCGGTGCATGCCGACGCGGCGTACTGCGGACTATTGCGCTTGTTCGGCCGGTTGGGCGGGCGGTTCTTTCGCCTTCTGCTTTGCGAGATCGGCCATATCGGCGCGCGCCTCGGCGAACCCATTCAGCGAGAAGTTGATGTCGAGCGATTTGCCTTCGGTCGATACGATGGCAGCTTTGGCTTGGCCGCCGTTCTGGCCGAGCGCATCGAGCATGGCGGCATCGGTGACGCCTTCGATGTAGCAGCCGCCGCGATCGCAACGGCGGAACTGAAGCGCAGGCGAGGCATAATCGGCGGCCTTGATCGTAAGACCTTTGCTCAACTCCACGCCAAGCGGCACCGCGATCTGCACGACATACCGGTTCGCTTTGGGCGCATAGGCGAACGACACGCTCATCACGCGATTGCCGGTTTTCTTCTGCGCCAGCAACTGGAACATATCGCAGGGCGAAGGCGAAGCGACCGGATAACAGCGCACCAGCCAATCGCCATGCTGCTTGGTGACGTCAGGCTTGAGCGGCGCCTGCTGTTGCTCTTGCTGCTGCGCGAGAGCCGTTGTCGCGCCGAGCGCGAGGGCGGCGGAAAGAAGGAAACGCGTTGTCGTTCTCATGGCATCACCCTCGCCAGCCAGCTTGTCTGTTTGGCCTTGAAGGCCTTGTGCGCGTCTTCGGCGATGGCGAAGCCTTTGAGCGAGAAGGGCAGCGCGGCCACTTTGTTGTCGAGCTGGGCGATGAGCAGCTTGGCATCGCGCTGCGGACGCATGGCCTTGATGAGATCGTCGGTAACGGGCGCCTGCGCGACGCATCCGCTCATGTCGCACGTCTTGTAGGGATAGACGCGCACCTTGTCCTTGCCGAGCTGCAGGCCGATGCCGGACGGCAGCAGCACGTCATATGGCACGGTGATGCCAAGCACGCGGCCCTTGGGCGTGTCGACCAAGGTGAGATGCGCGATCTCGCGGCCGATCTTGGTGTCGACGATGTCCTGGACAAGGGTGCAGTTGCCCTTGGTGTCGGACGGCTTCGGACAGCCAAGGCGCCAGTCGTCATACAAGGTGACGGTTGCCGCATCCGGCGGAACGCTGACCATGGCGTGACCAACCCAGCCCGCCACAAGGCCAACGATAAGAAGTGCAATGGGGACGACAATGCGGAGCATGCCTGGAAACACCCGCGAGATGCGTTGCGGGCGCATGGATAGCCTGTTTTGCCGACCAAAGCAGGGGGGCGGAACCCCGCGAGGTTGACGCAGGGCTTGGCCCAGATACCCGAAGGGCGCCCCGCCAATCCCAACCGCTGCGGATTTTGCTGCGGGTTGCGCCGGTGACGGAACGCCCTTCGGGGTCAAGACGTCAGCAGCGCGACATCGGGCGTCGTCAAACGTCACCGGCATCCGCACATCGGCCTATCCCTGGAGCGCTGCGAAACGGTTTGTCCCCCATTTCCCGCGGATGCGACGCAAGTCTGCGCACCCTGCCCTCTGTATTCTTGCGTCTCTCCTGGCCGCCTCCGGGTTGGCCAATGGCTTGAAATTACACCTCTTTATTCCTTGATATAGGAATATAGATTGTACAAACAGAGATTTCAAGTCTTTTTTATAAGATATTTTTCTTCCATAGATTTCATGGACTTATATCCACGGCAAAAGAAAAAAGGCGGCGGATTGGTCCGCCGCCTTCCGATCTCTCCGGTTTTTTATTCAACCGCCCAGATGCGGTGATGGGCCTGACCGAGCGATGGCGAGGAAGGTGGCTGTCTCCGATGATGTTTCAACGGGGTCCAGCTGTGTGGCCCCAAGCATCGGAAGAGGAGACAGCCATGGAACATTATGTAGGTATCGATGTG
>DASZYI010000172.1:0-30583 GCA_035545475.1 Rhizomicrobium sp.
CGAAGTTCGTCTGCCGAAAGCCATTGGCTCGCTTCAAGCTGATGGGCAAGCGATTCCAGCGCCGCGCCGGCCCCGCGCATCACCGGCGGCCAGGCGATTTCCGGCGCGGCACTCTTCAGCGATTGCCACAAGGGATCGTTCATCGGCGCACCATCGCAAGGATCGGACAACGCTCGGCCAGCGGATAGGAACCGCAATCGACAAGGCGAATGTTGGCAAATGTCTCCGGTATGGTCTCGCGCAACCGTGCGGCTGTGGGAAAGCTGTAGACGTCGGGCGAATTCGCATAGACGTCTATCGTATCGATGTCCTCGCGGCTCCAACCCGTCGCCGACGACAGCGCGGCGCGGTCGGGAAACATCGCATCGAACGCCGCACGGATCGTTGTGACCGCGATATTGGGGTCGCCCGCTTCGGTCACGACCGCCATCGCCAGCCGCCATTTGAAGGCGTGGAACGTTTCGCATTTTCCGGCAAGCGTATCGGCCGTCAACGCATCGCGCGTTTCGCAATCCTCCGGCGTCTTGAACAGACGCAACGCCAGGACCCCTCCCGGTTCGAGAAGGCGGGCTGCTTGCGCAAACAGGATGCGGTAATCCTCGGGCCAGCTCACCGCACTCAGACTTCCATCGCCCATGATCGCGGTGAAGGCGGCATCGGGGAACGGCGGCGAAAGCCAGTTTGCCTCGCGGGCCAGCGCGCGGTCCGTATCGCCCGGCCAGATATGGGCGATCATCGCGGCACTGCGATCGATGGCCGAAAGACGTTTGCCGATATGCGCAAGCTCGGGCGTCACGCCCAACAGCAGCACACGCGCGTCATGGCCGCGAAGAATGTCTTCGAAGCCGCGCACGATGTCCGCGTCCGGCCGCAGCGGCGCGGACAGCCGCGACCAGCGGCGATGATAGTCATTCCAATGGCTTGGCAAGAACGCTGCCCCATCCGGCCCCGCGCGACCATAGCCCGCCGGCCGATCCAATTCGACTTAAAGGCCCGCGAATTTCTTGAGCCTGTGCTAGGGCGCGGGCGCGAGACTCGCGCCCATGAGCGATCCCATGGCCGTCGCGGCCGCCGCCATACGGACGGCCGGAAACCGGGTGAGCGCCGCCGCCAACCAGATCGTGCGGGCGGCGTCCGCGCCATCGGTCCCGGTTGAGCCGGTCGATGCCTCCCACCCGGCCAGCTATCACCGGGTGCATGTGGCGATGGCGAGCGCCGATCTCCTGGAAGGCATGGTCGACCTCAAACAGGCGGAACTCGGCTTGCGTGAGGGCATCGCCGTCTTCAAGGCGGCGGACCGGATGACGCGGCGCACCCTCGACATCGTGACCTGAACCGAAAAGCACCTATATAGAAAGACTTGGCAGCCCGGCCCGCAATTGCGCTTGGCCGCGGGCCGCTAAAATGAGATACACCGCGGGCCCCGAAGGGGGACAGCAAGCCCTTACTGGCTGAAACAGGGTGCGGGGCGGGCGTTTCGCCCCGGCTGACACAGGCGTTTCTGCGGGGTTCCGGCTTCCGCAACTGAAGGACACGGATGAACGATACGAACGACACGACACGCACGGCACGCCCAGGGGGGCGTCAACCTCTGTCGCTGAAAAAGACCGAAACCTCGACCGTCAAACAGAGCTTCAGTCATGGCCGCAGCAAGGCCGTGGTCGTGGAGAAGAAACGCACACGTCTTGCACCGGGCGAGATGCCCAAGGTCGCCGAAACGCCCAAGCCGCAACACCCGGACGTCAAACCGCAGCAGGCCGCTCCAGCTCAAACGCCGCGCGACCAGCAGGCCGCACGCGGCGTGGTGCTGCGCCAACTGACCGAAGAAGAGAAAGTCGCGCGCAGCCGTGCGCTTGCCGGTGCGCGCATCGAAGAACAGGAAGCGCGCAAACGCGCCGAAGAAGAAGCCAGGCATCGCGCCGTCGAAGAAGCGCGCCTGGCCGCCGAACGCGCCGCCGCCGAGAAACGCAAAGCCGAAGAAGACGCGCGCAAGGCCGCCGACGAACTCGCCAAGAAGCACGCCGAAGAAGAAGCCGCCCGCAGACTCGAAAAGAAAGAAGCTGCGGCAGCACCGGCGGCGCATGCCGATGCCGGCCATCGCCGCAAGCCGGTCAATGACGAGGAAGAAGAGACAAGCGCCAAGAAAGGCCCCGGCGGCAAGGCAGCACCCAAGAACGCCACGCCCGCGCGCAAATCGCCCGACGAGCGCCGCCGCGGCAAGCTCACCGTCACCCGCGCGCTCTCCGACGACGACGAGCGCGTGCGTTCGGTCGCCTCTTATCGCCGCCATCTGCAACGCGTGAACAAGGGCCAGCAAACCCAACAGGCCGGTCCCGCCGGTCCGCGCGAAGTGACGATTCCGGAAACCATCACCGTGTCCGAATTGGCGAACCGCATGGCGCGCCGTTCCGTCGATGTGATCAAGGTGCTGATGCAGAACGGCATCATGGCGACCGTCAACGACGTGATCGACGCCGATACCGCCGAACTCGTCGCCACGGAATATGGTCACGCTGTCAAGCGCGTTGCCGAATCCGACGTGCTCGAAGGCCTGAAGGGCGCCGAAGACGCGGCCGAAACGATGCTGCCGCGTCCGCCGGTGGTGACCGTGATGGGCCATGTCGACCACGGCAAGACCTCGCTGCTCGATGCGCTGCGCAAGACCGACGTCGCCGCCGGCGAAGCGGGCGGCATCACCCAGCATATCGGCGCCTATCAGGTGGCGCTGAAATCGGGGCAGAAGATCACCTTCCTCGACACGCCGGGCCACGCGGCCTTCACCCAGATGCGCGCACGCGGCGCGAAAGTGACCGATCTCGTGGTGCTCGTGGTCGCCGCCGACGACGGCGTCATGCCGCAAACGGTGGAAGCGATCGCCCACGCCAAGGCCGCCCACGTTCCGATCATCGTGGCGGTCAACAAGATCGACAAGAACGACGCCGATCCGATGCGGGTGAAGACCGAACTTCTCCAGCACGAGATCCAGGTCGAAGAACTGGGCGGCGAAACGCTCGCCATCGACGTGTCGGCGACCAAGAACATCAATCTCGACAAGCTCGAAGAAACGATCCTGCTGCAGGCCGAAATCCTCGACCTGAAGGCAAATCCGAATCGCACCGCCGAAGGCGCGGTGATCGAGGCCAAGCTCGACAAGGGTCGCGGCCCCGTGGCCACCGTGCTCGTGCAGCGCGGCACGCTGCGTCAGGGCGACATCCTCGTTGCGGGCTCCGAATGGGGCCGCGTGCGCGCGCTCGTCAACGATCGCGGCGAAACGGTGGAAAGTGCCGGTCCCTCGGTTCCGGTCGAAGTGCTGGGCCTATCGGCGGCGCCGGAAGCGGGCGACGAATTCGTCGTCGTCGAATCCGATGCGCGTGCGCGCGAAGTCACCGAATACCGTGCCCGCAAGCGCCGCGAACTGCGCCAGAAGGCAACCTCGCGCCAGACGCTCGACCAGTTGCTGCAAAGCCGCAGCGAAGGCGAGAAGCGGCTGTTGCCGCTCGTCATCAAGGCGGACGTGCAGGGCTCTGTCGAAGCCATCCAGGGCGCACTCGAAAAGCTCGGCACCGACGAAGTGGCGGTGCAGACGCTGCAATCCGGCGTCGGCGGCATCACCGAATCCGACGTGATCCTGGCGCAAGCATCGGGGGCGGCGATCATCGGCTTCAACGTGCGTGCGAATGCGCAGGCCCGCGAACGCGCGCGCCGCGACGGCGTCGAAATCCGCTACTACAACATCATCTACAATGTGGTGGACGACATCAAAGCCGCCCTTTCCGGAATGCTCGCGCCCGAAACGCGCGAAAAGTTCCTGGGCAATGCCGAGATCCTCGAAGTGTTCAACATCTCGAAGGTCGGCAAGGTTGCAGGCTGCCGCGTCACCGAAGGCGTGGTGCGCCGCGGCGCCAAGGTGCGTCTCATCCGCGACAACGTGGTGATCCACGAAGGCGAGCTTTCCACGCTCAAGCGCTTCAAGGACGAGGTGCGCGAAGTCCAGACCGGCCAGGAATGCGGCATGAGCTTCGCCAACTACGACAACATCGCCAAGGGCGACGTCATCGAGTGCTACGAAGTCGAGACCATCAAGCGCGCGCTCTAAACAGCGCGCGCCATGACGGAGCATGGCAATGCTTCCCGGATCGCCGGGCATCGGCCGCCCGCCGCAGCTTCAGGACTATCTCAAGGCCATTGACGCCGCCGTGCGCGCGGGCGACATGCGCCGCGCCATGGCCGTTTCGGGCGAGGCAGCCGACAGGGGATTTGAACATCCCAACATCTTCATACTGGCGGCCTACCACCATCTGAACCTCAACCAGTTCAACAAGGCGCACGATTACGCCACACGCGCCCGCGATTCTGCCCCCCGCAATGTCGATGCGCTGAACGCATTGGGCGTGAGTCTCACCAAACTCGACCGCACGCGCGAAGCGATTCCCATTTTCGATGCCGCCCTGCGGCAAGCGCCCGGCGCCTTCATCACCCATTTCAACAAGGCCATCGCGCTGGAACAAGCAAGCGAACTCAGACGCGCCCGCGAACAATTCATCCGCGCGCTGGGCCTCCAGCCCAATCATGCCGAAAGCATGACCCATATCGCCCACATGGCGTCGCAACGCGGCGACATGGCGGAAGCGCGCGACTATGCCACCCGCGCGCTCAAACTCGATCCGCGCCAGGTCTATGCGACTTTCGCGCTCGCCACCGCCGATCTCGCGGACAAGAACTTCACGCCCGTCCTCAACGCGCTCACACCGATCTCGCGCGATCCAAATGCAACGGGTCAGACGCGCGGTGTCGCCCTCAACATGATGGGCGATGCGCTCGACGGTCTCGGCCGTTACGACGACGCCTTCCGGGCCTACACACAGGCCGGCGATACGTTCCGCGCCATGCACGAACCCGTTTTCGGCCGCCAGAGCGCGCCCGATCTCACGCGCAAGCTGACGGATTATTTTCGCGCCGCGCCGGTTGAAAAATGGCGCGATGTCTCGAAAGGTGCATTTCAGAGCCCGGTCAAAACCCACGTTTTTCTCGTCAGCTTCCCGCGCTCCGGCACGACCTTGTTGGGCCAGGTGCTTGCCGCGCACCCGGACGTCGAATCCATGGAAGAGCGCAGTTGCCTGATCGACGCGCACACATTCCTGCTAGACGACAACGGCCTCGACAAACTCGCGAATATGGATGGCGCAGAACTCGATACCTATCGCGAAGCCTATTGGAAGCGCGTGGCGGAAGAATGGGAAGCGCCCGCCAAACCCGTCTTCGTCGACAAGCTGCCGCTCAATTCCGTTCTGCTCTGCCTCGTCGCCAAACTCTTTCCCGGCGCGAAAATCCTGTTCGCGCTGCGCGATCCGCGCGACGTGGTGCTGTCCTGCTTCCGCCGCCGCTTCGGCATGACGCAGCAGATGTACGAATTGCTCACCCTCAATGGGGCGGCGGCCTATTACGACGTGGTGATGGAATTGTGCGAGGCCTATCGCGAGAAACTGGGCCTTGCCGTCTACGACACACGCTACGAAACGCTGGTGACGGACTTCGAAGAAGAAACCAAACGCCTCTGCGCCTTCCTCGGTATCGAACCCGATCCCGGCATGGCCGATTTCGCGCCGAAAGCGCTCGCCCGCCACATCGACACGCCCAGCGCCGCACAAGTCGCACAAGGTCTTTTCACGCATGGCGCCGGACAATGGCGTCCCTATCGCGAACAACTTTCACCCGTGCTGCCGATCCTCGAACCGTGGATCGCGCGTTACGGCTATTCCAAGGAGTAGATCATGCCCCGGCATCGTTCAGCCCCGCAGGATCGCGGGCCTTCGCAGCGTCAGTTGCGCGTGGGCGAAATGCTGCGTCACGCGCTTGCCGAACTGCTGCGCCGCGACGAAATCCGCGACCCCGATCTGTCGGGCGTGTCCATCACCGTCACGCAAGTAAAACCCTCGCCTGACATGCGCCACGCCACCGCCTTCGTCGAGCCGCTGGGCGGCAAGAATGCGAAAGCGGTGGTCGACGCGCTCAACCGCCACAAGGGATTCATCCGCGGCGAAATCGGCCACCAGATCGCGCTCAAATTCACCCCCGATTTCCGCTTCGTGGAAGACACCTCTTTCGCCGAAGCCGAAAAGATCGAAACGCTCCTCAAATCCTCGCGTGTCGCGCGCGACCTTCACACAAAACAAGAAGACGATGGCTCGTAGAAAAAAAGGTTCTCCCGTTCACGGCTGGGTGGTGATCGACAAGCCGAAGGACGTCACCTCCACGCAAGTTGTGGGAATCGTCCGGCGCATTTTCGATGCGCAGAAGGCAGGCCATGCCGGCACGCTCGATCCCATGGCGACCGGCGTGCTCGCGATAGCGTTGGGCGAAGCGACCAAGACCGTCCCTTTCGCGATGGATGCCCACAAGACCTATCGTTTCACCGCCACCTGGGGCGAATCCCGCGACAGCGACGATGCGGAAGGCAAGGTCACCGGCACCTCCCCCGTCCGCCCGACCCGCGAACAGATCGAAGCGGCCCTGCCCGCCTTCACCGGCGAGATCGTCCAGGTGCCCCCCGCCTATTCCGCCATCAAGGTCCAGGGCGAGCGGGCCTATGATCTGGCCCGCGACGGCGAGGAGGTCCGCCTCGAACCCCGCACCGTGGAGGTGCTCGAAGCCCGCCTTCTGGCCATGCCCGACCCGGACCATGCCGAGTTCGAAATCCTTTGCGGCAAAGGCACTTACGTCCGGGCCTGGGTCCGCGACATCGCCCGCCATCTGGGCACTTTGGGCTATGTTTCCGAGCTCAGGCGCACCCGGATCGGCGGCTTTTCGGCAGATGCCGCAATTCCTCTGGAAAAGCTGAGGGCTTTAGGGCATGGTCCCGCCGCTTTTGAGCACTTGAGGCCCATTGCGACCGCGCTGGACGGCATCCCGGCGCTGGCCGTCTCTGGTCCGGATGCGGTTCGCCTGAAAAGCGGCAACTCCGTCCTTGTCCGAGCGAACCTCTTCGCCCGGCTTGCGGACTGCGTTTCCGGCGACGATCTGCAAGGGCTCACGGTCTTCTGTTCGACGCCAGAGGGAGAACCGGTCGCATTGGCCGCCCTCGAAGCCGGAGAACTGAGACCGTTCCGTGTTTTCAACTTTGGAACTGGATGACCGACACATGTCGATAACTGCCGAACGCAAAAAAGAAGTCATGTCCGAATTCGCCAAGAAAGAAGGCGATACGGGCTCGCCCGACGTGCAGGTGGCCGTGCTCTCCGAGCGCATCGCCAACCTCACCGAGCACTTCAAGACTCACGTCAAGGACAACCACTCCCGCCGCGGCCTCATCAAGCTGGTGTCGCAGCGCCGTCGTCTCCTCGACTACATCAAGGCCACGGACGAGAAGCGCTATGACGCGCTGATCAACCGGCTGGGCCTGCGCCGCTGAGCGCAGATCTTTCCGTAACTGCGGAAAACCACGCGTGGGTGAGCATGGTGCTCGCCCACGCCAATGCCGCTTGCTTCAGGAAGGCCTGAAGCAAGCAACCCTGCCGCAATCCGGCGGCGGGAAATGAAGGACTGTACGTATGTTCAATGTTGCAAAAGAAACCATCGAATGGGGCGGCAGAACGCTGACGCTCGAAACCGGCAAGGTCGCCCGTCAAGCTGACGGCGCGGTTCTGGCCACTTATGGGGAAACCGTCGTGCTCGCGACCGTCGTGAGCGAACAGGCCCCGCGCGAGGGACGCGATTTCTTTCCCCTCACCGTGAATTATCAGGAGCGTTATTACGCAGCCGGCAAGATCCCGGGCGGCTATTTCAAGCGCGAACGCGCGCCGACCGAACGCGAAACCCTGATCTCGCGTCTCACCGACCGTCCGATCCGTCCGCTCTTCGCCGAAGGCTACAAGAACGAGACGCAGGTTGTGGTGCAGGTTCTCTCCCACGACATGGAGAACGAACCCGATATCATCGGCATGGTCGCGGCCTCTGCTGCGCTGACCATTTCGGGCGTGCCGTTCATGGGACCGCTGGGGGCTGCCCGCGTCGGCTATTTCGACGGCGAATACAAGCTCAATCCGCAGGTCGACGAGATGGCAAATTCCAAGCTCGATCTCGTTGTGGCGGGCACGCGCGACGCCGTGCTGATGGTGGAATCCGAAGCCCAAGAGCTTTCCGAACAGGTGATGCTGGGCGCGGTGATGTTCGGCCATCGCGAAATGCAGAAGGTGATCGAGGGCATCATCCGCCTTGCCGAGAAATCGGCGAAGGATCCGCGTCCGCTGCCGGAAGACACGAACGCAGCGCTTCGCGAAAAGCTGAAAAGCCTGGCGGGCCCCGAACTCGCGCCTGCCTTCCAGATCAAGCAGAAGCACGAACGCCGCGACGCCATCGCCGCGATCCGCAAGAAATATGCGGAGCAATTCGTGGGCGAAGGCGACGGCAAGGTTGCCGCCAACACCTTCTCCGACCTGATGCACGATGTGGAAGCCCACATCATGCGCAACGCGGTGCTCGACACCAAGACGCGCATCGACGGCCGCGATCTCGCCACCGTGCGTCCGATCGTTGCCGAAGTGGGCGTGCTGCCGCGCACCCATGGTTCGGCGCTGTTCACCCGCGGCGAAACCCAGGCGCTGGTCATCGCCACGCTGGGCACCACCGAAGACGAGCAGTTCGTGGACACGCTCGAAGGTCTCCGCAAAGAGTCCTTCATGCTCCACTACAACATGCCGCCCTATGCGGTGGGCGAAACCGGCCGCATGGGCGCACCGGGCCGCCGCGAAGTGGGCCATGGCAAGCTCGCCTGGCGCGCCATTCACCCCATGCTGCCGACGAAGGAAGAATTCCCCTACACGCTGCGCGTGGTGTCGGAAATCACCGAATCCAACGGTTCTTCGTCGATGGCGTCGGTCTGCGGCGCATCGCTTGCGCTGATGGATGCGGGCGTTCCGATCAAGAAGCCGACCGCGGGCATCGCGATGGGTCTCATCCTCGAAGGCGAGCGTTATGCCGTGTTGTCCGACATCCTGGGTGACGAAGATCACCTGGGCGACATGGACTTCAAGGTGGCCGGAACGGAAGACGGCATCACCGCGCTCCAGATGGACATCAAGATCGCCGGCATCACCGAAGAGATCATGCGGGTCGCCCTCGATCAGGCCAAAGGCGGCCGCCAGCATATCCTCGGCGAGATGAACAAGGCCATCAATCATGCGCGCGATCAGCTTGGCGAACACGCGCCTCGCATCGAGCAGATCAAGATCCCGACCGACAAGATCCGCGACGTGATCGGTTCCGGCGGCAAGGTGATCCGCGAGATCGTCGAAAAGACCGGCGCCAAGATCAACATCGAGGATGACGGCACGGTGAAGATCGCATCCGCCGACGGCGAGTCGATCAAGGCGGCGCTCAAATGGATTCGCGGTCTCACCGCGGAGCCGGAAGTCGGCCAGATCTATGACGGTAAGGTCGTGAAGGTGATGGATTTCGGCGCCTTCGTGAACTTCTTCGGACCGAAGGACGGCCTCGTCCACATCTCCGAACTCGCGCCCAAGCGCGTTGCCAAAACAAGCGACGTGGTGAGCGAAGGCCAGGCGGTGAAAGTGAAACTGCTCGGCTTCGACGACCGCGGCAAGGTGCGGCTGTCGATGAAACAGGTCGACCAGGAAACCGGCGAAGACCTCAGCAAGAAGCAGGCAGCCGAAGGCCAGCCAACGCCAGCCGAGTAAAGCTGGCGTTTGAATGCCAAACCGCCCGCGAGAGATGTCTCGCGGGCGGTTTTGTTTGGGGCCTCACGCTCGACTTTTTCAGCCAAAGGAGTTAGGTTAGCTAACTTAGCTAAGGGCTCCCCAACTTGGAAAAGACAGTCAACATCCACGATGCAAAAACGCATCTTTCGAGCCTGGTGGCCGAAGCCGAAGCGGGCGGCGAGATATTGATCGCGCGCGCGGGCAAACCTGTCGCCAAACTGGTGCCGATCAAGGCTAAGGAAAAGAAACGCATCGACCGCAAACCCGGCTTTCTGAAAGGCAAAATCTGGATCGGCCCCGATTTCGACGACCCTTTGCCGGATAATATATTGGCGGCCTTTCGCAGCGAGAAACTGTGAGACTCTTGCTCGATTCTCACATTCTTCTCTGGTGGGCGGCGGGTGACAAAAAGCTCGGCGCGCGCGCGAGCGAACTCCTGATCGATGTCGACAACGACCTTTTCATGAGCGCCGCAAGCTGGTGGGAGCTTTCGCTGAAGCGGTCGCTCGGCAGACTTCGAGTCGATCTCGCGCACGCGCGCCGCGCATTGCAAGCAAGAAGCGTTTCCGTCCTGCCGGTAACTGTGGAACATGCAGAAGCGGCGGGCAGGCTACCCGCGCTGCATGGCGATCCGTTCGATCATATGCTGGTAGCACAAGCTGCGACGTCGGGGTTACGCCTTCTGACGCGTGACAAGCAGCTCGAAGCCTATGGTGCGGACGTTCTTTGTGTCTAAGATTGAGCTCATGTTTGAAGATAGAGCCTTCGCCTTCCTCACCCGCAAGGACGAACCCGGCCGCGAGCCGGGTGAATCGCCCGGGGGATTGCGCAAGATTCACAATCCGAAATTCGTTTCGATTGCGCTGCGCCTGTTCAGCCTCGCGCTGATCCTTGCCGCGATGCTGCTTCTTTCCATCGACATGCTGACCTCGCTCGAAGCGGGCGGGCAGTTGACGGTGCGCTCGCTGCAGCAGGTCTGGGAATTGGCAGACGCCGACAGTCTCGCGCAATTCACCGCCTGGCTGAAAACACATCCCGGATTCGCTGCACCCACCGCCACCTTCCTTGCGTTGCCCGGCTGGGGCGTAACAGGCGTGTTGGGGGTGTTGATCGCGTTCCTGGCGGGACGTCATCCCGAACATTGAAAAATTTTTTTCGCCTGCGCGACGCAATATCTGCGCAACGGCAACGCGCCGCACACAATTGCATCATGTCACTTTGTGCGATTCCAATCGTTTAACCCCCTGCAGCGTTACGCTCACGGAACTTTGCACGCGCACTTGCAGCGCAACGCTCTACGATGCATAATCACCAAATCCCCAAAAGTCCGCGTTCAACGATTTGCGCCCGGCGTCCACAAGACGTCGCGCTTGCCTTTGTCGTTGGCGAAGCGGCCTGCAACGAACAGATGATCGGAGAGACGATTGATATATTTGATGACCGGCGCACCCAGCTTTTCCTGCTGGCCCAATTCCACGATCAGGCGCTCGGCCCGCCGCGCAACGGTGCGCGCCAGGTGAAGATAAGCCGCAACCGGCGCACCCCCCGGCAGGATGAAGGAGGTGAGGGGGCTAAGCTCGGCATTCATCGCGTCGATCTCGCGCTCCAGCCGTTCGACCTGTGTTTCGGCGATGCGCAGGCGCTCGCCGCCGCGCCGCCCGTCTTCCGGCACGCAAAGATCGGCGCCCAGATCGAACAGATCGTTCTGGATGCGCGCCAGCATCGCGTCCATTTCGCCCGACGTGTGCAGCCGGGCCAGCCCAACCGCCGCGTTGGTTTCATCGACCGTACCGTAGGCTGCGATGCGCAGCGCGAATTTCGGCAATCTCGTGCCGTCGCCAAGAGCGGTTTCGCCCTTGTCGCCGGTCTTGGTGTAAATGCGATTCAACGTGACCATATGACGACCCTAACCGATGCCCCAAAGAGGTGCAAAAACCCGTATTTTTCTACGCTTGCGATGAAATATCCGCCCAGTATGATCCGCCCGCCAACAACCGAGCACCCCATGGCCGAAAAAGACGTTTTGTCCCTCAAAATGCCGCCGCCCGAAACCATCGAAGTGGATGACACCCGCGTCGCCTGCGATGGCGGCGGGGGCGCACTCGGCCATCCGCGCGTCTATCTGCAGATCGGCGAGGAAGGTTTCGTCGATTGCGGCTATTGCGACCGCCGCTTCGTGCTGCGCGCCGGGGCGTCGGCGCATTGAGTTCGCCTGCGAAGGGCCGCCCGCTCAAGAAGGGCGATCACCTCTATCTCGTCGACGGATCGGGATACCTGTTCCGCGCCTATCACGCTCTGCCGCCCCTGACGCGCAAATCCGACGGCCTGCCGACGGGTGCAGTGTCGGGCTACTGCAACATGCTGTGGAAGCTGCTGGAGGACATGAAGGGCGGCGACAGGCCGACGCATCTTGCGGTGATCTTCGATGCGGGCAAGACGACGTTCCGTAACCGCATCTATCCGCAATACAAGGCCAACCGCCCCGATCCGCCGGAAGACCTGATCCCGCAATTCCCGCTGGTGCGCGAAGCCACGCGTGCCTTCGGCGTGGCCTGCGTGGAAGAACCGGATTTCGAAGCCGACGATCTGATCGCGACCTACGCGCGCCTCGCGCGCGAACAGAATGTCCGCGTCACCATTGTGTCGTCCGACAAGGACCTTATGCAGTTGATCGAGGACGGCGTGGTCGAACTTCTCGATCCGGTCAAGAACAAGCGGCTGGGCACGGCCGATGTGATGGAAAAATTCGGCGTCGCGCCGTCGAAAGTGGTCGAGGTGCGGGCGCTCGCGGGCGATTCCACCGACAACGTGCCGGGTGTGCGCGGCATCGGCGTGAAGACCGCCGCCGAACTGCTCAACATCTATGGCGATCTCGAAACGCTTCTGAACCGCGCGGGCGAAATCAAACAACCCAAGCGCCGCGAAACCCTGATCGAGAATGCCGAAAACGCGCGGATTTCGCTAAAGCTCGTGACGCTCGACCGAAACGCGAAGTTTTCCTGCCGGCTTGAAGAGATGGAAGCGGCCGAACCCGAACCGGGCAAGCTCATCGCCTTTCTGAAAGCCATGGAGTTCGGCACGCTGACCCGCCGCGTCGCCACCCATTTCGACATCGGCGATCCCGATGCCATTGCGCCAGCACCCGATCCCGCGCAACCTTCCCTGCCCGCGCCCGAACAAGTCTCTTCTCTCGGCAAGGGAAAGCCCGCGCCGATCGCGCCCGCGAAAGCGGTCGTCTCCGGCGCGTCCGCCAAGGGCTGCGTCGGGGCCGTGATGGACCGCGACAAGCTGTTGAAGCCGATCAACCACGACGCCTACGAAACGGTGACGACGACGCAGCGGCTCGATCACTGGATCTCGCGCGCTTACGCCGAAGGTATCGTCTGCGTCGACACCGAAACGACGTCGCTCGACCCGATGCAGGCCAAACTCTGCGGCGTGTCGTTGGCGGTGGCGCCCGGCGAGGCCTGTTACATCCCGTGCGGCCACACAACCGGAGCCGGTCTCGACCTCGCGGGTTCGGCAAAGCTCGAACAGATTCCCGAAGCGACCGTATTGAAACGCCTGAAACCGCTGCTCGAAGACGAAAGCGTTCTGAAGGTCGCGCAAAATCTGAAATATGACGCGCTTGTTTTCGCCCAGCGCGGCGTCGCCGTGACGCCCTTCGACGACACGATGCTGATTTCCTATGTGCTGGAAGCCACGCTCCACGGCCACGGCATGGACGAGCTTTCCGAACTGCATTTGAGCCACAAGCCCATCGCCTTCAACGAAGTGACAGGCAAGGGCAAGGAAAAGCTGACCTTCGATTGCGTGCCGGTGAAAGAGGCTACGCGTTACTCCGCCGAGGACGCCGACGTCACCCTGCGCCTGCACCAGCTTCTGAAACCGAAGCTCGCTGCCGAGGGCAAGCTCTCCGTCTACGAAACGCTGGAACGCCCGCTCGTTCCGGTTCTGGTCGAGATGGAAAGGAACGGCATCATGGTAGATGCCGATCTCCTGCGCCGCCTCTCCAACGATTTCGCCAATGCGATGGCGAAGATGGAAAAGGAGATCTACAAACTCGCGGGCGGCGAATTCAATGTCGGCTCGCCCAAGCAGTTGGGCGATATCCTGTTCGGCAAATTCAAGCTGCCGGGAGGACGCAAGACCAAGACCGGCGCCTGGTCGACCGACGCCGACATATTGGAAGAGATTGCAGCCCAGGGCCACGACATCGCCAAGAAAGTGCTCGACTGGCGCACGCTCTCAAAGCTGCGCGGCACCTATACCGATGCGTTGCCGACCTATATCAATCCGCAAACGGGCCGGGTGCACACGTCCTATGCGATGGCCTCGACCTCGACAGGACGGCTGTCGTCCAACGACCCGAACCTGCAGAACATCCCGATCCGCACCGAAGAAGGCCGCAAGATCCGCACCGCCTTCATCGCGCCAAAGGGATCGAAACTCGTCAGCGCGGACTACAGCCAGATCGAACTGCGTCTGCTGGCCCACATCGCCGATATTGCGGCCTTGCGCAAAGCCTTCGCCGACGGCACCGACATCCACGCGATGACGGCCTCCGAAATCTTCGGCGTGCCCGTCAAAGGCATGCCGCCGGAAACCCGCCGCCGCGCCAAGGCGATCAATTTCGGCATCATTTACGGCATCTCGGCCTTCGGGCTTGCCAACCAGCTCGGCATCGCACGCGGCGAAGCCGACGAATACATCAAGAAGTATTTCCAGCGTTTTCCCGGCATCCGCGACTATATGGAAGCGACCAAACAGTTCGCGCGCGACAAAGGCTATGTCGAAACCCTGTTCGGCCGCCGCGTGCACATCCGCGAGATCAATTCGAAAGTCCCGGGCATGCGCGGCGGCGCCGAACGCGCCGCGATCAACGCACCGATTCAGGGCACGGCCGCCGACATCATCCGCCGTGCCATGATCCGCGTGCCTGAAGCACTGGCGAAAAAGAAACTGAAAGCGAAGATGCTCCTGCAGGTGCACGACGAACTCGTGTTCGAAGTGCCCGACGGCGAAACGGACAAGCTCATCGCCACCGTGCGCGGCGTCATGGAAAAATCAACGCTGCCGGTTCTGGAATTGAGCGTTCCGCTGGTGGTCGAAGCCCGCGCCGCCCAGAACTGGGACGAAGCGCATTAAAGCGTTTCCAGGAAAAGTGTGCAGCGGTTTTTCGTCCGGAACCGCGGCAAGCCTCAGGCAGCGATGGACCGCAAGCCCGTTTCTGTTGTGATACCTGCTTTTTTTAGATGTTCGGTCAGGTCGTTCATCGCCGCTTCGGCAGTGGGTTGGGTGCCATCTGCCGCCTGTGGCAAGTGCGCCGTATAGCCTGTGAGGAAGCCCGGCTTGCCGAGGCATGAAAGAATGATTTCGCGGCCCCGTGCAGACATGTTGCCTTCGGTCAATACATTGCCGGTGAAGAGCTTGAGAACGGAGATCGCCTTTTCGACGGGGCTGGAAGATTTGGATTCGATATTGTCGAACAGCTTGATCTGGGCCTCGATGCGACAGGCAAATTTGTCGAGTATGTCGCAGATTTCGCGGCGTTGTATGTCCTGGAAGGTGGAACGGCGCACGCGGCCCTGCAATTCGGCAAGCCGCGCCAGCCGCGACATGGGTGTGGTCTTGCCCTGCAGGAAGCGCGTCTCGAAAGCAGCCGACGTGATGATGGGAATGACGAAGGCGCCTAGATTTCGCTTGTTCTCCTGGCCGATGATATTTTCCTCGACCATCAGAAGGCGTTCGAGCTTCTCATCCGGAGTGGCGGCACCGTCGAGATGCTCGTTGATCGTCTCGTTGTTGATCAGGCGGCGCGAACGCAAGGTGAAGGCCGCGATGATGTCTTCATGGGCCAGATATTTGCCCTGCGCCAACACCAGCGTATTGGCGACGCGGCGCAACAGCTTCAATTCTTCCATGATCGCGCCATGCGACAGGCGTTTGGAGCTTTTGAGTTCGGCCAATATCCGGTTGGCGATGGCCGAGCGTGCGTCCTGCAATTCATCCTTGGCGAAGCGTTCGGCCAGCATTTCCACGCCGCTGCCCGCGCCATCGGTCTTGCCCAGGAAGAGATAGGTCAGCGCAAGCAAGGCTTCGCCAAGATTTTCCCGCGGCCCCATCAATTCGTGGAGCGCCGCCGAACCGTTGAGGATTTCCGCAACGATCGCATCGACCGAGGAAAGCAACAATGCGCGCGGCTTTTCATCGGCTGGCGCTTCCTTCAGCAGCGCCAGCAACCGGGAAAGCTTGTCGTCCCAGCCTTTGGCATCTGCGAGATGGAGCGCGATGGCGCCGTTGAAGACATATTTGCCGTCGCCCGACTCGGCCAGCCTTGTGGCCAATGCTCCGAATTCGCCGGGCGGCGTTTGCGGAAAATAATTGTTGCGCGCGTCGCGATAGACCCGGTGGATGGTTTTCGTCACCAGCTCGTTGAGGCTCTTGACGATCTGCTGCACCGGCATGGTGGTCGACGAGGCTTGCGCGACCGCGATCTTCTGGACCGCGTGCTGGTAGAGCGTGCCCGTCGCCTCGAATCTTTCGAGCAGGTCCGCACGATGAATCAGTTCGGTGACCGTGATCTTCTGGCGCGAGAGGAAATCGTTAATCAACCGCGTGATGGTGGCGCGTGCGTGATAGGAATAGAGATCGTCGGGCTTGAAACAGGGCAACGCATGCGGGGTGTCTTCCGCCGCCGGCTCGACCTTCATCTGGTTGTGGCCGTCCTCGAAGATCTTGAGCGACAGGTAATCGCCGGTGTCTTCGTTGTAGGTCTCCTTGACGACCTTCACGCCCGTTGCCTGTTCGCTCGCCATCAAGGCACTCGCTATTTCGAGCGCGAGTTCCCGGCCGCTGACGATCTCATGCAGCGTCCAGCCGCCTCTGGCGCCCTGACGGCGGAAGATCTCGAAATGGACTTGCGACATGACGGCCCCGTGAGGGACTCAGTTTGCAGCGTTCGCTTTAAGGCGCGGTTAAGGATGGCCGGAAAGGTCGCGGATCGTGGGATCCTTCCCGCAAAGCGCGCAGGCCGGGTCGGGCTTCACCGATACGGTGCGAAAGCGGGTATCGAGCGCGTCATAGATCAAAAGTCTGCCGGCCAGGCTCTGGCCGATCCCCAGAATCTCCTTGAGGACCTCCAATGCCTGCAGCGTCCCCATCACTCCGGCGGCTGCCCCGAGAATGCCGGTCTCCGAACAGGAGGGCATTGTGCCGGGGGGCGGCGGCTCGGGGAAAAGGCACCGGTAACAAGGCCAGCTCCCACTCCGGTCGAAGGCCCGGTAGGTCGCAAGCTGGCCGTCAAATTCCGTAACGGCTGCGGAAACCAGGGTTTTCCGGGCAAAAAAGCAGGCGTCGTTGAGAAGGAACCGGGTCGGGAAGTTGTCGGAACCGTCGGCCACGATGTCGTAGCGGGAAATCAGATCCAATACCCCCCGGGGGGAAATCTTCAAATTGTGAGGTTCAATTCGGACATGCGGGTTTATCGCCAGGGCCGCCTCGGCCGCCGATTCGGTTTTGGGGCGGCCAATATCGTGCGTCCGGTGGGCGATCTGGCGCTGGAGATTGGAAAGGGAGACCGTATCGAAATCCGCCACCCCGATGGTGCCAACCCCTGCGGCGGCAAGATAGAGGATGGCCGGGCTGCCCAACCCTCCTGCCCCCACCACCAGCACACGAGCGGATTTGAGCTTCGCCTGCCCCGGTCCGCCCACCTCGCGCAGCACGATGTGACGGGCGTAGCGATCGAGTTCCTCGTCGGAAAGGGCCATGGATCAAGCTCTTAGACCGGACTCCGCACAGGCAGAAGAAGGTATGCCCGCGACGTTGCGTCTTCACCTTAACCTATGGTGTGCCTTGCACTTTTTCCGGGGGACAGGCTAGGGCTTTGCTTGTCGGGCCGGGCGGGCAACGCCTATGCTTGGATTGCATAATACTTAATGACGATGCGGGCCGCACGGCCGCACCAACAGGAGCGATCATGTCGACTGCGTTCGGCCTTGAAGTTCATGGGTTTCGGAATCTGAAAGCGGTGAATTGGAACCTGACCGCGGCCGCGCTTTACGAAGAAGCCGTCCGGCGCGGGGAAGGCCATGTGGCGAAGAACGGTCCGCTTGTGGTGCTTACGGGCCAGCACACGGGCCGTTCCGCCAACGACAAATTCGTCGTGCGCGATGCGGCAAGCGAATCCAATGTCTGGTGGGACAACAACAAACCGATGACGCCTGCGCAGTTCGATGCGCTTCATGCCGACATGATGAAGTTCGCCGAAGGCCGCGAGCTGTTCGCGAAGGATCTTTTCGGCGGCGCCGATCTGAGCCATCGCCTGCCGGTGCGTGTCGTCACCGAATATGCGTGGCACTCGCTGTTCGTGCACCAGCTCCTGATCCGTCCGACAGCCGATGAGCTGAAGGGTTTTGTCCCGGAATTCACGATCGTCGACCTGCCGAGCTTCGAAGCCGACCCGGCCAAACACGGTGTGGCCAGCAAAACAGTGATCGCAGTGAACTTCACCAAGAAGATGGTCCTGATCGGCGGTACCTCCTATGCCGGCGAAATGAAGAAGTCCGTCTTCACGATCCTCAACTATCTGCTGCCGCCCAAGCGGGTCATGGGCATGCATTGCTCGGCCAATGTCGGCAAGGACGGCAAGGCCGCGATCTTCTTCGGCCTCTCCGGCACCGGCAAGACGACGCTTTCGGCAGACGCCTCGCGCACGCTCGTCGGCGACGATGAGCATGGTTGGAGCGAACACGGCGTCTTCAATTTCGAAGGCGGCTGCTATGCGAAAGTGATCCGGCTGTCGCGCGAAGCCGAACCCGAAATCTATGCGACGACGGAGCGGTTCGGCACCGTTCTCGAGAATGTGGTGATGGATCCCGTCACGCGCGAACTCGATCTCGACGACGCAAAATATGCGGAAAACACGCGCGCCGCCTATCCGATCGACTACATTCCGAACGCCAGCGACACTGGCCGCGCCGGTCATCCGAAGAACGTCATCATGCTCACGGCCGATGCCTTCGGCGTGCTTCCGCCCATCGCCAAGCTCACGCCAAGCCAGGCGATGTATCACTTCCTGTCGGGCTTCACGGCCAAGGTCGCCGGCACCGAAAAGGGCCTCGGCAAGGAGCCGCAGCCGACATTCTCAACCTGCTTCGGCGCGCCCTTCATGCCGCGCCATCCGAGCGAATACGGCAATCTGCTGCGCGATCTGATCGCCGAACATCAGGCCGATTGCTGGCTGGTGAACACCGGCTGGACGGGCGGCGCGTTCGGTGTGGGCTCTCGCATGCCGATCAAGGCGACGCGCGCGTTGCTCGCAGCAGCGCTCGACGGCTCGCTTGCCAATGTCGAGATGCGCGTCGATCCGCACTTCCGCTTCCGCGTTCCGGTGGCAGTGGCGGGTGTCGACTCGAAGATCCTCAATCCGCGCGACACCTGGTCGGACAAGGCGGCTTACGATGCACAGGCGAAGAAACTCGTCGCCATGTTCCGTGAGAACTTCAAGAAATTCGAAGACCATGTCGGCCAGGATGTCCTGCAGGCCGCGCCACAGCTTGCGGAAGCTGCCGAGTAATCAGGCTCGCCGATAGACCCAGACGCGCGCTGGCGGGAGATTCCGCCAGACGAACGCGCCCAACTGCACGGGAGATTTCAATGTTCCGAGCACGGGCGGCTTGAACCCGTATGAGAACTGAATGAACGGCGCGCCCGGTGCGAGACGATCGAGCGCACTTTCGATCAGGACTTTGCGCTTTTCCGGCGGTTGATTGAGCAGCGGCAGGCCGGAGACCACGGCGGCAAACGGCTCCGTCATGGTGCCGAGCGTTCTCTCAAGATCGTAGGCATCGCCTTGTATCACGCGCGCACGGATGAATCTGTCCGCGAGCAGATTGGCAAAGTGCGGATCGTATTCGATCATCACCAGCCGTTCAGGTTGCACACCCATCGCGACGATAGCCTGCGTAACAACGCCGGTGCCCGGACCCAGTTCAAGCACTTTACCGGGCAGGATAGGATCGATCTGAGCTGCAATAGCGCGCGCAAGCGCAGGACTGGATGGCGCAATGGCGCCCACGCTGCGCGGCCGCGCAAGTGCCCCTCTCAAAAAACGAAGTTCGTCTTGAAAACCCGGTGACGCCATCTTCCCTTCCGGTTAAGCGAAAGAAGCCTTCCGCCGTCCGTTCCCTCCCATGCAGGCTCCGGGGAGCCGTTACGCGATCTGCGCCGGTTGCGGCGCGGATCGTTTGAGGTGAGCCTTGCCCATCAGCGAACAGGATGCAACGCCATGACCTCCTTAAATGAAAAGACCGCTCTGTTCCGGAAGTTGCATGGCCCGGGCGAAATCCTGGTCCTCCCAAACGCCTGGGATGCGGGTTCAGCCCGGCTGATCGAAGAGACCGGTGCAAAGGCAATCGCCACCTCGAGTGCGGCCGTGTCATGGGCGCATGGTTATGCCGATGGCGAAACGATCCCGCCTGAGACGCTGCTCCATGCGGTGCGCGAAATCGCCCGGGTGACCCGCATTCCCCTGAGCGTCGATGCGGAAGCCGGCCTCGACGCCACGCCGGACATGGTGGCCGAGCTTGTGGTCAAACTGGTCGAAGCAGGCGCCTCGGGGATCAATCTCGAAGACGGCAATGCTTCGCCCGATCTCCTCGTCGCCAAGATCAAGGCGATCAAAGACGCCGTCAAACGCAAGGGCGCCGATATTTATATCAACGCACGCGCCGATGTGTATTTGCGTGAACTCTCCGCGCCGGAGGGGCCGCGCGAGGCGATGATCGCGAGGGGCAAAGCCTATGCTGCGGCCGGTGCCGACGGCTTTTTCGCGCCCGGCGTTGCGGATATCGCCGACATCAAGGCCATCGCCGGAGCGGTCCAGGCGCCGCTGAACATTCTCGTCTGGCCCGGCCTTGCACCGGTTGCCGAACTGAAAGCAGCGGGCGTTCGTCGCGTTAGTGCAGGGTCTGGCATGGCGCGCGCCGCGCTGGGCGCCCTCAAATCGGCAACGAAGCAATTGTTGGAGGAAGGGACATACGACGCGATGTTCAAATCCGCGGAGGGCCTGCAGAACATGAACGCCTTGTTCGCGCGGAAAGGTTGAGGCTTATTTGGCGGGTTCGCCAGCCAGGAAGTCGCGCACCTTGGCGAAGAAACCTTCCGATTCGGGATGCGTGCCCTCTTCGCTCGCTTTTTCGAATTCCCGTAGCAATTCCTTTTGTTTCTTGGAAAGTTTGACGGGTGTCTCGACCGCGACCTCGACATAAAGATCGCCCTTCAGTCCGCCGCCGCGCAGGACCGGCATGCCTTTTCCGCGCAAGCGAATCTGTCTGTTCGACTGCGTACCTTCGGAAATCAAGACTTTGGACCGTTTGCCATCGAGCGTGGGAACTTCGATTTCGCCACCCAGCGCGGCGGTGACAAACGAAACCGGCGCACGGCAGTGCAGATCGGCACCATCGCGCTGGAAGATCGGGTGCGGTTTGAGGGCGATGAAGATGTAGAGATCGCCGGCGGGGCCGCCATTTATTCCGGCCTGGCCTTCTCCTGAGAGCCGGATGCGCGTGCCCTCTTCGACGCCGGCCGGGATGTCGACAGCCAGCGTGCGCTCCTTCTGCACATGGCCATGACCTTTGCAGGCCTTGCAGGGATTGCGGATGAAACGGCCCTGGCCGCGACAGGACGGGCAGGTGCGTTCGATGGTGAAGAACCCTTGGGCCGCACGCACCTTGCCGATTCCGGAACAGGTGGGGCATTGCTCGGCCTTCGTGCCCGGCTCGGCGCCGGATGCGCCGCAAGCCTCGCACGCGACAGCGCTCGGCACCTTGATCTGGGCGTTCTTGCCGATGAAGGCTTCTTCCAGAGTCATTTCGAGATTGTAGCGAAGATCGGCACCGCGATTCTGGCGTCGCGCACGCCGGCCGCCGGTGAACTCGCCGAACAGATCGTCGAAAATATCGGTGAAGGTTGAAGTGAAGTCGAAGCCGCCGCCATGGCCGTTTCGCCCGTTGCCCATACCGCCTTCAAAGGCAGCGTGGCCGAAACGATCGTAGGCCGCGCGTTTGTCCGGATCTTTCAGAATGTCATATGCGTGATTGATTTCCTTGAAGCGATGCTCGCATTCCACATCGCCCGGATTGCGGTCGGGATGGAGTTCTTTGGCAAGCTTGCGATAGGCGCCCTTGATCTCTTCGATGGAGGCCGTTCGCGACACGTTGAGGGTTTCGTAGAAACAACGCTTGCTCATGGCACCGATTAAGCTCTCGACCCTTTAAAAAGAACGCGTCGTCCTCGCGCGCCCTTAAGGCTTTCGCGAAGGGCGACGCGCCCGTTGTTTCAACCATTGGACCATTGGCTCCCCTTGGCCTTTAGTCCGGAGCGCTGCTTACGCAGCGCCCTTTTTGTCATCATCCACTTCGGAGAATTCCGCATCGACGACATTGTCGTCCTTCGGAGCTTCTCCGCCGCCGGCAGCCGCACCTTCGGCGCCTGCCTGCTGTGCCTTGTACATCGCTTCGCCGAGCTTCATCGACGCCTGCGCAAGCGCTTGCGTCTTCTGCTGGATGTCTTCGACGTTCTCGGTTTTCACCGCTTCCTTCAATGCCGCGATTGCATTCTCGATAGCGGTGCGATCGTTGCCGTCGATCTTGTCGCCATGTTCCGACAGCGCCTTTTCGGTCGTGTGGATCAGCGAGTCGCCATGGTTTCTGGCTTCCGCAAGTTCGCGCCGCTTCTTGTCTTCGGCGGCATGGCTTTCGGCTTCCTTGACCATCTTCTGGATGTCAGCATCCGAAAGGCCGCCAGACGCCTGAATGCGGATTTGCTGTTCCTTGTTGGTCGCCTTGTCCTTGGCCGTGACCGAGACGATACCGTTGGCGTCGATGTCGAACGTGACTTCGACCTGCGGCACGCCGCGCGGTGCGGGCGGGATGCCCACGAGATCGAACTGGCCGAGCAGCTTGTTGTCCGCCGCCATTTCGCGCTCGCCCTGGAAGACGCGGATGGTCACCGCCGTCTGATTGTCTTCAGCGGTGGAGAAGATGTTCGACTTCTTGGTCGGAATCGTGGTGTTGCGTTCGATGAGGCGCGTGAATACGCCGCCCAGCGTTTCGATGCCGAGCGAAAGCGGGGTCACGTCGAGGAGCAGAACGTCCTTGACTTCGCCCTTGAGCACGCCGGCCTGAATGGCCGCGCCGATGGCGACGACTTCGTCAGGATTGACGCCCTTGTGCGGCTCCTTGCCGAACAACTGCTTCACGACGTCCTGTACCTTGGGCATGCGAGTCATGCCGCCGACCAGCACGACTTCGTCGATCTGGTTCGCGGACACACCGGCATCCTTCAGCGCCTGTTTCACGGGCGCGATGGTCTTCTGGATGAGATCGTCGACAAGCGCTTCCAGCTTGGCGCGGGTGATCTTCATCGTCAGATGTTTCGGACCGGAAGCGTCCGCCGTGATGAACGGCAGGTTCACTTCGGTCTGCATCGCACTCGACAGTTCGATCTTCGCCTTTTCAGCGGCCTCTTTCAGGCGCTGCAGAGCAAGCCTGTCGGAACGCAGGTCGATACCGTTTTCTTTCTTGAATTCGTCGGCCAGGTAATTGACCAGACGCATGTCGAAGTCTTCACCGCCAAGGAACGTGTCGCCATTGGTGGATTTCACTTCGAACACGCCGTCGCCGATCTCAAGGATCGAGATGTCGAACGTGCCGCCGCCGAGGTCATAGACCGCAATCGTGCCCGACTGCTTCTTGTCCATGCCGTAGGCAAGCGCTGCCGCTGTCGGTTCGTTGATGATGCGCAGGACTTCGAGGCCCGCAATTTTACCTGCGTCCTTCGTTGCCTGACGTTGCGCGTCGTTGAAGTAAGCAGGAACCGTGATGACGGCCTGCGTGACCTTTTCGCCGAGATGGGCTTCGGCGGTTTCCTTCATCTTCTGAAGGATGAAGCCGGAAATTTCGGACGGCGCGAATTTTTTGCCGTCGCGGCCGCCGACCCAGGCGTCGCCATTGTCGGCTTTGACGATCTTGTACGGCACCATGCCCATGTCCTTCTGGGTCATGGGATCGTCGAAGCGGCGGCCAATCAGACGCTTGATGGCGAAGAAGGTGAATTCGGGGTTGGTGACGGCCTGCCGCTTGGCGGGCTGGCCGACGAGGCGTTCGCCGTCATTGGCGAAGGCTACGATTGAAGGCGTGGTGCGCGCGCCTTCCGCATTTTCGATGACTTTGGGGGCCGAGCCCTCCATGACCGCAACGCACGAATTGGTCGTGCCGAGGTCGATGCCGATTACTTTGGCCATAGGTATGTCCTCTCATCAGGCGACGGGTTCCTGGCCTCCGAAGAGCGCCCTCCGGGCCGTCCCTATTGAAATCATTGACGGATTTGGCACGGGCCGAAGCCCTTGCCGATCCATGGGGTATATAGGGATGGACCCCATCCCCCGCAAGCCGTTCTGGCGATTCGGCTATTTGTGCCGCGGCTTTGGTGTGACCGGGTTTCAAATCGTTGTTTTGCAATTCGCACGTTTTTGCACTTCCTTTTGAATATAGCTCCGCCGCCCCCTCGAAATCGCTTTCGATGAGTGGTAGGACGTCAATCTAATAGGTCGTGAGACTTTCGTCAAGTGACCTGGGTATAATTTCTTGAATATCGCCCTATAGGACTGGAATGGCTTCGATATTATCCATCCGCCGCCTTCGGGCCCGCTGGCGTCGTTGGGAGCGGCGGCTGATCTTCATGGCGGGTGCCTTCGTGGTGGGACTGGCAGCCGTTGGCCTGGCCCAGGCGTCCGACGAAGCCCAGCGAGTGTTCGGTCTTATCCAGACCCACTGGCCGTTCGCCGCCTTCGCCATGACACCGATCGGATTCGGGCTGTCGGCGTGGCTGGTGCGCAATGTCTTTCCCAACACCCAGGGCTCCGGCATCCCGCAGGCCATCGCGGCGCGCACCTTCTCGACCACGGAGGAACGGCAGCGCTTCGTCAGCCTGCGTGCAGCGGTGGGCAAGGTATTGCTCACCCTGCTCGGGCTCTTTGTCGGCGCATCGGTGGGCCGCGAAGGACCGACGGTTCAGGTGGGCGCGTCGGTGATGTTCGAAGCCGGACGGCTGACGCCGCGCCGGCAGCCGGGACTCATTCTTGCGGGTGCCGCGGCCGGTGTGGCGGCGGCGTTCAACACACCGCTGGCAGGCATCGTATTCGCCATCGAGGAAGTGAGCCGTAGCTTCGAGACCAAGGCGAGCGGCCTCATCATCGGCGCGGTGATCCTGTCGGGCATGATCTCGCTGGCGTTGCTCGGCGACTACTCCTATTTCGGTTCCACAGGCGCCGGGCTTCCCATCCGAGACTGGACCGCGGTGATCGCCTGCGGCGTGGCGGGCGGACTGTTCGGCGGTTTGTTCTCGCGGATCCTCATCGTCGTGGCCAACGGACTGCCGGGACGCATCGGCAAAGCGATCAAGGATCATCCCATTCCGTTCGCCATCCTTTGCGGCACGTTGGTCGCGATCATCGGTTTTGTTTCACATGGCCAGACCTTCGGCACCGGCTATACGCAAGCGCGCAGCGTGCTGCATGGCGATCAGATCGGCTGGCAGTTCACGCCATTCAAATTCCTCGCAAACACCTTGTCGGCGATCAGCGGGATTCCCGGCGGCATCTTCTCGCCGTCGCTCTCGGTGGGTGCGGGGCTGGGTTCCAATCTCGCACCGCTTTTCCCATCCGCACCGATAGGCGCCATCGTGCTGTTGGGCATGGTCGCCTATTTCGCAGGCGTGGTGCAGGCGCCGATAACCGCCTTCGTCATCGTTTCGGAAATGACGAGCGATCATCATATGCTGCTGCCGCTGATGGCGACGGCATTGATCGCAACGGCGGCATCGCGCGTGGTGTGCCGCGAAGGCGTGTATCACGCGCTGGCGAAGAATTATTTGAAGACTTCACCCTCTCCTTGAAGGAGAGTCTCGATAGGCCACTTACTTCTTCGTCCAGCTTCCGCCGAGCGGCTTGTAATACTGTCCGGCGGGAATTTTGGGTATCAGGGCTTGTGCCGCGGCTTCACCGGCTGCTTCGGGCGTGACACCGGCTTTGGCGGCTGTGGACGCATAAAGCTTGCGGCGGCCCATATTGATCTCGTTGACCGCGGCAGTGGTCGCGGCGTCCGCCGATCCGTTGACGAAGCCCAGCAAACCGTCACCCTGTTCGCCCACCGTGCCTGCCGCCTTGGCGGCATCGACGGTGGCCTTGGCATTTGCCTGTGCGACGGCAGGCGTCGAAACCGCAACGACCGCAGGTGTGGCAAGAAACGCGAAGGCGGCGAAGGCGCCTGCCAATCTTTTGGCGGCAAATTTGCGGGACTGAAGGACATCAAACATTGTCGTCATCCTTTCGGAAACGGATCAGAACAGATTGGGATTTTGCGTGATCACCGACTGGACTTCCTTGTCCAGCCGCACGCGCACATCGGCATCAAGCTTGGCGTAGATGTTGATCGGCGCGACTTCCACTTTCACCGTGGGCGTGCAGGCGCCGAGCGGCGCTGCAAGCGCAGGCAATAGCAAGGCGGCCACAAGAGCGGTGCTCCTCGAAGCATTCATGGCGTGATCCCTTCGTTCTGTTCCGAAGTTGCAGCCGCCTCGGCCACGCTGGCAGAGAAGGCGTTGCGATATGCGTCCAAGAGTTCGTCGAAATTAAGGGAGGTATCAAGGGTCAGGTCAACCGGCGTTCCCTTGGGCAGCGGCACGGGCTTGTCGAAAGCGTGTCCCTGCAGGAGGTCGAACACCGAAATTCGCGTTTCCTGGGCGATCGCCGGGTCGTTGCGCCCATTGATGTGGAAGATAACGCCGAGGCGGCCTCCGGGCAGGCTGTTCAGCTTGGCGTCGAGTTCGTCGATGGCGAGGTTTTCGAGCGCCTGATAGGCGAAATCGGTGATGGCGTCGGTTTCGGGCTGGGGTTTTCCACCCGTCCAGACCGTGCGTCGGATCGAAAGCCGCGAGGGGCCGGTGGATGCCAGATAGCCATCGGTCATGTGCAAGCCGTTCGGGCCATAGCGGAAGGGAATGGCACCGCTGACGGGGGTGTCGAGCGAGACCTTGTCGGCCAGGTTCGAGGCCGCAACCAGCGCGCCGAGATTGAAATGCGCCAGCTTCAACGTACCCGACATGGTGGCCTTGGGATCGAGTACAATCGACATAGGAGCGAGCGCGACTTGGCCGCCCGCCGCGGCGGCGTCGAAGCTCTCGATCCGCAATGCCTCCTCGTCGAGTTGGAATCGCAACAGCAGATTGCTGAACGGCACCAGCCATTCGATCTTCTGCGCCGAAAGCGTTTGCGCAGATGCCGTGGCGAGCGGCGTGAGCGAGGTGAAGGCGATCTGCGTGTGCGCATGTTTGATTGCGCCGAGCGGTCCGTTGAAATCGGCATCGTCCACAATCAGCGTGCCGCCGCTCGTCTGGCCATCCGCCGTCCATTCGATGTGGCCGCGGAATTGCGCGTTGCCTTTGGCTTGCGTGAGCGAGGCCAGAAGCGGCGACAGCTCGCCAGGCTGGAAACCTTCCGGCACGAAAGCGAGATCGGAAACGATGCTCGCTTCGCCCCTGCTCGTGCCGCTGTCGTGATGCATGGTGACGATGGCCAGTTTGCGGTTCGTTTTGGCGATGACGACGCCGATGGTGCCCCGCCATTGCGCATCGGCGAGGTTCAAGCGGCCCGATGCGAGAAGGGGCGTGAAACGCGGCGTGGCCTTTTTGTCCGTCACGCGGGCGCGCGCCGTTTCGACAAAGCCGTTACCCAATCCGGCGCTGTTGCCCGAAATGTCGAGGCGGCCCGTTGCACTGGAAGCCTGCGCATCGGCGGCATCGAGCCTGGCCGAAAGATTGCGCCAACGCCCACGCACCTGCCAGCCGTCGGGCGTCGAAGACAGAAGCGGTTGGTTGGGCAGCGGACAGATGTCGGCGCTGAGATTGCTGAGCGAGGTTTTGCCATTGGAGACATAAGCGCCGAGGCCTGCTTTCGCGCAGCCATTCGGCACGAAGGCGTAACCGCCGTCTTCCGCCGTCAGATGTCCATTGGTGACAAGCCTGGTGTCGCGCAGGGAACGAAGGCTCGCCTTGGCCGAGAGGTCCAAAGTGGAATCGAGAACGAGGCCGTTTGCTTTTTCGCGTGCCGCGTAACGCGGCACGTTGAGCGCCAGACGCGGCAGGTCCGGCCCGGAGATGGCGGCCGAGAAGCCGCCCGTCATCCGGCCGTCCGCATCGCGCGAGAAAAATACATCGCCCCTTTGCGCGATATTGGCGCGCGCGCCGTTTCTCGCTGCGAAGGTGGCGGGTTGCGGCAAGGTGACGACCAATGGGCTCGCGGATTTGCCGATGTAGATGTCCGGCACATCGAGATGGGCGCTGCGCAGCGCGGCCGCGATGCCGCGGACATTGCGAGGGTCGTCGCCCAAGATTGGAACGTCATGGGCGAAGCGGCGCGCTGACGCAGACGCCATGGCGAGATCTGCGGACAAGGATGCGGTGAGAGACGCGGCGACCTTGTCGCCCAGGCCCACCTTGCCCTTCGCGCTGGCGGCAAGCGAGACCATCTCAAGAGGCGCGGTTTTGAAGCGGTATCGCGCCGCCGCCATCGTCAAATCGGCGGCTATAGGACCGGATAACGATGCGTTTTCAAGGCGCAACACCGGCGATTGCAGGTGGAGCGAAGCTTTGGCGGCATCGAAGGACTTTGTCCTTGCCGTTTCCAAATCGGCCAGTACGTCCAACGGGCCGGACCAGCTTCCATCGCCGTCATGCCACGCGCCGAGGCTGGCGCGCAGCATGGCATCGGCTATCGAGACGCCCTGACCGCGCAGCGACAGCATGCGCGCATTCAACTTGGCCTGACGGAAAGCGCTCGATGCGAAATCGGAAACGTCCGCCGTCACCTGAACTTCGGCGGCGCGCATGTGCCGGAACGACAGGCCGTGGCCGCTGGCGCGGACATAGAGATCGAGTCCGGAATCTGCACTGCGCGCCGCAAAACTTCCGCCGGACAACAGAAAGGCGAAGCCGGGCGCGCGCAGATTGGCGCGGCCGATGGCGCCCTGAAACCGGTCGATGCGTCCGCCCGTGACCGTGCCGTTGCCCGCGAGCGTGACGACACCAGCCGGCGTGAAACCGATTACGCGCGCATCGCGCAGCACGATATGCAAAGACCCTTTCGTTGACGGCGCATTGGCGGGCACGACCTCGCGCGCGGGCGCAAATGCGGAATCGACCAGCCGCTGCAACGTGCCGAAGGAAAGCTTTTCGCCGTCATAGGCAATGCGCAGAACCGAATGCGCAAGCGTGAGCGATTGCACATCGGGAATCCAGTTGCCGTCGAACGCGGCGTGAATTTGCGCGATGGAAAGATCCGGCGTGCGGCGCGCGCCAAGCCGTGCGCTTGCATCGAGGCCTTGCCAGTCGAGGCGGCTCACTTCGATGGAGGCAGGCACGCCGCGCGCTAGCAGATAAAGCTCCACAAGCCGGGCGGCGAGAAAGGTGCGCGCGATCCATGCGAGGAGGATCACCAGCAGCAGGACGAGCGCGGTGACCGCCGCTGTCCTTCGCCATGGCGTGAACACGCGAGTCATGGCCGCTTTATGGGCGAGAATCGGGGCGAGATCGAGACCAGATTAGCGTGCAGCGTGATCGGCAAGGACCGAGGCGATGACCGCGGAGACTTTTTTCGCGGTGGGAATGTGCAGGAATTCGTTGGGGCCGTGCGCATTGGAATGCGGGCCGAGCACGCCCGTCACGACGAATTGAGTCTTCGGAAATTTTTCGCCCAGCATTGCCATGAACGGAATGCTGCCGCCTTCGCCCATATAGGCCGCCGGTTTTCCGAAATGGGATTCGGAGGCGCGCGCCAGCGATTTTTCGAGCCAGGGTTCGAGCGTGGGCGCGTTCCATCCCGTTTCGCCGCCGCCCTGGAAAACGATTTCGGCGTGATAGGGCGCATCGGCTTCGAGCGCGCGTTTGACGCTTTCCACCGCCGCCTTGGCCTCGCAGGTGGGCGGCAGACGGATGGAGAGTTTGGCGGTCGAGAACGGCAACAGCACATTGCCCGCATTTTCCGGCGATGGATAACCTTCCATGCCGGTGACGGCGAGTTGCGGGCGCCAGGTGCGATTCAAAATCAGTTGGGTAAGATCGTCCGACATCGGCTTTGTGCCGGAGGCGAACGGCATTTTGGAATAGACGGCATCGCCCAGGATTTTCGCCGATTGCTTGGCCTGTTCGAGACGATCGGGCGGCACCTGCACGAAGAGATCGTTGAGTTTGATTTCGCCGGTCTCTTCATTCTCGATGCGCGAGAGACATTGGCGCAGGATTCGGAATGACGACGGCACGATGCCGGACGCATCGCCCGAATGCACGCCTTCGGTAAGGACGCGCACGGTGAGCGTTCCCATCGCGAGGCCGCGCAAGCTGGTGGTGAGCCAGAGGCGCTCGTAATCGCCGCAACCGGAATCCAGGCACACCACAAGCGACGGTGTGCCGATGCGTGCCGACAGATGGTCGATATAAGCGGGAAGATCGGTGGAACCGGATTCCTCGCACGCCTCGATCAACACCACGCAGCGCGCATGCGGGATGTTCTGTTCGTGAAGTGCGAGAATCGCGGCGAGCGACGCGAACATCGCATAGCCGTCATCGGCGCCGCCGCGTCCGTAGAGTTTGTCGTCTTTCGTGACCGGGATCCACGGGCCGGTGCCTTCGGCCCAGCCGACCATTTCGGGCTGCTTGTCGAGATGGCCGTAGAGAAGAACCGTATCGTTCGTCTGGCCGGGAATTTCGATGAAGATCAACGGCGTGCGGTCTTTCAGGCGCACGACTTCCAG
>DASZYI010000173.1:0-27571 GCA_035545475.1 Rhizomicrobium sp.
GAAAGCCAATCGTTGCGATATTTGATGCCGCCTTCATAGTCCCAAACGATCTCCGGCTGGAACGCGACCAGCGGCGGCGATGCGCTGATATCGAAACCGCCGCTCTGGAAGCCCTTGCCGATGGTCATGTAAGTCATCAGACCGTCGGTCCACTGATAGTCCAGGCTGAATTTCGGCGAGACATCGTGGAAGCTTGCGGATTTCGCATCGGTAGCGGTGACGCCGAATATCGGAATGATCAGAAGCGACGTCGAGGAGCGTTCTTCATAGCTGTATCTGAGGCCAACATCGAAGGTCAGGCGGTCGGTGAGTTTGAAGCTGGCCTGTCCGAAGGCGGCATAGGCATCGGTGACCGTCGTACCGCCCAACTGAAGATATCCGAGGAACGGAAAGGCCGGCACACCGAAATTCACCCCGTCATAAAAATAACCGGGATCGACGTTGTCGTGGAAATAATAGAGGCCCGCGACCCAGCTCACCCAATCCAGATTGCCGATGAACTGTAATTCCTCGCTGATCTGCTTTTCGCCTTCATAGGCTTCGAAATCCTTGCCGGCAGCCGGCGTTGGGATAGCTATCGGCGTCTGGTCGAAGTCGTAGGTCAGTGCAATTCCTTCCTGCCGGTAAGCGCTGATCGATTTCAACGCAAAGCGGTCGTCGATCTTCCAATTCAATTCGGCCAGAATGCCGCCCGATTTCTGCTGGTTCTCCGGAACGGTGTTGATGTTGAGCAATCTCGGGTCGATGGCGTTTCCGTTCGCATCGAGGGGGATCGTCGATCCGCCCAAGACGACGCCCATGACGGTGGGAAATCCGGGCGACAAGCCGAAGAGATGGCCCGCATGGTTGGTATCGGCTTCCTGATGATAGTCCGCCACGACATTGAGCGTGACGTCGTTGCCGAAATCGAACAGCAGCGTGCCGCGCGCGGTGCGCGTGTGCGCGTCGTCGTAGTGCTCGCCGTTGTAGAGATTGAGCGAATAGCCCGCGTGATCTTCGCTGCTGAACGCAAAGCGGCCGAGAACGCCGGTGTCGGCTATGGGGCCGCTCACTACGACCTGCGATCCGATCTCGTCGTAATTGCCGATCTTCAACTGGGCGGAGCCTTCGAATTCGTCCGTCGGCTGCCTGGTGATGACGTTGATCGCGCCGCCGGTGGCATTTCGCCCATAAAGCGTTCCCTGGGGACCGCGAACGACTTCGATACGGTCGATATCCAGAAATGCCTGGTCGGCCATGCGTGCGCTGGAGACATAAACGCCGTCGAAATTGAACGCGACCTGGGAATCGACCCCGAAACTCAGGCTATTCATGCCGATGCCGCGGATATTCGTGCGAGCCTGCCCCGCGTAGTTGTTAACCTGAAGGCCGGGTACGAGCCCTTTGAAATCCTCCGGATCGGTGTAGTTGCGATCGGTGAGCTGATCGCCGCTTAACGCAGAGATCGTTACCGGCACTTTGGAAAGAGGCTGCTCGATCTTTTGCGCCGTTACGACGACTTCTTCGATCGGGTTGCTGTCCTCGGCCAAGACCTGAGAGACATTGCACAAGGCGGTTGTGCCCAAAACAAGGGCCGCAATACGACTCATGCGCATGACTGGAGTGACCTGCATATGTCTGCCCCCTTTTCGTTTTTGTCTGCCCTGTCGGGCAGCATTAAAACCGCGGAGCAGGCCGCCCCCGGGACTCCGCGCGACCATAATCCCCTGTTTCGAATCCTACCGCTGTACCGGTTGCGCACGAACTTGTTGGAGACCGCAAAGATCACGCTAGCAGGACACAGAGGTGAGCCGGTTCAGCTTGCCCCGAAGTCCGCCCAGTTGCCGATGATATGGTCGGCGGTTCGCGCAGCAAGCGCGCTTGCAGTGAAGGTGGGATTCACCGCTCCGACCGTGGGCATAAGCCCAGGCCCGGAGATGAACAGGTTTTCGACATCGTGAGTGCGGCCGTAGCCATCCGTGACGGACCGGGCGGGGTCTTCGCCCATCATCGTGCCGCCCATCATATGTTCGGTGCGAAGCGGTGCGGCCCAGGCCTCGCCCGCACCAGCCGCCTTGAAGATTTCGAGCCCCTGTTTGATCGCGGCCTGCGCCGCGTTCTTGGCATCCGGACCAAGCGTGTTCGTCAACCGGGCCAAAGGGATGCCGTTCTTGTCTTTTTCCCCCGTCAGCGCGATGCAGTTTTCGGACAAGGGCTGGTTGGCGATCAACGCGCTCATCGTTGCAAGATGTTTGGACGCCTTCTCCATGAACGTCTTGAGACGCTCGCCAAAGAGGTCGAGGCGCGCATTCGCCAACCCGCCCAGATCGGCGAGTTTGAGCGCCGCGCCGATGCGCCAGGTGTAGCCGCCCACAAAACCGCGTGCAGGATCGGGCGAATAGTCGTCCTGACACATGAGCTGGCCGCCCGTCCGGCCCATATGATTCTCCGTCTCTTCCGAAAACATGCCGTGGAGATTGACCGCTGCATGGGGCGTGAAATACCGCCCCACCCGTCCGCTGGAATTGGCCAGCCCGTTCGGATGACGGTCATTTGCGGAATTCAGCAAAATCCGCGGCGTTTGGACCGCAAAGGCCGCGAGGATGACGAGCTTGGCATCGATCGACTTCTTCGTACCGTCGTCTTCGAAATATTCCACGCTTTGGACGCGGCGGCCTGACGGCTTTGTCAGTAGGCGCGAGACGAAGGCGTTGTAACGGGTTTCGACCCCCGCCTTCTTCATCGCTTCGCCGAATATCACGATGGGATTGGCCAGGGCTCCCGTCGGGCAACCGGCATCGCACCAGCCATCCTGCAGACAGGCGGGCCGTCCATTATATGTCACCGAATTGATCGCCATCGGTAGCGGCGCGGTTTTCAACCCCTGTTTTGCAAAGCCGTCGGCCAGAAGCTGTGCCTGGCGAAAGGTTGGTTGCGGCGGCATCGGATAGGGTTCGCCCGGCGGGCGCCAGATCTCCTGATCCTTGTCGCCGGAAAGGCCCACCTCCTTTTGCAACGCGTCGTAATAAGGCTGAAGATCGCGGTATTCGATGGGCCAGTCGAAACCGGTACCGTGCAGCGTTGCGATTCTGAAGTCTTCCTCGTGCAGACGAAACCAGCACGCATAGTGATGCAGCGCCGAACCGCCCTGCCCCCAGCCTGCTTCAAACGGAAACGTCACGGGGTTTTCGCCCGCGATGCGGGCGGGCGGGCCTGCCCATTTCAAATTGCGCGACCAGATGGTGGAACTGTACATCCGATCGAGGCGGCGCGGCGGCCCGCCTTCCAGGACCACGACCTTGCGGCCGGCGGCACCCAGACGCGCGGCGAGCAAGCTGCCCGTAGCGCCGCTTCCCACGATGACGACATCTGCTTCGGCCATCTCAACCGTCACCATGACCGCGGCGGCTCGATATGCGCCATGTAGGGAATTTCAAGATGCGCATAAGTTTCTTCGACGCCGTAAAGCGCATCGATCGCATCGCTTCGCAACACGAAATAGACCAGAGCCGCCGGCGGCCCTTTCCACCCCTTGAGATTCGGTTCGAGAAGTTTTCCCGCCACTTTCGTGCGCTCGGATAGCGCAAGCGTGTCGAACGGCTTTCCCGTCGATGCGTGCGCAAGATCGTCAAGAGAGGCCAGCGCCAGCTTGTAGAACGACCTTGGCGGCAAGGGAAAACTGACGAAGCGATAACACAGAAGCGGATCGGGCTCTGCAAGCATCGCTGTCACGAAATCGACCACGCCGGCGGCTGCGGAACCGGGAACAAGCGTATCGGCCACCGCTGCCAATATTGCGCGTTCTTCCGCGGTAAGGATCGCGGCCGCTTGCGGCGACGGCTTGCTGCAGCCGAATGTCAAACCACCCGCCAGCGTGCCCGCGATAGAAAGGCGAATCGCGGCGCGCCGGGACGGAAATGCGCCTGCGATCATGCCTGCACATTGCATCGTTGCAATTGCATGTCCAACATAGCTTTTCCCGCGCACATCGTTCCACCCGTCAGATACGGGCGGCTCAAATGCGAAGACCTCCGTTGGCGCCGATGACTTCGCCGGTGATCCAGCCCCCTGCATCGCTCGCAAGAAACGCCACCACTTTCGCGATATCGGCCGGTTGGCCGACGCGACCGAGTGCCGTCTTGCTGTTGATGAAGCCGCGCAAACCATCGTCAAGCGGCAACAGGTCGGTTTCGACCGGTCCCGGCGCGACCGCATTGACGCGGATTTTCCGCGATCCAAGCTCCTGCGCGAGGATGCGCGTGGCCGCCTCGATGGCCGCCTTGCTTGCCGCATAAACAGCTTGGGCCGGCGTCGGCTGAAGCGCCAATGCCGAACTGATGTTCACGATTGCGCCGCCATTTGCACCGAAAGCCTTGGCGGCACGCTGGCTCGCCAGCAACATGCCTTTCACGTTGGTGGCGAAAGCGGCATCGATCAGTTCGCCATTCACCTGGTCGAGCGGCGCGGTCGCACCGATACCGGCGTTGTTGACGAGAATGTCCAGACGGCCGAATTTCGAAAGCGTCTGTTCGAACAGCCGGTCAAGATCGCTTGCGGAATCGACGCTTGCCCGGATGGCAATTGCCTTGCCGCCTTTTTTTTCAATGAAATCGACAACGGCGGCAGCTTCGTCGGCCTTTTGTGCATAGTTGACGGCAACATTCATGGGCTGCGCGCCCAACTCCCGCGCGATAGCCGCTCCTATGCCCCGGCTGGCGCCGGTGACGATCGCAACCTTCTGTTCGCTCATGGTGATCCCGCTTCTCATATGCGCTGACACTCCATCCTACGCGTCCTTGGCAATGTCTGCGCGCGGAGGAGGTCCGAACGACTGCAGCCTTTAGCACCGGTCTGCAAAAAACGCCGCTAGAACCCGGTCTACGGCGAATCCGGGGAATGTGGGGCGATGCGGAAATGGCATCATGTCCGGCGCCACGGAGCCTTCCACCATGACCGAGCCGGACGTCGAGCACACATTGCTGGAAGGTTCGATCCGCGCCATCGGCGAAGCGTACCGCAAGCGCGAACTTTCCATAAGGGAAAGCGTGGGCTGGTTTCTCTCGCGCATCGATTCCTACAATCAGAAGGGACCGGCGCTGAACGCGGTGAAGGACGTTTCCTCTCACGCGCTGCAAGACGCCCGTGCGCTGGAGGAGGAGCTTGCCCGGGGCCGCGACCGGGGGGCGCTTCACGGCATTCCGATCCTCATCAAGGACAACATCTTCATTGCCGACGAATATACGACAACCGCCGGCGTCATGGCGCTGAAGGATTTCGTTCCAACGACAACGGCGACTTTGGTCAGGCGTTTGCGCGAGGCTGGCGCGATCATCCTGGGCAAAACCAAATTAACGGAGTTCGCCGATTATGTTTCGGACGTGATGCCCGCCGAATTCAGTGGCGCGGGCGGCGTGGTGCGCAATCCGCATGGCATATCCTACGGACGGGGGCAGGGTTCGAGCGTGGGATCGGCGGCGGCCGTGGCGGCAGGGTTTGCGCCGCTCGCCATCGGCGGCGAAACGCAGAACTCGATCCAGACGCCGTCGAGCTATTCGTCCGTCGTCGGGTTCAAGGCAAGCGTCGGTATGATCAGCCGTGTCGGCATCATGCCGCTGGTACCGAGTCAGGATGCGCCGGGACCGATAGCGCGCACGGTGGGCGATGCAGCCATCGTCTTCGCGGCCATTGGCGGGGCGGATCCGCGCGATGCCGTTTCGATTCAAATGCAAATGCAGTGCGACAACAGCCGCGGCAAAGGACTCGAAAGCCTTTCGCACGTCCGGATCGGCGTGCCCAGGATCGCAATGGCCAATCGCGAACAATTCGCGAGCGTCATGCCCCAGTTCGAGGCCGCATTGTCTTCGCTGTCGCGTGCGGGCGCGCAGATCGTCGATCCGTGCGACCTGCCGAGCGCCGAACAGGTGCAGGATGTGCGTTCCTGCGTTTTTCGCACCGAATTCAAGGCAGCACTGAACGCGTTTCTCGAAGACCATAACGCGCCTTGCGGCATCGCTTCGCTGGAAGCGCTCATCCGCTGGAATGAGGCGCATCCCCAACACATTCCATACGGACAGTCGCTGCTGATCGCGGCGCAGGAGACGAAGGGCTTGGCCGATCCGCAATATCTGGCCGACCGTGCACGAGACATCGCGCTCAGCCGCACGGGAGGGATTGATGCCGCGCTCTATGCCGGAAGTGCGGACGTACTTATTGCGCCCATGGGTGCGGCGGCCAAATGCACCGGCAAGGCAGGCGTTCCCACACTTGCCATTCCCGTCGGACTGGATGATTCCGGCGTGCCGTTCGGCGTCACCCTCTACACTGCAATGGGCAGGGACAATCTGCTGATCGCGATTGGGAAGCTGGTCGAGAAGGCCATCGGCAAGCGTCAATTGCCACAACTTTAGGAAGCGAACATGGATCTCGGAATTGCCGGACGCAATGCGATTGTTTGCGGTGCAAGTGCCGGTCTGGGACGCGGTATCGCCACTGCGTTGGCGCGAGAAGGCGTGAACGTTTTTGCCGCGGCCCGCGGCGAAGAACGGCTAAAGGCGGCCGCAAAGGACATCGCGCGGGAAACGGGCGGAAAGATCGAAGCCGTCGTCGCCGACGTGACGACGGAGGATGGCCGCGCGACATTGCTCGCGGCTTGCCCGCAAGCGGACATACTGGTCAACAACGCGGGCGGACCGCCGCCCGGCGATTTTCGCAACTGGTCGCGCGACGAGTGGATCAAGGCGATAGACGCCAACATGCTATCGGCGATCATGCTCATCAAATCCACCATCGACAACATGATCGAGCGCCGCTTTGGCCGCATCGTGAACATCACGAGCCACATGGTGAAACAGCCCGTCGGACTGCTGGGATTGTCGAACGGTGCCAGGGCCGGACTCACCGGGTTTTCGGGCGGATTGGCGCGCGATGTCGCCCGCTACAATGTGACCGTCAACAATATGCTGCCCGGCCAATTCGACACCGATCGTCTGCAATCGAACCATCAGAAGTTCGCGGCGGCGCGCAATGTTCCGTTGCAGCAATTTCAGGATGAAGCGCGCGAGCTTGTCCCGGCGAAACGGTTTGGAACGCCTGCGGAGTTCGGCGCGCTCTGCGCTTTTCTCTGCAGCACGCATGCCGGCTATATAACCGGACAGAATATTCTACTCGACGGCGGACAATATCCGGGCTTGATGTGAGCCGGTTTACGGTTCGTGGCCCCACAGGCTTATGGCATCGTAAGTTTTGACGGGCCAGTTGCTGCCGACCTGAACGCCGTCACAGCCATATTCCACATCGAAACCGGCGGGCGTCTTGGCGTAGAATGACAGCATGCGGTCGTTTGTGTGACGCCCGATATGCCTCACGATGGGAAGGCCTGCGCTTTTCGCGCGATAATAGGCTTGCAGAACGGAATCGACGGTTTTTGTTTCGAACATCAAATGATTGAGCCGCTTGGGCGTCGGCAGGGGCAGCAAGGCCAAGGTATGATGGCGCGCATTGCAATGCAGGAACACCAATCGGACGAAGACGTCCGGTCCCAGGTTCGTTTCGATATAGTCGGTGATCTCGAAACCCAGCAGCCGATAGAATTTCAGACTGCGCTCGATATCCGGCGCGGAGACGACCAGATGGCCGAGGCCCTGATCGCCCGTCACGAATTCCGCCCCGACAGGCGAGCGAAATGCGGTGGGACAATCGGCGAAGCCGTAGACCACTTCGACCCTCAACCCGTCCGGATCGCTGAGCACAATGCCGCCACCGGCCTCCCTCGCATCGGCTTCGGCGGAGCTCATGGGTCGCGTGGCAATGCCCTCGTTGCCGAAATGGTCCGCCAATCGGGCAACGGCCTGGGCGTCGGCCGCCTCGAAACCCACATAGGATATGTCGTTGTCGGCACCCTCGGAGAGCGCGATCCGCCACGGTTTGCCGTCGAACCGCAAGGCCTCTTCACCGCCGCGATGTGCGCCAGCCGTTGCAAAACCCAGAATGTCCCTGGCGAAAGAAGTCCAGCTCGAAACATCGGAGACACCGAGGCCGACATAGGCAAGGTTTGAGATGGCCATTTCCGCCTCGAAAAGTATGTGCCCGAAGCATGCCGATGGAGGCCTTCAGACCTCTAGACGGCAACCGCATCCGCTATCCTGCTGCTGCAAGGAATTGGCTGCGGGCCTGCGTTATTTTTTGACGGAAATATCGGCGTAGATCGTGCCGTCCCGCAGTTCGGCCGGATAGGTACGCAGCGGCACCGTGCAGGGCGACCCCGTGGGTTGGCCTGTTCTGAGGTCGAACATCCCCCGATGAAAAGGGCATTCGATTTCACCTTCGATCACGTCGCCCTCGCACAGCGAAGCATTGCCATGCGTGCACTGATCGTCGGTCACGAAGTATTCGTCTCCCGAACGGAACACCGCAATCGCCTCGCGTCCTTCAAGTTCGATGCGAAGGCCGCCGATATCGGGGACATCGGCCGCCATGCAGAGGGCGACCCATTGCGACGAACCTATCTTGCTATCCTCCCCCGCATCACTCATCGAAAACTGCCATTATTTTCCGGTCACCCTGCCGTTGATGATGTGGAACTGGTGGCGCAGCATGATCTCGTCGTCCTGCAGGTTGATCTTGTCAAGCACGCCGGAAAGAAGCGCCTGTTGCGTGTCTTCCATGGTCGCGGTGTCTTCCAGCCACGCATTGCGTTGCAGAAGAACGGCATAACGCTGAGCCCAGAATTGCGAATTTGTGGCCGGCGGCCTCAGATAATACTTGCCTTCCCAAAGGCATTTGTCCTGCGTCACGGGCCAGAATTGATGGGTGAACCACAAACCGGCGCCGACATGGATCAGGAAATTGGGGAATACGGTCGTCTGCTCGAAGCCCCAATTCTGGTGGCGTTTGGGATTGACCATCTTGGGAAGGGGAAACGGCTCGTCGCGCTTCAGAGCGATGGAGGCGCCGAAGAGTTCGTTTGCGGCGGTGCCCACGGGTGTGGGCGGATTCATGTCGCTGGAATAAAAGGCGATGCTGCGGTGATCGCCGTGGAACGCCACATCGTCCTGCCAATAATCCGTCAGGCCCGGAAAGGAGCCGGCATGGATCGTGGGCACGTGATAGCCCTCGCAGAACGCATCCATTCCGACCTTCCAGTTGCAATTGATGTGCGCGTAGTAGGTGTGGCAATGCGTGATTTCGTTGAAGGGATAGCCTTCGAAATGCTCCTTCACGCCGCCGAGAAATTCATCCAGCGTCTTGGGCAGCGTCTTGGCGAGATTGATGAAGATGAAACCCGCCCAACTGCCGACATGGATCGGAACAAGCCCGTTTTCGGCGCGATTGAAGCAGGAAGGGAACTTCTCCTGCATCGGCACATCGACCAGTTCGCCCTTGGCATTGTAGACCCAGCCGTGAAACCGGCAGGTGACGACGGCTGCCTTGTTGTTCCCGAATGTTTCCTCGCCGCCGGTCTCGGAGATGACCTTGTTGCCCCGGTGACGGCAGACATTGTGGAACGCGCCGATCTTGCCGTCTTTGCCGCGTATCAGGATGACCGAAGTGCGCGCGAAATCCAGTTTCTTGACCTTGTAGTCGCCCGGATTGGCGATCTCTTCCTCGCGGCCGACCACAAGCCAGTCCTGCCGGAAAATCTTGTTCAGTTCGGCTTCGTAATATTCTTGCGACAGATAGGGCTCGACGGGGATCGGCGCTTCGCCGAGTTCGGGATAAGGAGCGAGCAAAGGCATCCTTGGCTGAGCGTTCATGGGTCAAACCTCCAGGCGTTTCCGGCGCCTCATAAGGCTAGCAAAGGCGCGGGCCTTGCGGAAATCCGCATGCGAGCGTGAGCTCGCTGCAACTGCACATAGATGCAGCCCAGAACAAGGTCTTGCATGCAAGAACAAGGCGCGGCGGGTCTACTTGCCGATCAACGTCGCGGACGGCGTTTCGCCGAACCTGGCTTTGTAGATCTTCGAAAACTGGCTGAAATTGGTGAAGCCCGCATTTATGGCCGCCTGGCTGACCGTAGCACCGGTGTGGCGCGCCGCTTCGAGCTCCTTTCGCGCGACATCCAGCCGTGCATTACGGACGAAGGCCATGGGCGTCGTACCGCGCCACCGCTTGAAGCCGTAGAACATCGAGCGCGCGCTGACGCCCGCTGCGGACGCGATGCTATCGACAGTCAGCTCGTCGTTCAGATGCGCGCGAATGAAATTCTCCGCACGCTTCACATAATAGGGTGCGGCGACCGTCACAGGACGCGAATACTCCTCCGACTCGCTATGGTGCAGGCCGGTGAGCAGCATGGTCACAAGCGTTTGCTCGAAACCTTTCACCACACGCCGGTCGCCGAGGATCGGCGAACCGGAGCCATACTTGAATCCCTCGACGATGCGATCCAGCCACGATCCGATTCCCGGATCGGGCAGGTGCGGATCGAACACCAAATGGCTCCCAAGCGTTCTTCCCAACTCGGCCACGATCGTCTGCTCGATATATTCGCGGTCCACACGGAGGATGAACTGCAGACAATTGCGCGACCAGAATTCGCGGGTGACCTGATCCGGATCGAGAATGAAGACGTCGCCCGGCTTGGCAAGCACGGTGCCGAACGGCCCATCAACGCGGCACTCGCCATCGAGCAGGAACTGAAAAGAATAATAGGGCGCGGCATCGGACTTGGTGATCCGGAATCCGTCGGTGCAATCCAGATTCACCCGGTTCAGCGAGATGCGGCCTATGGGGCATTCGTGGTGAACGAAATCGCGAAAGCTCGAGGCGCGGGTGATATCGAACTCGTGCGTGCCGGTCGACGCATTTATATAATCGCGGCACGCGTCGACATTCGCGGTACTGAATCGGGCCGAATCTGGCGTCGCAAACTGCTGCACCGTGGCCTCCCTCGCCACATCTGCACCCCAATCACGCTACCACGTTCGCGGGCCTCGACAAACGGCAACGCTCAACTGCCCCTGTCGATCAGGAAATCATAGGCCGGCAATGTCAGGAAATCCGGGCACTCTCCCGCGGTAACCATTTCGCCGAAAAGCATTATTGCCCGTTCGAAGTGGCCGTTGTTCCACCGCTCTTCCCCCAGCGCCTGACGAAGACTCCGCATCTCCTCGTTCAGCGCTTGCCGAAACATTGCGGGGGTCACAGCCTTGCCGTTGCTGAGTACAACCCCGTGGCGAACCCACTGCCAGACCAGGGCCCGGCTGATTTCGGCGGTGGCCGCATCTTCCATCAGGTTGTAGAGCGGCACCGCGCCCCGCCCGCCAAGCCAGGCCTCGATATATTGAACGCCCACGCGGCAGCATTCCCGCAAACCTTCCTCGGTGCGCGTGCCCTGATGGGGCTCCAACAAATCGGCCTGCGTCATGTGCACATCTTGCCGCTGACGGGTGAGTTGATTGACGCCTTCGAGCTTTCCGAACACTTCCATCGCGACGGGCACGAGATCGGGATGGGCCACCCACGTCCCATCATGGCCGTTGCCTACCTCGCGCCGCTTGTCGGCGCGTACCCGCTCGAACGCCGCCGCGTTCAATTCTGGGTCGCCCTTGACCGGAATCTGCGCGGCCATGCCTCCCATCGCGAATGCTCCGCGCTCATGACACGTCCTGATCAGCAGCAGCGAATAAGCGTTGAGAAACGATTTTCCCATCACGATCTGCGCACGGTCAGGCAATAGAAAACGCCGCTCTTTGCCGAGCTTTTTGATGTAGCTGAAAATATAGTCCCAGCGGCCGCAATTCAGGCCCACAATATGCTCGCGCAGTTCGAAGAGAATTTCGTGCATCTCGAACGCGGCGGGCAATGTCTCGATGAGCACGGTCGATTTTATGGTGCCGGGTGGCAGGCCGACCTTTTTCTGCGCCCAAACGAAAACATCGTTCCACAGCCGCGCTTCCAGATGGCTTTCCATTTTCGGCAGATAGAAATATGGGCCGGTCCCAAGGGCTTTCTGGCTTTTGTGATTGTGGAAGAAATAGAAGCCGAAATCCGCCAAAGCTCCCGAAAGCGGCCGGCCGTCGACCTCGATATGGGCTTCTTCGAGATGCCAGCCTCGGGGCCGCATGATCAGCGTTGCCGGCTTTGCGACGACATCGTAGGTTTTGCCGGTCGCATCGTCGACGAAGCCGAGCTGGCCGCACCAATAATCCATCAGGTTGATCTGACCGCCGATCATGTTGTTCCACGTCGGCGCCGCAGAATCCTCGAAGTCCGTCATGTAGGATTGCGCGCCCGAATTGAGGGCGTTGACCACCATTTTCCGGTTATCGGAGGGACCGGTGATCTCCACCCGGCGATCCAGCAGGTCGGCAGGGATTGGCGCCACCTTCCAATCGCCTTCGCGAATGCTGCGTGTTTCGGGTAAAAAGTCCGGCAGCTTTCCCGAATCGAAGGCCTTCTGACGCTCGGCGCGGACTTCAAGCAATTGCCGGCGACGCGCTCCGAATTGCCGTTCAAGGTCCCCAACGAAGTGCAACGCCTCGGGCGTCAAGACGCGCTCGAAGCCTCGTTCCATCTTACCCTTGACCTTCACACCGCTCATATCGCGCCCCAATGGCATGGCCTTTCCGATGAATATTAAACTTGGACACTCATTGCGCCGGGGGCTGTGTCATCTCACCGCAAGCTCTATTCCCAAGCTGCAACAACCAGCCAGCCCGGCGCGGGCGGCTTCGCCGGGCCCAGTAAAAACTCCGATGGTTGGATAGGCCGCCTCGCCCTTCGTCAGCGGCACTTCTGACGCAGGCTTCGATTGATGTCGATCAATTCTTCGCTGCCACGGCCGCGCGAACCTCGCGCGCGGCTAACAGGGAGTGAAAGATGCCCGCACATGAGGTCGTTGTTACGGTCGCTGTCACGATCGTGTTCGTGCTTTTCGGCATGGCAATGGCGTTCGCTTCTTGGCAGTCCAACCGGCGGCACTGAGGCCCTTGGCCGCTGCAACCGTTGATCCAAATCAAACGCAGAAAACCGCAATTTCCACATGATCGCGGCGATATCGAGAGGGGCCGCCGATGAGCGACGCACAGCCGGACCAAAGTCAGCAGCCATATCGCTCCGCGAGCGGGTGGATGGCCTATCGCCGGGCAGTTCATTTGGCGAGCGACGAGCCAATCCGTCACGCGGACTTTCGTTTCGCCGATCTCCAATCCTCTGAAAGCGTCCGTGATGAAAATCGTCGCAACTGATCAGACCTGGCGTTTCGACCTCGCGCTCTTTCCCGTCATCATCGCGCTCGCCTTTTTCGCCGGCATTTTCGAGGCGGCACGGTCACCCGACCCGCGGATGGTTTTGCAGGGCTGGACATTCGCCGCCGCGATGCTGGGAACGGGAATCTGGTATCTCATCACCTATGGCGGCCGGACTCCCGAGGATGAACGTGGGGGCTACGCCAATGATGTCGTGAAGGCCGGCGTTATCGCTTCGATGTTCTGGGGCATCGTCGGCATGCTGGTCGGCGTCGTCATCGCGCTGCAGCTTTCCTTTCCCGATCTCTTTTATTTCCCGGACATGCCGTGGACAAATTTCGGCCGCATGCGGCCGCTGCACACTTCGGCGGTCATCTTCGCATTCGGCGGGAATGTTCTGATCGCGACATCGTTCTACGTCGTTCAGCGCACCTCGAAAGCGCGCCTGTTCGGCGGATCGCTGCCATGGTTCGTTTTCTGGGGCTACAACACATTCATCCTGCTTGCCGGTACGGGCTATCTCGAAGGCATTACGGAGTCCCGCGAATATGCCGAACCGGAATGGTACGCCGACATTTGGCTGACCCTCATTTGGGTCAGCTATCTCATCACCTTCCTGGGAACGATCATCAAGCGCAAAGAGCCGCACATCTATGTGGCGAACTGGTTCTACCTGGCGTTCATCGTAACGATCGCGATGTTGCATATCGTGAACAACCTTTCGCTTCCGGTTTCCATATGGGAGTCGAAAAGCGTTTCTCTCTTCTCCGGCGTGCAAGATGCATTGACGCAATGGTGGTATGGCCACAACGCCGTGGGTTTCTTCCTGACCGCGGGCTTTCTGGGCATCATGTACTACTTCATCCCCAAGAGAGCGGAGCGCCCTATATATTCGTACCGGCTCTCGATCATTCACTTTTGGAGCCTGATCTTCATCTATATCTGGGCAGGCCCGCATCACCTTCTCTACACCGCGCTGCCCGAATGGACGCAAACACTGGGCATGACGTTCTCCGTCATTCTCTGGATGCCGTCCTGGGGCGGCATGATCAACGGGCTGATGACGCTTTCCGGCGCGTGGGACAAGCTTCGCACCGACCCCGTGTTGCGGATGATCGTGGTCTCGGTGGCGTTCTACGGCATGAGCACGTTCGAAGGGCCGGTGATGAGCGTGAAAACGGTCAATGCACTTTCCCATTACACCAACTGGACCATCGGCCACGTTCATTCCGGTGCATTGGGCTGGGTGGCCTATATCAGCTTCGGCGCGCTTTACTGCCTTGTGCCGTGGCTTTGGAAAAAGCAGCGACTTTATTCCAATGCGCTGGTCGAATGGCACTTCTGGATTTCGACCCTGGGAATCCTTCTTTACATCACGTCGATGTGGGTTGCCGGGATCACGCAGGGCTTGATGTGGCGGGCCTATAACGATTTCGGCTTCCTCGAATATTCCTTCGTGGAATCCGTTCAGGCGATGCATCCCTATTACATCATCCGGGCGATTGGCGGCGTGCTCTTTCTCTCCGGCGCGATCATCATGGCTTACAATTTGTGGCGCACCGTTCGGAGCGCTCCACAGATAAGCACCTCGCCCCAGCCTCAGCTCGCGGTGGAGGCTGTGCGGTGAAGCACGATTTACTGGAACGCAATTCGCTTCTGCTTTTGATCGGCATTCTCTTCGTCGTTGCCATCGGGGGCGCCGTTGAGATCGCGCCCCTGTTCTGGGTCAATGGTACGGTGGAGAAAGTCAGTGGCGTTCGGCCTTACACGCCGCTGGAATTGGAAGGACGCGATATTTACGTCCGCGAGGGATGCTACGTCTGTCACAGCCAGATGGTCCGTTCGCTGCGCGACGAAGTGGAGCGCTATGGACATTACAGCCTCGCCGCCGAGAGCATGTATGACCATCCGTTCCAGTGGGGCTCCGAGCGAACCGGCCCGGATCTGGCGCGCGTGGGCGGCAAATATTCCGACGAATGGCAACGGGCCCATCTCGCCGACCCGCGCTCCGTGGTGCCGGAATCGGTGATGCCGCCTTACAAATACCTGGCGCTTACGCCGCTGGATTACAGAGATATCGTAGCCTTGCTGAAAACCAACAAAGCCGTCGGCGTGCCTTACAGCAAAGAGCAGATCGACAATGCCAAAGCCGATCTCGAAGCGCAGGCCGATCCCAACAGCGAGGGCGCCGAGGCGTTGCAGAAGCGTTACCCGAAAGCGCAGGTGCGCGATTTCGACGGCAATCCGAATGAGATCACCGAGGCCGACGCGCTGATCGCCTATCTGCAGATGCTGGGCACGCTCGTCGATTTCAAATCCTACAAGGCCGACGCGCCGGAGAACCGGAGATAGTCATGGAGCCCTGGGCTTACGAGGACGTCCTTGCCTTCGCACAGAGCTGGGGTGCGGTCTATTTCACGGCGCTGTTCGCCATTGTGCTGGTATATGCGTTGTGGCCTTCCAACCGCACCCGTTTTCGCGAAGCGGCACACATTCCGCTCGAAGACGACGGAGAGCAGTGATGGCTGACAACCAAAAGGAAGTCGACCAAGTCTCCGGCACCGAAACCACCGGTCACGAATGGGACGGCATCAAGGAGCTGAACACACCGCTGCCGCGCTGGTGGTTGGGCATTTTCTACGCAACCATTGTCTGGGCGATCGGATACTGGATCGTGATGCCGGCCTGGCCGACGATCAACGGCTATACGCACGGACTGCTCGATCATTCCCAGCGCGACGCGGTGACCGCCAATGTGCAGGCGCTCAAGGATGCGCGGCGCGCCAAGGAAAAAGAGTTGCGCACGGCAAGCCTGCAGCAGATTCAGTCTAATCCCGACCTGCAGCAATTCGCATTGGCCGAAGGCAAGGCTGCGTTCGGCGACAACTGCGCGCCCTGCCACGGCTCGGGAGCACAAGGTGGGCGCGGATATCCCAACCTCAACGACGACGTCTGGCTGTGGGGCGGTACGCTGAACGATATTCAGCACACGATCACGGTGGGCGTTCGCTCCACCGATCGCAATACAAGGCAATCGCAGATGCCCGCTTTTGGACGCGACGCGATTCTGAAGTCCGGTGAAATCGACGATCTTACGGAATATGTTGTGCACCTTTCGGGGCGGCGTGCGAACCCCTCTGCTGTTGCACGCGCAGCCAAGCTCTTTGCCGACAATTGCGCGGCCTGTCATGGCGCACAAGGAAAAGGCAGCCGCGAATTCGGTGCGCCCAATCTGACGGACAACGAATGGCTGTACGGCTCGCGCCGCGAAGACATTCGCGACCAGATATGGAACGGCCGTGGCGGCGTGATGCCGACCTGGGCGGGGCGCCTCTCCCCCGAAACGATCAAATCGCTTGCCGTCTATGTGCACAGCCTCGGCGGGGGCGAATAACGAGCTGCAGCATGAGCGCGCGGGTACAATTCACTGCCAATGGTGCGCCGCTTCCGGTGATGGCGGCGGAGGGTGTGGCCCGTTCGGACGCGCAGGCCAGCAACAGCGCGGCCAACCGCAAATTCTATCAATCGCGGGTGCCCATCTATCCGAAACTGGTTCACGGCACCTATCGCAAGGTCAAATGGGCCGTGATGGCGATCACGCTCGGAATCTATTACCTGCTGCCCTGGATACGCTGGGACCGCGGTCCCGCGGCGCCGAACCAGGCGGTGCTGGTCGATCTGGCGCATCAGCGTTTCTATTTTTTCTTCATCGAAATCTGGCCGCAGGAAGTCTACTACATCACCGGGCTGCTTATTCTGGCAGCCGTTTCACTGTTTCTGGTAACGTCATTGTTCGGCCGGCTGTGGTGCGGTTATGCCTGTCCGCAAACCGTCTGGACCGACCTTTTCATTTACGTCGAAAACCTGATTGAAGGCGACCGCAGCGCGCGCATTCGTTTGGCTGCAGCGCGTTGGTCGCTGCAGAAGGTCGTCAAACGCGTCGCGAAGCACACGATCTGGCTGTTGATCGCAATCGCCACGGGCGGCGCATGGGTTTTCTATTTCACCGACGCGCCGACATTGGCCCACCAACTGCTTACGATGTCGGGGCCGCCGTTGGTATATGCGTCCATCGCGATCTTCACTTTCACCACCTATTCGCTCGGCGGCCTCATGCGCGAGCAGGTTTGCACCTATATGTGTCCTTGGCCGCGCATTCAGGGCGCAATGGTGGACAATGAGGCGCTCGCGGTTACCTATCGCGTCGACCGCGGCGAGCCGAGAGGCCCGCACAAGAAAGGCCAAAGCTGGGAAGGACGCGGAGACTGCATCGATTGCAATCAATGCGTCGCGGCGTGCCCCATGGGCATCGACATACGCGACGGGCTGCAACTCGAATGCATCAATTGCGGGCTCTGCATAGATGCGTGCGATGACGTGATGGGCCGTATCGGCTTGCCCAAGGGGCTGATCGCCTATGACACGGACGCAAATGTCAAACGCAGACTGGAAGGACAAAAGGCGCGGTTTCGCTTTGTACGGCCCAGGACCCTTCTCTACACAGGCGTTATTGCGCTCGTTTCCGCGATCATGCTGCTCGGATTGTCGACGCGGCATACGTTGGAACTGGACGTCCTGCGCGACCGCAATCCCAACTATGTGACGCTGGCCGACGGCGCCGTGCGCAATGCCTATACGCTGAAGCTGATGAACCGTTTCGACAAGCCGCGCGATCTGTTGCTTTCGCTTTCCGGGGTTCAGCCCCGCTCGGTCAATGTGATCGGTTTGGGTCGCACGGTGTTGCCGGTGAAACTGCGCGTAGAGGCCGACAAGGTGCGCAGCGTGCGTGTTCTCGTCACCCTCGATAAGACCCGGATAAAAAACGGCGAACAACGGCTGACATTTACCTTGCGCGACGCCGCGACCAACGAAGCCCGCGATGTCTCCGCCGTGTTCCTCGCAGGAGGCGCTCGATGATCCGCGAACTGACCGGCCGGAAGGTTTTGCTGTGGCTGACCGGCTTTTTCGCCTTCGTCATGGCGGTCAATACGCTTTTCATCGTCATCTCGCTCAAAACGTTCCGCGGCGAGGACGAACAAAAGCCCTATCTGCAAGGCGTGGAATACAACCGGACGCTCGCCTTGCGCGCGGAGCAATCGAAGATCGGGTGGCGTGCCTCGATCGGTGCGACGCGCGGCCCTTCGGGCGAGCTGCAAATTTCCGTTTCGTTGAACGGCGCAAACGGCGCTCCCGAACCGCACACCGCGTTGAGGGGCGAGTTGCGCCATCCCGCCGACGAAAACAAGGACCGTCTCTTCGCCCTGACGGAGACGGTTCCCGGCATCTACCGCGCCAGTTTGCAAGGCGTGCGAGCGGGCACATGGGACGTGATGGTCACCGCACGCGATCCGAAACATCCTTTTGAAGCGAGCAGACGTCTATGGGTGCCCTAACTCTTTCGCAGGATATGGAACGGTCCGCACAGGATCTGAGCCGCTTTGTCGACAAGAAAGCCGACGGCACGCAGACATTTGAAGCGGCGGTCACGGGGGCCCGCTGTGCCAACTGCATCGCAAAGATCGAGTCGGGATTGGGTGCGCTGGATGGCGTGAAGCACGCCCGGCTCAACCTTTCGAGCGGGAAACTCACGGTCGTCTGGCAAGGCCGCGCCGACCCCACCGCCGTACTCAACCGCGTTCGCGCCTTGGGATACCAAGCCCAGCCGTTCGACCTCGGCAAAGCGAAGACGGCCGAACAGAACGAAAGCAAATTCCTGCTGCGCTGCATCGCCGTTGCCGGTTTCGGATCGGTCTTCGTCATCGGTCTGACCGACGCGGTTTGGTATGGCGGCCAGGACATGAGCGAAGCCACACGCAACCTATTCTTCTGGTTGGCCGCTGTCGTCTCGATACCGGTCTCGCTCTATGCCAGCCAGCCGTTTTTCGCATCCGCATGGCGTGTTTTGGCTGCCGGTCACACCAACATGGACGTGCCCATCAGCCTTGCCATCATATTGGCGTTGGGCCTCAGCATCTATCAGACGGTCACGCATCAGCCTCAAACCTATTTCGATGCGGCGGTGATGCTGGCCTTTCTGCTGCTGATCGGCCGTTACCTCGATTTCCATTTGCGCGATCGCGCCCGCAGCGCCGCGCAGCATCTGATCGCCATGCAATCCACGCTTGCCAGACGCATCAAGGCTGACGGCAATGTCGAGACGGTGACAGCGCGCGAACTCGTTTCCGGAGATCGTGTCGTCATTTCGAGCGGAGAACGTGTACCGGCAGACGGAACCGTCGAAAGCGAAACCGACGCCGACATTTCACTTGTGACGGGCGAAACGATGCCCGTCGCGATCGGCGTGGGCGGCGTGCTGCGTTCAGGTTCTGTCGTGGTCGGAAGATCGACGGTCTTGTCGGTCGCTGCCCGCGTCGAAGATTCCCTTGTTGCCGATCTGGCCCGGCTTCTGGAGGCCGGCCAGCAATCCAAAGGGCGTTATGTCCGCCTCGCCGACAAGGCCGCCCGCGCCTATGTTCCCTTTGTTACCGGAGCCGCTCTTCTTGTGTTTGCCATCTGGTCGTTGAGCGGCGCGCCGCTCGACAGGTCGGTGACGAACGCCATTACGGTTCTCATCATCACCTGTCCTTGCGCGCTGGGACTTGCCGTTCCTGCGGTCCAGATTGTGGGGACGGGACGGCTTTTCCAGCGCGGTGTTCTTGTCAAATCGGGCGACGCGTTGGAACGGCTCGCGAATGTCGATACGGCTGTCTTCGACAAGACCGGCACGTTGACGTTCGGCGAACCGGAGCTGCAAAACACGCGGGCCGTCTCCCCAACAGTCCTTCGGAGTGCGGGAGTGTTGGCGCGCGCAAGCCGCCACCCATTCGCGCGCGCGCTTGCCAAAGCTGCCGGCGAAGGGCCCGTGGCGTCAAATGTCGCCGAAAAGCCCGGCCTCGGTCTGGAAGCCCAAATCGACGGAACGACGTGCCGCCTCGGCAACGCAGCCTGGTGCGGCGCCGAAACGGCATCGAGCGGCAGCGAGCTTTGGTATCGCGCCGGCGATCAGGCACCGGTGCAGTTCCTGTTTCACGACAAGCCGCGGCCGGATTTGAAAATCCTTTTCGCGGCACTGGGAGAGCGCAAAATCCGTGTAGAGATGCTGACGGGCGACAAGGAACGCCCCGCCGCCGAAATCGCGCAGGCCGCGGGCATTGCAAAATGGCGAGCACAGATCGATCCCAGGCAAAAGGCCGCTCATCTCGAAGAATTGCGAAAACAAGGCCGCCGCGTTCTGATGGTGGGCGACGGTCTCAACGACACCGGCGCGCTTGCATTGGCGGATGTATCCATCGCGCCGGGAACCGCCGCCGATGTCAGTCAACTCGCCGCGGATTTCATTTTGCGGGGCGACAGCCTGATGCCGATAGTGGAGTCGATCGACGTCGCCCGGAAGGCGCGCAGATTGGTCAACCAGAATTTTCTCTTTGCCGCGGTCTACAATGTGGCCGCGGTTCCTCTTGCGATGCTTGGGCTTGTTTCTCCGCTCCTGGCCGCCTTTATGATGGCCGGCTCTTCGCTCGCGGTTACCGTAAACGCGTTGCGGCTTGCGACAGGCAAGGCGAGATGAGCGCCGTCGCTCCCATCATCGGTGCAGCGCTCATTATAGGGCTTGGTGCTTTGGTGCTGCTCTTATGGGCGCTGGGGAGCGGCCAGTACGAAGACCTCGACGGCGCAGCCGAACGCATTTTGATCGAGGACGAAAACGACCGCGCTTGAACGTGCGAATGCCGATTGATCTCGATCAACACGCACTCCAGAACAGCCGTGAAGATGCTGACAGATTGTCGGAAGGATACGCACCATGACCGCGACCACAACACTTGCCGAACCTACCCCGGCCGCAACTTCCGAGGCCGGATGTTTCGACGTCGTGATTGTGGGAGCGGGAATTTCGGGGATCGGATCGGCATATCACCTAAAGGAACAATGCCCGGACAAATCCTTCGTCATTCTGGAAGGCCTGGAAAGTTTCGGCGGGACGTGGCTGATGCACCGCTATCCGGGCGTTCGCTCCGACAGCGATCTCTACACGTTCGGCTATCGTTTCAAGCCGTGGGTGGGCGCGCCAATTGCGACGGCAGACGAAATTCGCAAATACATGTCCGAAGTTATCGAAGAGAACGACCTCGCGCGGCACATCCGCTATCGTCACAAGATCGTATCGGCGAGTTGGTCCAGCAAAAGCAATCTTTGGACGTTGGAGGTTGTTCGCACCGATACCGGCGAGCATTTGCGGTTCACCACCAACTTCCTCTGGATGTGCCAGGGCTATTATCGTCACGCGGAAGGCTACACGCCGCAGTGGAAGGGCATGGAGACCTTCAAGGGCAAGATCGTCCATCCGCAGACCTGGCCCGAAGATCTCGACTACAAGGGAAAGAACGTTGTTGTGATCGGCTCGGGCGCGACGACCGCCACGGTCGTTCCGGCCATTGCAGCGGATTGCGCGCATGTGACCGTGCTGCAGCGTTCGCCCACCTATTTTATTCCTGCCCGCAACGAAAACGAACTCGCCAATCAATTGCGCGAATTGGATATCGACGAGACGTGGATTCACGAGATCGTCAGGCGGCGCATCCTGCTGGATCAGGACGTCTTCACGCGCCGTTCGATCGAAGAGCCGGAGACCGTCAAGCAGGAATTGCTGGCGGGCGTGCGCGCCTATCTCGGTCCCGACTACGATATCGAAACCCATTTCACACCGAAATACCGTCCCTGGCAGCAACGCATCGCTTTTGTTCCCGAAGGCGATTTGTTCAAAGGTATCGCCTCCGGCAAAGCTTCGATGGAGACCGGCGAAATCGAACGCTTCACCGAGAACGGCATCCTGTTGCGTTCGGGCGAGGAGCTGAAGGCCGACATCGTCGTCACGGCCACGGGATTCAATCTGAGCATTCTCGGCGACATTGCATTTCGTGTGGACGGCGAGCCGGTCGATTTTGCCGAGACCGTCACCTACCGCGGCATGATGTTCACAGGCGTTCCCAATCTGGTCTGGGTGTTCGGCTATTTTCGCGCAAGCTGGACGCTGCGCGTCGATCTCTTGGGCGATTTCGTGTGCCGTTTGCTGAAGCACATGGACATGAAACACGCGAAGAAGGTTTCGGTCGCGCTCAGACCCGAGGATCGGGAGATGCCGCTTTTGCCCTGGATAGACCCGGAGAATTTCAATCCGGGCTATCTGATGCGCAGCATGCACTTGTTGCCAAAACGGGGCGACAAACCGGAATGGCAGCACACGCAGGACTATTGGCGGGAAAGAAAGGAATTGCCCGAGATCGACCTGGACGATCGGGCCTTCGTCTACGAATAAGATATTGATAGCTAATCGCAATTTCCAAAAATTTGGGCCCGGTTGATCTGCATCAATTTTAAAACATGACGCCGGTGTCAACTATTTCCAAGCCAGATTGGGAGAAGGAAATGGCCCCGGAAACTGCATCTCGGATCATCACCAAAGGCGATTGGAAAGTCACGATGACGCCGGACGATTGCTATCGCAATCCGATGGAGATCGCTTGGACATTCGATTATGCGCTTGGCCGCAGCAAGGTCGAAGACCTCTACAAGCGCGCCAAACAACAACAATGGGATTCCGACGACATTTTGCCGTGGAACACGCTGGTCGATCCGTCCAAACCGCTGGTCTCCGATCGCGCATCGCTGTTTCACAAGATGCCGTTCTTCAACAAGTTGTCGAAATCGCAACGCGAGACTTTTACCGCTCATTCGACCGCGCAGCTTCTTTCCCAATTCCTGCATGGCGAGCAAGGTGCGCTGATGACGGCGGCGTGCGTGACCCATTCCGTTCCCGACGCAAAGGCCAAACTTTATGCGGCGTCGCAGACCATGGACGAAGCGCGGCATGTGGAGGTTTACGCGAAGTATTGCGACAAGATCGCGATGGTCTATCCGATGTCGCCATGGCTGAAGGCGATCATCGACGCGACCCTGAAATCCGATCGTTACGAAAAAGTGATGATCGGGATGAACATGATCGTGGAAGGCCTGGCACTCGGTGCTTTCAGCAACATGTATCACTCCACAACCTGCCCGCTGCTGAAGGCGATCACCTACAACGTGATGCGCGACGAATCGCGGCACGTCTCGTTCGGGTATGTCTATTTGGAACCCGTCATTGCGAAACTGGACGAAGCGACCCGCGAAGATCTGGCGGAATTCGCCTTCAACGCGATCAATATCATCGTGCAGGCCACGACAATGGGCGAAGCACAAGGCCTCGCCAACCGCCTCGATCCCGGCTTCCTTGAGGTTCTGGCCAATTCCGGTATCGACGCGGACGATTTCTTCAAGGGCCTCGAAGACGCAAAAGATATGGGCCTGCTGCAGGAACTGCCTCCGGGGCAGGTGCATTCGCTCAAAGACCTCATGCTTCCCGCCATTGCGCGCGTGGGCCTTATTACGCCGACGATCCGCAAGAAATATGAGGAAGTGGGAATTCCGATCTTCGACGACGCGCGCGTCCTTCATGCCATGGAAGGCGGCAATCCGCAGGCCATGGCGGCCGAATAGGCGCTTCCCATCCCTCCATATGGCGCCTATCACTCTCCCGATCCGCCCCGCCGGATCGGGAGTTTTTTGGAGAGATGTCGTGCGACACGGCTTCTCCAAATGCTGCCGACGCAGAGGATTTTGACTTAGCGCAATGCCGCTTCCGCTCTTTCGGACTTAAATAAGTTTGCGCCCGTTCGGCTGGAGTCTCGACAAGCAATTCCGACGTAAGTCGATACGAGACATACAGTCGGACTGTTCAATTTCTTGCCTGCGAGGACAAAATGGAAGTCCATTCGCTAGACAATCGTGAACTGGAGAAAATGCTCGCCACCGCATCGCTGGGAAGGCTTGCGTGCGTAAGCGAGGGCCAGCCTTACATCGCCCTTCTCTATTTTGGGTTCGATGAAGGCTATTTGTACAGTTTCACCACGATGGGGCGGAAGATCGAGTGGATGCGGGAAAATCCCCGCGTCTGTGTTGCGTTTGACGAGATCCGGTCGGCTTGGGATTGGACTTCCGTTATCCTGTTCGGAGAGTATGAAGAATTGAAAGAAACGGAGCCGCACCAACCTCTCCGTGAGCACGCATATAAGCTGCTGCAGCAAAAACGGGCTCTATGGTGGGAACCGGGATATGTGAGAACGAAACTTGGAGATCGCGAGAGGCAGCTCGACCCTGTTTATTTCCGAATTCGCGTGACGGAAATGACCGGACGAAGAGGCGTTCGGGACGGCAAGCGAACCGGGATGAGAGGCTAGAGTGTCATACGCTTGCCTGCTGCGCGGTATAGCATGAATGGGGCGGCTTGAACCGCCGTGGCGAAAGGTATGAAATTATCCGGCAGCCGAAAAGGACGACGCGATGGACGATCGGTTTCCGCGAAGCTGGATGTGGTCCGAAGCGATGGACATGCTCTCACGAGCGGAGCGCTTGCATCGACAATTTTTCGAGCCGGGCCAGGGGACACGGGGTCCAGCTTGGGAACCGCCGGTCGATATCATCGAGACGGCGAGCAGAGTGTTGATATTCGCCGCCCTTCCAGGTGTCGGACCCGAAAATGTCGAAGCGGCGATTGACGGAAACTGTCTGGTGATTTCGGGATCGCGGCACTTGCCGCCCGAGCTTGCCACGGCGATCATTCATCGTCTTGAGCTGCCGCAAGGTCGGTTTTACAGGCGCGTTTCATTGCCTTCGGGACGGTATAGCGGCGTCGAAAGAGCGTCGGTCAATGGCTGTATCGTGGTTACGCTTCATAAAGCGGAGCGCGAACGTGCCTGATACCCAAACAACCGATACCGATGCGGCGCGTGCCGCTGTCGAAAAGCCGCTGCCGTCAGACGCTCTTATTATCGTGCCGGTGCGCAATCTGGTGTTGTTTCCGGGTGTCGTCTTTCCGGTGACGGTCGGCCGTCCGCGCTCGCTGGCGGCTGCACAACAGGCGGTGCGGCTACAACAACCTGTCGGCATATTGATGCAGCGGGAACCGGACGCGGCGGAGCCTTCCGCGGTAGACATGCACCGCATCGGCACTGTGGCCAATGTCGTGCGCTATCTTACTGCGCCGGACGGCTCGACGCATTTGGTCTGTCAGGGCGAACAGCGTTTTCAAATCGTCGAATTCGTCGAAGGCTGGCCGTTCATGGTGGCGCGCGTCTTGCGCATCCCGGAACCGACCACACAATCCTCCGAGGTGGAGGCCCGCTTCTCCATTCTCAAGCAGCAAGCAATAGAATCGTTGCAATTGCTGCCGCAAGCGCCCGCAGAGCTGATTGCAGCCATTCAGGCCATCGATTCACCCGGCGCTCTTGCGGACCTCTCCGCCGCTTATATGGATATCAAACCGGAAGAGAAGCAGGAGATTCTCGAAACGATCGATATTTCGGCACGCATGGAAAAGGTATCCAACCTGCTTGCGCATCGGATCGAAGTCCAGCGCCTTTCGCAGGAGATCGGTCGCCAGACAAAAGCCGCACTCGACGAACGCCAGCGCGAATTTCTGCTGCGCGAGCAGATGGCAGCCATCCAGCGCCAGCTCGGCGAAGGCGAACAGGGGAAAGCCGTAGAGATCGCCGAACTGTCCGAAGCGATCGCCAAAGCAAAGATGCCGCGCGAAGTGGAAGATCAGGCGCGCAAGGAGTTGAAGCGGCTGGAACGCATGCCGGAGGCGGCAGGCGAATACGGCATGGTGCGCACCTATCTCGACTGGCTCATCGAATTACCCTGGGCATTGCCGGAAGAAGCGCCGATCGATATCGCGGAGGCACGCCGCATCCTCGACGAGGATCACTACGGTCTGGACAAGATCAAACAACGGATTGTCGAATATCTGGCAGTCCGCAAACTTGCTCCGGCCGGGAAGGCGCCCATTCTGTGCTTCGTCGGCCCTCCGGGCGTGGGCAAGACTTCGCTGGGGCAATCGATTGCCCGTGCGATGAAACGCAAATTCGCGCGCGTCAGCCTGGGCGGCGTACACGATGAAGCCGAAATCCGCGGCCACAGGCGCACCTATATCGGTTCGCTTCCCGGCAACATCATTCAAGCCATTCGAAAAGCGGGCACCCGCGATTGCATAATGATGCTCGATGAAATCGATAAGCTGGGCGCAGGTATCCAGGGCGATCCGAGCGCGGCATTGCTGGAAGTGCTCGACCCCGAGCAGAATTCGACCTTTCGCGACAACTATCTCGCCGTACCGTTCGATCTCAGCAAAGTTGTGTTCATTACGACCGCCAATGTGTTGGATACGATCCCCGGGCCTTTGCGCGACCGCATGGAAATCATCAGCCTTAGCGGTTACACGGCCACGGAAAAATTCGAGATCGCAAAACGCTATCTCGTTCGCCGGCAGATGGAAGCCAACGGTCTCAAAGATGGCCAAGCGGAGCTGACCGACGATGCGATCAAGGAGATCGTCGATCACTACACACGCGAGGCCGGCGTGAGAAGCCTCGAACGGCAAATCGGCAAGGCTTTGCGCCATGCCGCCGTTCGTATCGCCGAAGGCAAATCAGGTCCGGTGCGAATCGATGCGCGCGATCTCAATGAGATACTCGGGCCGCCGATATTCGAGGACGAAGTCGCGCTCAGGACAAGTATTCCCGGTGTGGCTACCGGTCTTGCATGGACTCCGGTAGGCGGCGACATTTTGTTTATCGAAGCGACCCGCATTCCCGGAAGCGGCAAGTTGATCCTGACCGGTCAATTGGGCGAGGTGATGCGTGAAAGCGCACAGGCCGCCTTGAGCGTGGTGAAAGGATCGGCCTCATCCTTTGGCATCGATCCAACACGTTTCGAAAAGAGCGACATCCACATCCATGTACCGGCAGGCGCCACGCCCAAAGACGGGCCAAGTGCCGGCGTGGCGATGTTCATGGCGCTGACCTCGTTGATGACCGACCGCACGGTTCGAAACGACACGGCAATGACGGGTGAAATCAGTTTGCGCGGGCTTGTCCTTCCCGTAGGCGGAATCAAAGAAAAGGTCACCGCGGCCGCGCGGGCAGGCATCAAACGCGTGATGCTGCCCGCGCGCAATCGCAAAGACTTCGACGACATCCCCAAGGAAGCACGGGACCAATTGGAATTCGTCTGGCTAGAGCACGTAACAGATGCAGTCGCGGCCGGACTCGCGCCAGAGCAAACGGCTTCCCGCTGAAATTCGGGCGCATTGGCGATTTGGTTCAACGCCCAACGGCATTGGCGGCGGATCGCTCCGCCGCCTAAGGGAGATTTGGAGCACGAGGATTAGTCGCCCAGATGCGGTGATGGGCCTGACCGAGCGATGGCGAGGAAGGTGGCTGTCTCCGATGATGTTTCAACGGGGTCCAGCTGTGTGGCCCCAAGCATCGGAAGAGGAGACAGCCATGGAACATTATGTAGGTATCGATGTG
>DASZYI010000174.1:0-10992 GCA_035545475.1 Rhizomicrobium sp.
ATGTTGAGGAACTCGCCCAGGAAGAACAGAAGGAAGGGGGTGGAAGAATATTCCACAAAATAGCCCGCCACGAGTTCCGATTCCGCCTCGACCAGATCGAAAGGCGGACGGTTGGTTTCCGCAATCGCCGAGACGAAGAAGATGATCATCATCGGGAACAACATCGTGAAGGCGTACCAGCCATGGGTCTGGGCGCGCACGATGTCGGACAAATTCAGCGATCCCGCGAACAAAAGCACCGTGATGAGCACGAAGCCGATGGAGACTTCGTAGGAAACCATTTGCGCGGCCGAACGAAGCGCGGAAAGAAACGGATATTTCGAGTTCGACGCCCAACCGCCCATGATGATGCCATAGACGCCGAGCGAGGAGACGGCAAAGAGGTAAAGGATGCCGACATTGATGTCGGAAATGACCCAGCCGTTATCGAGCGGAATCACCGCGTAACTCGCGAGCGCCAGTGTAGACGTGATGAGCGGGGCGAGGATGAAGATCACGCGATTGGCGCCGGCCGGAATGATGGATTCCTTCAGCGCGAATTTGATGAGGTCGGCGAAGCTTTGCAGCAGGCCGAACGCACCCACCACATTGGGACCGCGACGCATCTGGACGGCGGCGAAGATCTTTCGGTCGGCGAGCAGAAAGAAAGCAATCATGACGAGCAGGACCACGTCGAAGATGAGGATCAGCGTGGCCTGGCTCAGGAACCATGCCCAGCCATAAGGCAAGGCAATGCCGAGCCAAGCGAACACATCCGTCCAAAATCCGATCAGAGCCATGCCCTACTCCGCCGCCATCGGTTGGGGTTGCTTGACGAAGATGCGGCTGCATTCGGCCATGGTGGCGCTGGCACGCGCGATGGGATTCGTCATGTAGAAGTCGCGGATAGGCGAGCGCAGCGGAACGGAAGCGTTCAACTCGCCGGGCTTGCCGACACTGTTCCAGATCGAGGGATTGGCGCCTTCGTGAACGGGCGCCTGGTTGTGCACCTCGACAGCGAAATGCGGCGCGTCGGCGACGATGGCGGCACGCAGGGTTTCGAGATTGTCGTAAGGCAGCTTCCGGCCCAGCACTTCGGAAAGCGCGCGCAGAATGGCCCAATCTTCCTTGGCCTCTCCGGGAGGAAAGACCGCGCGTTTTCCGCGCTGCACCCTGCCCTCGAAGTTCGCGTAAAGACCTTCCTTTTCCGTGTAAGCCGCACCCGGGAGAATGACGTCCGCGCGATGCGCGCCCGCATCGCCATGCGTGCCCTGATAGACCACAAAGGCGCTGCCGAGTTTGGATGTGTCAAACTCATCGGCGCCAAGCAGATAGACAAAACCCATCTCGCCTTTCGATGCGCCATCGAGAATGGCGGCCATGTCGCCGGTTGCAAAGCCGAGATCGAGGGCGGCAACGCGCGAGGCCGCGGTGTGCAGCACGTTGAAGCCGTTCCAGCCGCCTTCGGCCGCAGTGCCGGCGGGGCCAATGGCACCGATATCGCCAGCCAGTTTGGCGGCAAGATTGAGGATTGCGGCGCCATCCGCGCGGGCCAGCGCACCCGGGCCGACGACGATCATGGGGCGCTTGGCGTCTTTCAGCACAGTGGCGAAATCGCCTTTGCCGTTCGCAATATCCTGAAGGGCGGAAACGGTTTCGCCCAATTGCGTGACCGGATAGGTGAGATCGACAGCCTCGCCGATATTGGCGATCTTCAGACCGTTGAGCCATCCCTTGCGGATGCGCGCGTTCAGGACGGGTGCTTCCCAGCGCGGATTGGCGCCGATCAGCAGCAACGCATCGGCGGCATCGACGCCGGCGATGGTGGAATTGAAGAGATAGGTCGGGCGCGTTCCGCCGACTTTCGAACCGTCCTGACGGCATTCGAGATTGGTGACGCCAAGAGACGTCATCAGGTCTTTGAGCGCCTTGATTTCTTCCGCAGCGGCGAGATCGCCGACGATAGCGGCCATCGCTTCGGGCTTGGTCGCCTTCATGCGCGCAGAGATGGCGGCGAATGCTTCGCCCCAACTTACCGGAACCAGTTTGCCGTTCTTGCGGATGAACGGTTGATCGAGGCGCTGGCGTTTCAGGCCGTCACAAGCATAGCGCGATTTGTCGGACAGCCATTCTTCGTTGATGTCGTCGTTCACCCGCGGCAACACGCGAAGCACTTCGCGGCCGCGCGCGTCCACGCGGACATTACAACCCTGCGCATCCATCACATCGATGGACTCCGTTTTGCTCAACTCCCAAGGGCGATAGATGAAGGCCCATGGTTTGTGCGTCAGTGCGCCAACGGGGCAAAGGTCGACTGCGTTGCCGGAGAGTTCGGACGAGAACGCCTTTTCCAGATAGGTCGTGATCTCCATGTCCTCGCCCCGGCCGGTGGCTCCGAGATCGGGCACGCCCGCCACTTCCGTCGCGAAGCGCACGCAGCGGGTGCACTGGATGCAGCGGGTCATGATCGTCTTGATCAGCGGGCCCATATATTTGTCTTCGACAGCGCGCTTGTTTTCGTTGAAGCGGTGGAATGCGGCGCGGCCATAGCCCATCGCCTGGTCCTGCAGATCGCACTCGCCGCCCTGATCGCAGATCGGGCAATCGAGCGGATGGTTGATGAGCAGGAACTCCATCACGCCTTCGCGCGCCTTCTTCACATAAGCGGAGTTCGTGTTGATCTTGGCGGGCGTACCGTCCTTGTTGGGGAAGATGTCTTTCACCTGCAGCGCGCAGGAGGCTTGCGGCTTCGGCGCGCCGACCCACTCCACCAGACACATGCGGCAATTGCCGGCGACGGAAAGCCGCTCGTGATAACAGAAGCGCGGGATTTCGGCGCCGGCCTGCTCGCACGCTTGCAGCAGCGTGAGGTTGTCGTCCGCTTCGATTTCCTTGCCGTCGATGATGAGCTTGCGGGCCATGGATTACTCCGCCGCCATCGGTGTTGAGCCTTTGCGCTCGGCGATGCGGCGCTCGAGCTCGGGGCGGAAATGACGGATCAGACCCTGGATCGGCCACGCCGCGGCATCGCCGAGCGCACAGATCGTGTGACCTTCGATTTCCTTGGTCACTTCCTGAAGCAAATCGATTTCAGGCACTTGTGCATTGCCGACTTCGAGACGCTTCATCACGCGCCACATCCAGCCGGTGCCTTCGCGGCACGGCGTGCACTGGCCGCAGCTTTCGTGTTTGTAGAAATAAGCCAGACGCGAGATGGCCCTCACAACGTCGGTCGACTTGTCCATCACGATGACGGCGGCGGTGCCAAGGCCGGATTGCACGGCTTTGAGTGAGTCAAAATCCATCAGCACATCATCGCAAATGGATTTGGGGATCAGCGGAACGGACGCGCCACCCGGAATGACAGCCAAGAGATTGTCCCAGCCGCCGCGCACGCCGCCCGCATGCTTCTCGATCAGTTCGCGCATGGGAATGCCCATGGCTTCTTCGACATTGCACGGTTTGTTGACGTGACCGGAGATGCAGAAAACCTTTGTGCCCGTGTTGTTGGGACGGCCGATCCCAGCGAACCACCCCGCACCGCGGCGCAGGATCGTGGGCGCAACCGCGATGGATTCGACATTGTTCACCGTCGTCGGGCACCCATAGAGGCCGACATTTGCCGGGAACGGTGGCTTCAGACGCGGCTGGCCTTTTTTGCCTTCGAGGCTTTCGAGCAGCGCAGTTTCCTCGCCGCAGATGTAAGCGCCCGCGCCGTGATGGACGTAGAGATCGAAATCCCAGCCGTGGATGTTGTTCTTGCCGATGAGTTTGGCTTCGTAGGCTTCATCGACGGCGCGTTGCAGGGCTTCGCGTTCGCGGATGAATTCACCGCGCACATAGATGTAGCAAACATGCGCGCGCATCGCGAAGCTGGCGATCAGGCAGCCTTCGACCAGCGTATGCGGATCGTTGCGCATGATATCCCGGTCCTTGCACGTTCCGGGTTCGGATTCGTCGGCGTTGACGACGAGATAATGCGGACGTTCCTTCACTTCCTTCGGCATGAACGACCATTTCATGCCGGTGGGAAAACCCGCGCCGCCGCGGCCGCGCAAGCCGGACTTTTTCATTTCATCGACGATGGCTTCGGGGCCGCGTTCGAGAATCTGTTTCGTGCCATCCCACGCGCCGCGCTTCTTCGCACCTTCGAGGCCGGGATCCTCGAAGCCGTAGAGATTGGTGAAAATGCGGTCTTTATCGGCGAGCATCAGGTGGCCGCTCCCGGCGGTTTCTGAACTGGCGCTTCGCGATCGGAAGCGGCCTCAGTGGGTTTCTTGGCTTCGGCATCGGTTCCGCCTTGTGCACCACCGTTTGCCTTATGACTGTATCCCCCGTTGAAAAGCTTTGGGTCGGTCAGCGTGGTCGCTCCGCCTGCGGGCTCCGATGAACGCCGGCCGAAATTTTGCGGACCGGGCTTTGGCGTTTCACCGCGACGGAAGGCTTCGAGGATTTTTTCGGTCGTGGGGCCGTCAAGGTCTTCGTAGAAGTCCTTGCCGATTTGCAGCATTGGCGCGTTCACGCAGGCGCCAAGACATTCCACTTCCATCCACGAGAACTTGCCGTCTTTTGAAACGGTGTGCGGCGTGGGCGCAATGTGCTTCTTGCAGGCGGCAACGACATCATCCGAACCGCGCAGCCAGCATGGCGTCGTGGTGCAAACCTGAACCAGATGTTCGCCAACCGGCTCGAGGTTGAACATCGTGTAGAAGGTCGCCACTTCAAGCACGCGGATGTAGGGCATGGAAAGCATGCGCGCGACCTCTTCGATCATCGGCTTGCTGACCCAGCCTTCTTGTTCCTGGCCGCGCCACAAAAGCGAAATCACCGCGCTGGCCTGACGGCCGGGCGGATATTTCGTCATTTCCTTTTCGGCCCACGCCCTGTTTTCGGACGTGAACGCGAAACTCGCGGGTTGGTGTTCGGAGAGGCGACGGACAGACATCAATGCGCTCCGAAACCGTTGATCTGCTGAGCCAGCTTGAAACAGGAGAAGCACAGAACCTGTTCATCTAATGCGGCCATTACGTCGTCAGTCCATTCGTTGCCAGCGTTGCGATAGGCCGTATGACAATTCGTGCACCAGGCGCACGGTTCTTCATCGTCGTCGCTTGTCCAATGCATTCCGCGCGGGTTGCGATCAACAAGCGTGTCCACAATGTGACGGCAAACGCGCGTCCGCTTTTGGAGACCGTGGGTATCGCAGGACACCAGAGAGGTCACCGATCAATCTCCCCGAAAACGATATCGAGCGAGCCGATCACGGCGGGAACGTCGGCAAGCAGATGGCCTTTGCACATATATTCGAGCGCTGCGAGATGCGGATAGGAGGGCGCGCGAATCTTGCAACGATAGGGTTTGTTGGTACCGTCGGCGACGAGATAGACGCCGAACTCGCCTTTCGGCGCCTCGACGGCGGCGTAGGTTTCGCCGGCCGGGACGTGGAAGCCTTCGGTGTAGAGCTTGAAGTGATGGATGAGGGCTTCCATCGATTTCTTCATTTCGGCGCGCTTGGGCGGGACGATCTTGTTGTTCTCCACGACCACGGGACCGGCAGGCATCTTTTCGATGCACTGCTTCATGATTTTGGTGGACTGGCGCATTTCTTCGATGCGCATCAGGTAGCGGTCGTAATTGTCTCCGTTCTTGCCGACGGGAATCTGGAATTCGAGATCGTTGTAGCACTCGTAAGGCTGCGCGCGGCGCAAGTCCCAGGCGACGCCTGTCGAACGCAACATCACGCCGGAGAATCCCATAGCTTCCGCATCGGCGCGGCTGATCACGCCGATATCGACGTTGCGCTGCTTGAAGATGCGGTTCTCTGTGAGGAGCGTTTCGAGATTGTCCAGCACCGTGGGGAACTGGTTACAAAACTCGTAGATGTCTTCCAGCAGCGCGGGCGGCAGATCCTGGTGCACGCCGCCGGGACGGAAATATTTGGCGTGCATGCGGCTACCGGACGCCCGCTCATAGAAGACCATGAGCTTTTCGCGTTCTTCGAAACCCCATAGCGGCGGCGTAAGCGCGCCGACGTCCATCGCCTGGGTGGTGACCTGGAGGAGATGATTCAGGAGACGGCCGATTTCGCTGTAGAGCACCCGGATATATTGACCGCGGATCGGCACTTCGAGGCCGAGCAATTTTTCCATCGCCAGACAGAAAGCGTGCTCCTGATTCATCGGCGCGACGTAATCGAGGCGGTCGAAATAGCCGATGGCCTGGAGATAGGTTTTGTGTTCGATCAGCTTCTCGGTGCCGCGATGCAGCAGGCCTATATGCGCGTCGATGCGTTCAACGATTTCACCGTCGAGATCCATCACCAGACGCAGCACACCGTGAGCCGCAGGATGCTGCGGCCCGAAGTTCATCGTGATCTTGCGATCGTCGAAATTTTCCGCAGCCGAACTCATTTGGTTGCCTTCTCGTCGCCGGGAATGATGTAGGGCGCACCTTCCCACGGCGACATGAAATCGAAATCGCGGAATTCCTGCACGAGCTGGACGGGCTGATAAACGACGCGCTTCAATTCTTCGTCGTACCGCACTTCCGTGTAGCCGGTGAGCGGGAAATCCTTGCGCAGCGGATAGCCGGAGAAGCCGTAATCCGTCAGCAGGCGGCGCAGATCGGGGTGATCCACGAACTGGATACCGTACATGTCGAAGGTTTCGCGTTCAAACCAGTTGGCGGCGGGATAGGCACCCACGGCCGACGCGATGGGCTCGCTTTCACCAAGCTCGGTCTTGACGCGAACGCGCTGGTTCTTCGTGATCGACAGCAGGTGGTAGACCACATCGAAACGCTTGGCGCGCTGCGGCCAGTCCACCCCGCAGATGTCGATCAGGATGGAGAACGCGCAATCCGCGTCATCGCGCAGGAAGTGCAGCAGCGGCAGAATCTGGTCGGGTTCGCAGGTGACGGTAAGTTCGCCGCGCGTGACCGCAGGCGTTACCGGGAGCGCGCGGGCAATATGCTGTCCGAGATCTTCGAGTGTCACGCGGTGCAGCCTCAGCGATAGATGGTGCCAGTGCGGCGGATTTTCCGCTGCAGCAGCATGATGCCGTAGAGAAGCGCTTCGGCGGTGGGTGGACAGCCCGGAACATAGATGTCGACCGGCACGATACGGTCGCAGCCACGCACCACGGCATAAGAATAGTGATAGTAGCCGCCGCCATTGGCGCAGCTTCCCATCGAGATCACATAACGCGGCTCCGGCATCTGATCGTAGACCTTCCGGAGCGCAGGGGCCATTTTGTTGGTGAGCGTACCGGCGACGATCATCACGTCGCTCTGGCGCGGTGAAGCGCGCGGGGCGGCGCCGAAGCGTTCGATATCGTAACGCGGCATCGAGGTCTGCATCATTTCGACGGCGCAGCACGCAAGGCCGAACGTCATCCAATGCAGCGAACCCGTGCGCGCCCAGTTGATGATCGCGTCGGCGCTGGCAAGCAGGAAGCCCTTGTCCTGCAGCTCAAGGTTCATCGCCTTGAAGTAGGGATCGTTGTCGGAAATCGGGGCCGCGCCCTCGACACCCGCCCTGCCCGCTTGCCCTGCCGGGATCACTCCCATTCGAGCGCTCCCTTCTTCCATTCGTAGATGAAGCCGATGGTCAGAACGCCCAGGAACGTCACCATCGACCAGAAGGCAAAGACGCCGGTTTCCTTAAGCGTGATCGCCCAGGGGAACAGGAACGCAACTTCCAGATCGAAAATGATGAACAGGATCGCCACGAGATAGAAACGCACGTCGAACTTCATACGCGCATCGCTGAAGGCGTTGAAACCGCATTCATAGGCAGAAAGTTTTTCCGGGTTCGGATCCTTCGGCGCGAGCAGTAGCGGCGCGATCAAAAGCGCAATGCCAATCACCAGCGCGAGGCCAATGAAGATCAATATCGGCAGGTATTCGAGAAGCAGGCCGTTCATCGAAGTTCCTGTTCTCCGCCGGGCGCGTGCGAGGTAAGGCTGGCGGAATTTCGCAGGTGCAGAAGGGGCTGGCGGTCCGCGCGCGCGGATGCGGTGTAGCGCAAGATTCGCCGCGTTTCCAAGGGAATTTCGGCGGCAAAATCGGCTGTTTTGACAAAGGGATGAAGGCGCCGATGTTGGCGGGGAAATACACCCATATTGCGAACGAGTCGCAAAGGGAACGGGGTAATTTCAGGAACCATTTCGCCGCAAAGCGGCGAAATGGCGGGAGCGACGGGGCTCGAAACTGAAATCCCCGTTCTCGACAGGAATGGACAGGAGCTAAGTCGCTGAAATCTAACGAGACGCTTCCTGCCGACAACTGTGGATTCCTGCAATTTGGCCCACGAATTGGCCCACGGCGCACTCCGTTATATATGCGGCGCAGCATTGGTGGCTTGTTCTCTCCCCATTCCCATGCCGGGATGGGGCCATGTCAGCCCCTATCACCCGCCTCCGAGACTGCCTTGGGCGCAACGGGAACTGGGTCCGCCTCACCTGTAACCGGTGCGGCCTGGAGTTCGCGACGCCCGTGGTGCCGTTCGCGATCCGCTATGGCCTGGACGCGCCTGCCGACTTCCTCAAGACCAAGCCAAGGTGTGAGGTTTGTGGACACCGCTCATTTTACATCAGGAGGCCATATACCAATGGACAGGTGGGCGAATGGCACACCGAACCCTTTCCCGTCGATAAGGGCTACTGCGCCGTCACGGCGCGCGTGCGCGAGCAGAAGGCCAATATGAACGCTGATCGGGCCAGGCGCGGTCTGCCGCCCGTCTGACAACAAAAAAAGAGAATCATTCGTCCGAAGACTTGAAAACAGTAGATGAATTGCCGTCGAAGTGGCGCATTCTCCTGCGTTAACCACTTCTATATTTCGTATATGCAGCAACATCGCCGCGCGATACAGTCCGTTTCCTTTAGTGAGACTCACCGCGCATGTCCAAAAGCCAGTCCGTCTATCTTGATCTATTGCGCCTTGTCGCCGCGGTCGTGGTCATGCTTTCGCATCTGGCGCGCGATCATCTGAGCGGTGGGTTTCTGTGGCAATTAATGACGGCAGGACATGATGGCGTGATCGTGTTCTTTGTGCTGTCGGGTTACGTCATCACCTTTGTTGCCGACACTCGCGAACGAAACGGCGTCGACTATGCCCTGTCGCGGCTAACCAGACTCTATTCGGTGTTGTTCCCCGCCCTGCTTCTTACCTTCGTCGCCGACAGTATCGGGATGATGTATGCGCCGCATTTCTATCTGCCAGAAACGCACTCCGAACCGCTCCTTCGGTTTGCGAGCGCCGCGCTGTTCTTGAGCCAAAGCTGGCACCTCAGCCAGCCCTATTCGAACGCAGCCTATTGGTCTCTGCCGTTCGAGTTTTGGTATTACGTCATGTTCGGCGCGTTCATCTATCTGCGCGGCGCCATTCGATATGTTGCTCTTGCCGTTGCCGCCGCCATCGCGGGGCCGACCATTCTGTTGTTGTTTCCGGTGTGGTTGTTTGGGGTGTTCAGTTTCCGCGCGCGCAAACTCGATCTTTCCGCGCGATATGCTTGGCCTCTTTTTGCAGTTTCGTTCGCGGGAATGGCCGTCATGGTTCTTCCAGACCTGACGGGGCATGGTCATGCCGTTACACTCCAAGGCTGGGAACCTGGAGCGTCGCCAAGGGATTACGCGCTTGGCGCGTTGGTCGCCATCAATCTGTTTGCTGGCTCGTTTCTGACGCTCCCATTTGCCCGTATCGGCCGCGCAATACGCTATCTCGCGGGGATGACCTTCTCACTCTATCTGTTTCATTTGCCTTTGTTGTTTCTCTTTGCCGCCTGTCTCCCATTGCCTCACAACGTTTTCCTTCGTGGGGCGATCATGGCGGTGTTGGTTCTTCTCGCGTGTGAAGGCCTTTCCCATCTTACAGAGCGGCGAAACGGCGATCTCAAACGTCTGTTGTCGCGGCGGCTTGGCTTGCGAATGAAAGTCCAGCCCGCATGACGATCTGGACGCGTCTCGACGCGCTGACAAAACTCGCTGCGTTTGCAAAATGGATCTGGGACTTGCCGTGGCAGGCGATCCGACGCGCCTCCCCCCGCAGGTGTTATTGCGGTGGAACGCTCTACATCATGGATGAACCGGACGAACATTCGGTGACGCGATGCACAGGCTGCGACCGTCGCGACGAATGGCATGAATCGTGGTGACCCAAAAAGAAAAAGGGCCGGCCACCCGAAGATGACCGGCCCCCTCGCACGCCCCCTGCAAACGCCGGGGGCGAAATCAAACCGTGACGAATTCGCCGTTGGTTACAAAACCGTGCCAACGACATTTGCTGTGTTGCTGTAGCGATGGCGTGAGCGTCGGCCGCACAAGATCACCGTTCCATTCCCAGCGATGCGGGCACTTCTCACGCGCGATACCGACGAAGCTGACCGCGCCGCAGCCACACGGGCAAACCCAGGTGAAGACGATGCTGCCGTCATCGAGTGTTTCGATATTGGCCGAGCCGGGAGCGAGATCGTGGCGATAACAGTAGGAGTCATTGCCACGAACGCCCAATTCGTAATCGCAAATCTCGCCTTCGACGAAGGTGATTGGCAGTTTGTCGCCCTTGTTCATGCCGGTACGAACTCCCCGTTGCGCAGGAAGCCGTGATAGCCGCCGCTTATGATCGAGCCGCCGCCCGCCTGGCAGGTGTTTCCGTTCTTGTCGACCGTGACCTTGCCGGTTTTCGGATCGCCATGGCGCACCCAACAACGATGAACCTTATCCGTCTTCATCGTGCAGTTCGAAGCGCGGCTATCGATGCACCAATCGCCGCCCGGCGTGCGCGCCATAAGGAATTGGCCGTCAGGACCGCCGCCTGGGAATATGCCTTCGTAATAACGTCTCTCCTGACCGTCCAGGAACCACAGTGCGCCAGCGGGCGCAAAGCGTTTCGCAACCAATTCGCCGGAATCGAGACGGCGATAGAGTTGATCCTGAAAGACCTGAAACGTGTCCTGATCTTCGAAGGATCGATGACATTTCTCACACGCTTTCGGCCAGCGTGCATCTTGGCGCG
>DASZYI010000175.1:0-18131 GCA_035545475.1 Rhizomicrobium sp.
CGCCCTTAACGCCCTGGGTGTGCGTGCGGCCCAATGCTTCGTCGGAATAGACGAGCGCCGCGCCGGTTTGCCGGGCGTACATGTCGAGGGCGGCTTTGAGATCGCCGCCGGGGATGTTGAAGCTCTCGGCATGTGCCGCGAAGGCGGTTGCGCCCAGCAGCAGGCTTGCGGTGAAGAATTTCAGGCCGGTCCGGTTTTGCATTTGCCCCCCAATGAATGCCGTTCGATGCACATCTGAGCGTTCACGCCGCTCAGGGCTGGATGACGATGTCTTTGCCTTGCGTTTTGACATGGAAGCCGAAGATGCCCTTGGCAACTTCGGCGAATTCTTCGACGCCGCTGGTCGGGAACGTGCCGCCGATGGTGCGGCGCGCGACGGTTGGATTGGCGATGACGAGTTTCTGGTTGTTGTAGCGGTTGAATTCGGCAGCGGCTTCGGCGAGCGTCGCGTGATTGAAGATCAGCAAACCGCGGCGCCAGGCCATTTCATTGGCAAGGACGGGCGTGGTTTTCTTGGTGACCTTCAAACCTTGGTCCGTGGCGAGAACCATGTCGCCGGGCGAGAGGACGGTGGATCTGCCGTGTGCCTCCGGGCCTGCGGGATCGACGCGGGCGCTGCCTTCCACTAGCGTGACTTCGAGTCGCTCGCCATCGCGGCGAACGAGGAATTTGGTGCCCAGATCGGTGACGCGATAACCCGCAGCGGTGACGACGAAGGGATGGGCCGCATCGTGCTGGATCTGGAAGAAGGCTTCGCCCTTCACAAGTTCGGCCATGCGACCGTTATCGGTCACCTGGGCGCGCAGCACGGTGTCTGTATTCAATTCGACTTTTGAGCCATCGGCGAAGGTGATGGTTTTGCGGATGCCGACGGGGGTTTCGTAGAACTTTTCGCCATTGCCGCTCATCAGATACGCGCCAATGCCGAAGGCGACGACGAAGGCAAAGGCGGCCGCGAGTTTCGGCAGGACGGAGAGCGGGCTCTTCCGCGGCGCCGGGCTTTGTTCGCGCATCAGGCGGTTGAGCGCGCGCAGACGTTCGGCGCGGTCCCACACGCGTTCGACGCGCAGGAACGCCACCATGTTGGAAGGAGACGCAGCGAGCCAGGCATCGAGTTCGGCCTGATCGGCATTCGTCCACGGGCCGAATTCGCGGCGTTCGAGCCATTGGCCGGCTTGCGCGCGGGCCTCCTTCGCGGACGAGAGGCTTGGGGCGGAGTCGCTCACGGGGCTCCTCCGGTGTCAGTGGGATCGTTGGAGAAAAAATCCGCAAGTGCCGTCATGCCCTGCGCGAGATATTGCGAAACGGTGGGTTCGGCGACGCCCAGGCGCTCTGCGATTTGCGGGCGGGAGAGGCCTTCGATCTTTCGCATCACCACGGTCTCCCGCCATTTGTCCGGGAGGCGGTTGAGGGCCGCTTGCAGACGGCGAAGTTCCTGTCGCGCGATGGCGGTGCGGTCCGGGCCGGGTTCGTCGACCGTAATGCCGAGGGTTTCCATGTCGGCGACGGCTTCGATGGCGACGATGTTTTCGCGGCGGATGCGATCGATGAGGAGGTTGCGGGCGACCGCGAACGCAAACGGCTTTGCGGGATGGGGGATCTCGCGCCGGGCGGCTTCATAGATGTGGACGAACACGTCATGGCAAAGGTCTTCCACGTCATTGCTGTTGCGCCAGCCGCGGCGCAGGAACTGCATGAGCGCGGTCTCAAGCGGCAGGATCTCGCGGACGAACCATTCGTTGACGCCGGGCGTGGTCATGGGCGCATCGCGAAGATGCGGAGCCCCGGTTTCGCCCGTGTCAGATGTATCGCCCATTCCCCCGCCCGCCTTCAGCCGGGCCTGATGTTACGCTCACATCAGATAATACGAACGAGCGGGGCGAGTTTATGCGGGCCGGGCGCGCAATGTTATTGCGCGCATACAAAAAAGGCGGCGGATTTCTCCGCCGCCCTATTCTCCCCTTTTGGGGAAATCAGAAGGTCTTTGTGATGCTGAACCCGATCAGGCGCGGATCGGTGGTGAAGACGTTGGTGGTGAGACCGCTGTCGTCGCTGTTCAGGAAAGCGCCGGTGATAGCGGTATTGTCGAAGGCGTTCTTCACATAAGCCTCGATGGCAAGGCCATCGGGGCCATCGACGCGGACGGTGAAGTTGACGCTCGTCCACGGCTCCAAGCGGTCGAACGGCTTGAGGTTGTAGACGCGCCACCAGCTTTGCGCCTGCCAATACATATCGGTACGCACGGTCGCCGCCCATTCGTCTGCAAACGGAACGGTGTATTCGGCACCGACGTTGAGCGTGAAGTGCGGAGAGTTGGGCAATTCGTTGCCGCCGAGATCGGCACGGATTCCCGCACCGCCATTGATCTCGGGGTAATTGTTGACGTCATAGGTCGCCCCTGTTGCGGGATCAATGAGGGGGGAACGCGCGGGATTCCCCAATCCGCCGCACAAATTCCAGTAATTTAGCGTGCCCGGAGTGCTGTTGAGGAAATTCTCGGCAACGCCAACCGGCACGACGCAGTTGGAGGGCAACTGCGCCCATGGTTTCGCGACCACATAGTTCGGGTTGCCTTGCGTGCGGTTCATGGTGTCGATGGAAGTCTCACCGTCGGCAATACGGGTCCCCAAATAGCCTAAATTGGCGTTGAGCCGGAAATGGTCGCTTACCGCAAAGAAGGATTCAAACTCCAATCCCCACATCTTGGCGTCGAAATTCTCGTTGACCGCAGTGCGATTACGGATTTGGGAAACCTGGTAATCCTTGTAATCATAGAAGAAAGCCGAATTGTTCAGTGTCAGCGCGCCGTTCAACAACGTATTTTTCGAGCCAACTTCAAAGGCGTTGACGAATTCGGGTTTGAATGTCTGACCGTATTCGATGGCCGTCATATAGACAAACGGCACGTTGCCAAGCCTTACAGAGCTGTCGAAGAAAGTATGCGCCAGCGGACTGGGATCGGAAGCTGCCTGTGCGGCCAAATCGTCGAAGGTTGCAAAGCCGGGGCTCGGTGGGTTTGCGCCGCCCGCCTTGTAGCCGCGCGAATAAGAACCGTAGACCAGCGTATCATCTGTAAAAGAGAGCTTGGGATTCCAATTAGCGACCAGGCGTCCCGTAACTTCGCCCCAATGCTGCCGGATAGTGTCCGTTTGCGGATAGCCGATGGGAGTTGTGCCTGCCGTGGTGAAGCCGTAGGCCAGCAGTAATTGGCTCGGCACCACATCGAATGTTTTATGATCATCCGTAAAACGCAGGCCGGCTGTGATCTTCAGATCGTCATTGATGTTGTAATAGGTCTCGCCAAAAACCGCCCAAGACGAAAGCCTGTACGGATTGCTCGATCGAAAATAATTATGTCCCTGACCATTGATGCTCTCGACCGGGTTGGGGTCGATATAGGGACAGACCGCCGTAGGATCATCAGCCGCAACTGGTCCATTGCCCGTCGAACTGCCAAGGGCGCCGCCCAAGAATCCAGAGGCCCAGCATTTGGATAAATCCACTCCGCTGCCGTCCGGCGCTGCTCGATTGAAAGGTCTATTCAAAGCAAGCAACGTCAGCAGATTATTGAAGACATAGTAATCGTCCTGTGTCTTGAAGCGGGTGTAGTTGGCGCCGACGCTGAAATTGAATGGACCGTCCATGTGTGATTGCAGACGGACCTCCTGACTGAATTGATGCGAATAGGCTGATGACTGATCAAGGCCCGCGATTTTATTCGTGCAACCCAATTGCGGATCGCAAAAGATTCCGCCCGGTATCAAGTTGCTGTAATCGACTATCACGCTTCCCAACTTGGTGGGCGTGAGGTTAGTCGTGTCGGTGAATATCGGATCGGTGTTGAAGCGATTGTAATCCTGAATGGAATAAACAGAATCCGTATTGTATGCTGTTTGCGAGACAATTGTCAGGTTGTCGTTCAAATTGAAGTCTGCATTGAACTCGAAGATATCGGAATTTGCACGATAAATTGGATCACGAACCGATTCGATTTCGCGAAGATCGCGCGACTGCATTCGCCCGCCATATGGATCGGCTACCTTGACATAGGTTTGCGGCCGGTTGTTTTCGTCAAATCCCAACTGAAGATTGGAAGCGCAGCCGGGGCCGCAATCTCCTCCCGTCGCTAGTGGGAAAAAGACAAACGGCAATGCCAAGCCATTGACGGTGCCAAATGCATCATCGTCATACAGACTGCCGGGCGAGCAGCCCTGACTAAAGAGCGCGCGCCGGAGAACGCTTGTTGGGCGATTTGCGCTTGGCGCCGTGGAGGTGCTTCCAACATATTCCGGGCCGGGATCGCGGTGACAAAGTTGCTTGCCGGTACGCGAGCGATTGTCATTTTCCTGGAATCGCTCCCAGACGAAATCAGCGCGCAGCGCCGGTATGGGCTGGAAGCCAACAGTAGTGCGCAGGGACCAGAGATCGCGGCCATTGACGCGGTTCTGCGTTGTCAGATTGTAGTCATAACCATCGCGCTTGGTCAGGGATCCGGCTATACGGATCGCGAGCATATCATCGAGGATCGGTACATTGAGCATGCCGACCATTCGTTTGCTGTCGTAATTGCCGACTTCGCCTTTGATGCTGCCTTCGAAGTTGTCGAGCTTCGGTTTGGCCGAGACCACGTTGATGACGCCGCCGGTGGCATTGCGCCCATAAAGCGTGCCTTGCGGGCCGCGCAGCACCTGTACGTTCTCGACATCGAAGAATTCCTGTTCAAACAATCGATTGTGGATGAGACCGGAGTCGTTGAAGCTGACGGCCACGCCGGGGTCGGTGGTGGCAGAGATTGCCTGCGTGCCGACACCGCGGATTTGGATGTTGTAGCCGCTGAAATTCGTTTTTGTGAAGGTCATGTTCGGTACGGACTTGAGCAAATCCGGGCCGCCTTCGATCTTTTGCGCGGTGAGTTGTTCGGCGCTCAATTCGGTGATGGCGATGGGAATGCTTTGCACATCGGTGGTACCGAGCTTGGACGAGGTGACGGTGACCGTTTCCACCATGGGCGCGCGTGCAGGTGCCGCTTGCGCGAGTTGGAGATCGATGGGGCGGACGGGCGCTGCTTGCGAAGATTGGTTGCCGCGAACGATCTCCACCACGCCCGCATCCTGATGCGGCATCAGTCCGGTGCCGGAGAGGATGCGCGATAGCGCCTGGTCGGCGGGGAGATTGCCTTTGAAGCCTTTTGTCTGCGCGCCTTTGACGAGGCTTTCGGCATAGAAGACATGTACGCCGGTTTGTGCGGTGTAGGCGCTGAGGGCGTCTTTCAGTCCGCCGGCGGGCACGTCGATGCCGTCCGCGTTGGCGGGCATTGCGAGAAGTGCTGCGATGGCGGCGCTTGTGAGAAATCCGGTCTTGGACATTCAAATCCCCCCTAAATCCACTTACTTCGAGATGACGATGGTGTTGCCCCGGTCTTCGACGCGAAGACCGAGCGCGATGCGTGTGGCCCGGCCGAACAGCTTCACGTCGTCGGACGGGAACGTGCCGCCGATTTCCAGTTTGGCGACTTGCGGATCGGCGATGACGAGTTTCTGGCGGCTGTAGCGATTGAACTCGGCAACGGCTTCGGCGAGCGTGGTGTGATCGAACATCAGCACGCCGCGCCGCCAGCCAAGTTCGTTGGCCAATTCCTTCATCGGCTTTCTGGTGACCGATGTGGTGCTGGCGGTCGCGACCGCGACATCGCCGGGTTTCAGAACGGCGGTTTGCGCCGGCGTGCCGTCATTGGCATCGAGGCGGGCGCTGCCTTCGAGCAACTTCACTTCCACGCGGTCGCCTTCCTGGCGGACGATGAATTTGGTGCCGAGGTCGGTGATGCGGTGATTTCCCACCATCACGACGAAGGGATGCGCCGCATCGTGCTTGATGTCGAAATAGGCTTCACCCCTGTCGAGCCAGACCTTGCGCTGGGCGGAACCTTCGGCCATGCGCAACACGGTGTCGGTGTTGAGTTCGATCTTGGAACCGTCGACCAACGACAACGCTTCGCGACCGCCGATGGTGGTGGCGAAAGTCTGGGTCTGCTGATGCAAGGCGAGCAGGCTTCCGCCGACGCTGACGGCCGCGGTCACGACAACGGCGGCTGCAATCTTCAACACGGGCACGCGCGAGGACGGCTCGGTGCTTGCGTTCGCGCGGCGCATGGGTTTCTGCAAGGCAATAAGGCGCGCGGTGCGGTCCCACGCCGCTTCAAGACGCATGAACGCCACGGCATGAGCAGGCGATTGGGCGAGCCAGGATTCCAGCTCGGTTTCGTTGACTTCGTTCCAGCTTTCGCAGGCCCGGCGTTCCAGCCATTCGGCGGCGCGCTGTTCGACGTCCGAGGCGTCGGGAAGAATGTGTTCGGCGGTACTCATGGTTTCTTCCGCAGATCGGTTGGTTCGCCGTAAAGGAAATCGGCGAGCGCGCGCATACCGTTGGTGAGATGGCGCTTTACCGTTTCCTCGCCCACGCCCATGCGGGTGGCGATGTCGCGGCGGGATAAGCCTTCTATCTGTTTCATCACCACGGCTTCGCGCGAACGCGGCGGCAGATGATCGAGCGCCAGTTGCAACCGGCGCAGTTCTTCGCGCGCCATGACGGCGCGGTCGGGCGGCGGCTCGTCGGCGGCCGCACCCAGGCTTTCGAGATCGGCAACAGCTTCGATGGGAACGACGTGCTCGCGCCGCACGCGATTGATGAGGATATTGCGTGCCGTGGTCAGTACGAAGGGCTTGGCGTGTTCGGGGATCTCGCGTTGCGCGGCTTCGTAGACGCGCACATAGACTTCCTGGCGGATGTCGGCGATCTCGCTTTGGTTGCGCCAGTTGCGCTGGATGTATTGCATCAGAACGGACTCCAGCGGGAGCACCTCGGCGACGAACCAGGCGCGGGCTTCGCTTACGGTCATGGCGGAATGCGCCCTGCCTTCGCGCCCATTTTCCGGTGGCTCGATCATCCCGTGATGTTTCCTGCCCCTGTGGCCGCGGTTCACGGCCACATCTTCAGAGACAAAGCTCGCATGGAGATGGGGGAAACGGATGGGGAAAAAAGCGAAACCCGCCGGTGGAATTAAATTGCGGGCTCTTTCGCTTTTCCGGTGCGAAGCGGGTCAATCGTAAATGACAGAGATTCTCCCTCTCCCCTTTGGGGAAGAGGGCTGGGGTGAGGGGGGGCTCGCCGCCGCAGAGGACTCTGACATCGTTGCGTCGGCATCGTCTTATTTGAAAGCGCCCGCTTGTTGCGGCACCCCCTCACCCCGACCCTCTCCCCCAAAGGGGGAGAGGGAGAAATTTTTGGTTTTCGATGTGCGCTGACGGGGTTGGCTCTATCCGGCGTCCCAGATCGGCTTGAAGTCGCTGGCGCCCTCGGTGAGGAGTTGGGCAGGCATTTTCTTGTCTATGTGGCCGATCAGGCCCTGGTAGACGCCATAACCGATCAGCTCCTGCAGGCGCGGCGAATAGGTTTTCACCAGCGAAGCCGGAAGACCGAGTTGCTGATTTTCCTGCTGGCGGATGAAACCCGCACAATAATTCATTGCGATGCCGGTGCGGCGTTTGTCCGTCTGGTTGGCGCCGCCGCCATGCCACAGCGCGCCGTCCCAAATGAGCACGCTGCCCTTCTTCATCTCGGCGGGAACAGTTTCATACGTGCCGCCATAGACGGGATTGGGTTTCAGGTGACTGCCGGGAACCAGACGCGTGGCGCCATTGGCATCGGTGAAATCCGTCAGCGCCCACATGGAATTGCACACGATGGAACGATGCGGCTTGTCGAGCGGGATCAGCATGTCATCGGCATGGATCGGCTGCGCGATTTCGCCGGGATCGATCGCAATGGAGGAGAGCGACGAGACGAGACAGCCGCGATCCAGCACGCCTTCGACAATGGGCAGCACATTTTCGTGCACCGGCACGAGATCCCATGGCGTGCCATAGGCGAGCAGATTGTAGATGCGCACCGTGTTGCGGCCTTCGAAGGCGTTGGTTGACGGTTTGGCTTCGCGTTCGCGCTCAAGCCGTTCGAGGCTCGCGTTCAGCGCATCGATCAGCGCAGGTGCGATGGCGTTCTCGACAATGGTGAAGCCGTCGCGGCGGACGCGTTCGACATGCGCGTCCCTGGTCTTGTCGTCCATGGGACCTTCCGAAAGATCGTTTGTTGCCCAGAATAAGGCCTGGCCGACACAATGGGAAATGGGGCGGATCAAGCCTATTTGATGGGTTTGGGCGTGGCTGGAGCGCCGATTTCCTTGCTAAGTTCGGGCTTCTTACGGGGAGACTTCCATGACATCCACCCTTCGCAATACCTGCCTTCTGGCCGCTTTTGTCGCCACGAGCGCGCTTGCCGCGAACATTCCAGCGCCGCCTTCCAGCAACGGCACGCCGGTCGAGGAGACCATTCAGGGCCAGGTGGTGCACGATCCCTATCGTTGGCTGGAGAATTGGGACGATCCGAAGGTGCAGGCCTGGAGCGATGCGCAGAACGCGCGCACGCGCACCTATCTCGACGCGCTTCCCACGCAAGGCCCGGTGAAGAAGGAACTGACGAAGCTCATCACGGCCACGTCGCCTGCTTATTACCAACTCGCGCCGAGCGGCAAGCTTGTGTTCGCGATGTACAGCGATCCGGCGGTGCAGCAGCCGATGCTCGTGACGATGAACGCGGCGGCCGACCCGGCAAGCCGCAAAGTCTTGCTCGATCCCAACAAGATGGATGCGAAGGGACATATCGCCATCGACTGGTTTGTGCCTTCGCATGACGGCAGCAAGATCGCCGTGTCGCTATCCAAGAACGGCAGCGAAGACGGCACCTTGCATGTCTATGATGTGGCAAGCGGCAAGGAGATCGATACGCCGATACCCAACGTTCAATATCCGACCGCGGGCGGAAGTCTTGCCTGGGCGAAGGGTGATGAGAGCTTCTGGTACACGCGCTATCCCGGACCGAAAGCCCCCGAAGCCGAGCAGCATTTCCATCTGCAGGCCTATCACCACAAGGTGGGAAGCGACTGGCAGAAGGATCCGCTGGTGCTGGGCGCGAAGGATGGGCTGGAGCGCGTTTCGGAAGTCTTCCTCAACAACACCTATAATCGCGACGCAGTGCTTGTTTCCGTGCAGCGCGGCGACGGCGGCGAATGGGCGTTCTATGTGCTGCGCGAAGGACAGGCGCCCATCGAAGTGGCCAATTATCCAGACCGCATCGTCTACGCCACGATGGGGCCGGACGGCGCGATCTATGCCATCTCGCGCAAGGATGCGCTGAACGGCAAGATCGTGAAGCTGGATGCGCCTTTCTCCAAAGGCGCGCTGGCGTCTGCGAAGGTGATCGTGCCGGAGAGCAATGTGGCGATTGTTTCCGGCGGCCTCTCGTTCGGGACAGAGGATTTGAGCCTGACATCGGACCGGCTGTTCGTGCGCGATATCGTGGGCGGACCGAACCAGGTGCGCATCTTCGACCACAACGGCAAGCCGGAAGGCACGCTTCCGCTGCCGGAAATCGCCGCCAATTCGGAGATCCAGCCGCTGGCGGACGGCAGCGTGCTGTTCGACGTGAGCAGCTATTTGCGGCCGCGTTACTATGCGCGGTGGATACCTTCGACCGGCAAGACGGAAGAGACGGCGCTGAAGGTGACCTCGCCGATCAGCTTCGATGACGTGGAAGTGGTGCGCGAGTTCGCGACATCGAAGGACGGAACGAAGGTGCCGCTGAACATTCTGCGCAAGAAGGGGATCAAGCTCGACGGCAGCCATCCGACATTGCTCTATGGCTATGGCGGATATGGCGTGAACATGACGCCTTCCTTTGCGGGCGCGATGCGCAGGCTGTGGCTGGATGCGGGCGGTGTGTATGTGATCGCCAATATCCGCGGCGGCGGCGAATATGGCGACAAATGGCATCGCGAGGGCATGCTGACCAGGAAGCAGAACGTCTTCGACGACTTCACGGCGGCAGGCGAATATCTGATCTCCGCGAAGTACACCAGTCACGACAAGCTGGCGCTTATGGGCGGATCGAATGGCGGGCTTCTGATGGGCGCTACGATCACGCAGCATCCGGAACTTGCGCGTGCGGTGATTTCCGCGGTCGGCATCTACGACATGGTGCGTGTGGAGCTCGATCCCAACGGCTCGTTCAACACCACCGAATTCGGCACGGTGAAGAAGCCGGACGAGTTCAAGGCGCTCTATGCCTATTCGCCGTATCATCATGTGGTGAAGGGGACGAAATATCCCGCCGTGCTGATGCTGACGGGCGCGACCGACGGGCGCGTGAATCCGATGCATTCGCGGAAGTTCGCCGCCGCGTTGCAGACGGCGAACGGTTCCAAGCATCCGATCCTGTTGCGCACCGATCGGCAGGCAGGACACGGCATCGGAAGCTCGCTGGCGCAACGCATCGCCGAGCAGGCCGATGAACTGGCGTTCCTGTTCGATCAGTTGGGAATGACGTATCCGTCGCACTGAAAAGAAATTGGGCGGCGAAAGCAATTTCGCCGCCCAAGTTGCAACAGGTGAGCTACGGGTAACGTCGAATAAGGTTCAGGCTGCCTTTTGCGCGATGCGCAATTCGCGATCTTCGGAGTCGCGATAGGCGTTGCGCGCTTCCAGCGGCACGCTTTCGTAGATGACCGGCGCCTGGATGTTCAGCCTTTTGCGCGCGGCTTCCAGCGGTTCGGCGAACAGCGCGTCGTAATCCTCCGCCGGCAGCCATTTGGCGGCCTTGCCATGGCGATAACCTTCCAGCATCGCGCGGATATATTGCGGATGGGGGTGGGAGCGCGTCATCTCGAAGGCAGCAGCCATCACAATGAAGGCGACGCCGCGGTTCTTCACCTGACCGTGCGTGAAGGCAAGGATCGACGCCTCCCCCAACGTATCGGTGCGATAGCCGGTGAGGACGTGCCAGATGTCGTGAATGTCGCGAATGCGCCGCGCATACCACGCAACGGGATGGGCGGAATCGACATCGGCCGTATCGCTCGCCTTGCGGCTTTCGCCGACAAGGCCGTCGGCGGCGAAGGAACGCAGATTGATGAATTCGCGATAATGCGCACCAACCGTTCCGGGCGCGAATGTGGCAAGCCATGCATCATCGGAAAGCTTCGCCGCCATTTCGGGGCGCAAATAGGCCTGACGCGCGCCTTCGGGAATGGTGAGCATCCGCTGATAGCCATTGAAGATCGACTTGCCGGACAGCGCCTTGATGATTTCGAAAACGTGGACGGTCTCTTCCTTGTTCGCGATCAATTTGCGCAAGGCGCGCAACGCATGAAGCGGCTGCAGGGGGAGGCGGCCGAAGGTGGCGGCCTCGGATGCGGGCTGGGTGAATGGGGTGCTCATGCGCGTCTCTCCCTCACTGGTCGCGGCCCCCAAACCACAACTGACATAAGTGTCATTATAGGGTGCCGAGACCCGTTTTCAAGGGCGCGAAGGGCAAATGTGATCGAATGCGAGCGGATGGCGAGCGAACGTCCGCGAGCCGCGAATATTTTGCGGCGGCAAGGGGTTAGTCGTTTTTCGGATTCTGCGTACCACCCCTCCCCCATGGAGGGGGGAGCCTAACCGCCAAGGCCGACACTGATCTTGGCGAAGGGGCCGTGGAAGCCTCTTGTGGAGGTTTTCCGCGTGTCGATGCCGACATCCATCGCACCGAAGAAATAATCCGCGCGATAGCCGAAGCTGACCTTGGCATCGACATAGCGGAACGACAACCCCGCGAAAGCACCGAGATTAGGGACCGCAACGGAACGGGACCGATCGAAGGGAGCGCCCTTGGGCGAATAGAGTGCGGTTCGGACGGCTTGTGCGCCTTCATATTTGGCCCGGTAATGCGTGCCCGTCGTGCGATGAGCGCCGCTGGCTTTCTGGCGGCCGAAGAGGATCGCTGCGTTCACCCCCCAGTCGAATACGATCTCGCCGTCGTCGGCGTTGCCCAGAACGGGTGCCGATGCATTCCATGCCAAGCTCGGGCCGACGCCATGAAAGCTGCGCGCTGCATAGCCGGAAAGGAAATATTCGTTGTGATTGGTGAATGGGATGAAGAGGCCCGGGAAAAAGATGGGGTTGGCCTCATATGCCGTGATGCCCGCCGTCGGCCTGGCCGTAATGCGCGCATCGCTTTTGGCATTGAAGGCAGCGTAGCGCACGCCGGCCGATATCACAGACGAGCCGCCGAAAACACCGAGCCCCACATCCTTGCCGGCCTGGAAATCGAGGATCGCATAGCTCTCTTGATTGCGTGTCTTGTTGTACGACAATCGCGCGGCAGTCGCAGTGATGAACTTGGACGGATAGCCGACCGGATTTAAGATATATTTGGGATTGGGAAATTTGGTGTTTACGTAAGCCGACTGGAATTGGTGATTGCGCGCGCTGCTGGCACGGCCGTAACGCACACCGGCGGAGAAGACCCAATCGGACTCTTCCGGCGCAATGGTGATTTTGCCCTCGCCGCCGATGGCCCAGCGCGGCGGACGCTGCGCGGCTATGGGAGAAGCATGGGTGAAAGGTTCCGGCGTCGGCGTCTTCGTCATGAAGTCCGCCGCGAACGGAGACTGATCGGTGTCGATGCGATCGAGTTGGCCGCCCAATTCGATCCAGAGCGTTGGGCGGTCCTGATCGGCGTGGCCAGCTTGCGCTTCCTGGCCGACAGCCATCGCCAACGCCAGGGATGAGACCGTCGCAAACAGCCGCCAGCGCAGCGGTTGGGTATTCGTTTTTGTTTGAAGCAATTCGCTCATCTTTCCCCCCTTACCAATTCTTCGTGATGCGCACGCCGTAGAGGCGCGGATCGGTGAGGAAGACATTGGTCGTGAGCGCCGTGTCGTCCGAGTTGAGGAACGCGCCGGTGATCGCAGTTTTGTCGAAGACGTTCTTCACGTAACCCATCGCCTGCCAGCCATTCTGGCTCGTCAGGATCAGCGCGACGTTCACATTGGCGTAGCCTTTGAGCTTGTCGTAATCGAGATCGTTGAACACACGCCAATAGGAATTGGACTGCCAGTAGACGTCGCTGCGCAAAGTTGCCGCCCAATCCGAGGTAACCGGCATGGAATATTGCGCCCCGAAATTCAGCGTGAAGGGCGGCGCGTTCGGCATCTGATTGCCGGACAGATCCTTGTAAAAGCCTTCGCCATTGTTGGGCGCATCCACCGTTGGATCGAAGGTGGGATGACCTGGAACATCAGCAGTGTCGTGGAAGATATAGAACATCGAGCACGGCCAGCCGTTCGTGCCGGGCCCGTTATAGGTGATGGTGCCGTTGAGTAACCCACCGACGATATAAGTCGGCAGCACGCAATTCGACGGCATGGTGGGGAACGGCTTATAGACCATCCAATCGGAATGATTGGCGAGATCGGCGCGATCCATCAGATCAATCGCCTTGGATCCTTGAGCCAACCGGGCGTCTTCATAACCGCCGCCGAAATTGAAGCGCAGGCCTGGGATCGGTTCGTATGTGGCTTCGATTTCGGCACCTTTGATATGGGCATCGAAATTCAGATTGACGGAGGTACGATCGACGATCTGCGAAATCTGATAGCCTTTGTAGTTGTAATAGAACGCACTGACGTTGAACGTCATCTGGCCGTCCAGCAACGTGTTCTTGGTGCCAAGCTCATAGGAGTTGACGAATTCGGGCTCAAAGGTGAGCGGGTGGGCGAAGTGCGAGACGGTCACCTGGTCCGCTGTCGTAGCATCGGTGATCACAGGTTGAGGTGGATTCGCGCCGCCCGCTTTGTATCCATGCGCGAAGGACGCGTAGACCAATGTTTGGTCCGTAAAGTCGAGTTGGGGCGTCCAGTTCGCGGCCGCTCTGCCGGTCCATTCGTTCCATCCCTGGTCGACCACGCCGGAGACCGGATAGCCATAGGAATCTGCTGCCCCGAGCCAGCTTGGAATCAACGGGAAGTGCTTGCGGTCGGCTGTCCAGCGCACACCGCCGGTCAGTTTGAGATCGGATGTGAGATTGTAATAGGCCTCGCCGAAGCCCGCATAGGAATCGACAATGTAGGGGTTCTTGGAGAGGAAATAGTTGTGGCCGTCGTCGTTGAGATTGTCGAGCGTGCCGGTGTCGAGAAATATGCAGCCTTCGACGCTGTAACCCGTCATCGGGTCGCCGAACTTCTTGCCGCCGAACAGACATTCCGCATTGTCCGTGACGTTGGGCACGTAGGGTGTTTGCATGCGCCCCCAGCTCGTAGCCGCGAACAGACCAAGCGAATTGATGAAGACGTAGTATTTCTCCATCGTTTCGTAATGCATGTAGTTGGCGCCGACGCTGAAATTGAACGGGCCGCTGAAGTTGGATGCTAGCCGGAATTCCTGGCTGAGCTGCCAGGACCGTGCGGTGGCAAGGTCTTCCGCCACGAGCCGGTCGCTGCATCCGAGCTGCGGATCGCAGAAGACGCCTTCCGGTGAAATAAGGTTCGGGCGCTGGCCGAAGACACCACCCGAACCGTCGAACACGCCTGGCGTCGTGTTGAAGCGGTTGTAGTCTTCCGTCGACCACAGGAAATCGTTGTTAAAGCCGGTCTGCGAGGTGAACGTCAGTTCCGGCGTGACGTGATAGTCCACGTTGAACTGAACCAGATCGCTCTTGGCCTTGTATCCCGGGTCGAGCAAGGACTCGATATGGCGCAGATTGGTGGAGTTGTGCGCGTTACCGTAAGGGTCGATTTCGGGGCGCACGGGATTGCCGAGATTGGCCGTCGCGCCGAAATAAGGCAGCGAATATCCGTTCGGCACCTGAAAAGCTTCATCGGAATAAAACGAAGCAGGTAAACATCCTTGGCTTAGATACGGAATGGGACTGAAGGTATTGCCGCCGCCGCCCGGGATCGTCGAAGGATCGGGCACGGGAACGCCATCCACGCTCTCCGGCAAAGGAGCTTTCTTGCAGGTCTGCTTGCTCGAACGCAGGCGGTCGTCGTTTTCCTGGAAGTGTTCCCAGACGAGATAGGTTTGCACCTTTTCGCTTGGCTTCCAGCCGATGGTCATGCGGCCGGACCAAAGGTTGCGGCCGTCGGTGGGCGAGTTGGTGAGTTCGTTGAACGAGTAACCATCCCGCTTGGTCCACTCGCCCGCGAAACGTACCGCAAGACGGTCGTCCACCAGCGGGATATTGATCATGCCTTCGAAGCGGCGGTTCTTGTAATTGCCGATGTCGGCGCTCGCCATGGCTTCGAACTGATCGGTCGGTTTGGCGGTGGTGAGGTTGACCACGCCCGCCGTCGCGTTGCGGCCGTACAAGGTGCCTTGGGGGCCGCGCAGCACTTCGACCTGTCCGAGATCGAAAAATTCCTGCTCGAAAAAATGATTGCGCATGAACGGCATGTCGTTCATCGCGACCGCGACGGCCGGGTCGGTGGTGACCGAAATCGCCTGCGTGCCAATGCCGCGAATCTGGATGCTGTAGCCGGTGAAGTTGGTTTTCGTGAAAGTAAGGTTCGGGACCTGCTTGACGAGATCCGGGCCGCCCGCGGTTTGCGTCGAGGTCAGCTGTTCCTGGCTGAGCGCGGTGATGGAGATCGGGATCGATTGCACATCGGCGCCGCCAAGCTTCGACGACGTGACTGTCACCGTTTCAACGGACGCACGCGCGGGCGAGGCTTGCGCGAGCTGCATGGGTTGGGAGGTTTGCGCGAACGTCACGGGCTGGCTTGCGTCCGCTGTCGGTCCTTTGATGAGAAACACGTGATCGGCGCTTTGTTCGACGTGGAGGTTGGTTCCTTTGAGCAGTTCGCCCAAGGCTTCGGCCGCCGAATAATTCCCCTTCACGGCGCGAGTGGTGCGGCCTTCGACCAGTTCCTTCGAGAACATGACCTGGCTGTCGGTTTCGACTCCGAAAGCTCTGAGTGCAGAGCCGAGTGGTTGCGCTGGAATGTCGATCTCGGTGCGGTTTTCGCCGATCTTGGCTTGCGCTGCTGCGGCGCCCGCGCCGCTCACCATGAAAGTGGCGGATGCGCCCAAGAGAAGAGCGCCTTGGATGGTGCGTCGTGTGGATCGTTTAATCATCGTCCCCCCTTCATGCGCTCGCTTCGAGCTATGAGCGCAATCTCATGGACTTCGACGCGGCAACGGCACATTCCCCCAGATGTAAACTTGCAACAGCGATATTTGTGTTTTGAACGCAAGAGTTGAACACGAATGCCAAACCCTCCCTCAAGGGGAGGGTGAATTCTTCCTCTCATGATGGAACAGTGAAACCTCGTTCGATCCGCCCGCCACCGCATCGACCGGGTAATAGGCTTTCAAGGCGTCGATCAGCGCGGTGACGTCTCCCGCATTGAAGACGCCGCTCACGCGCAGCTTCGCCACTTGCGCGTCGCCGCTTGTGACCTTGATTTGCGAGTAGCGGTTCATTTCGGCCAGCACATAAGGCAGCGGTTCGTCGTCGAACATCAGCTTGCCTTGCCGCCACGATGTTGCCTTCAGCACGTTGGCGAGGCGGGTGATGCGTGGCGGGGCGTTGCCTTCGTCGACGAGTTGATCGCCGGGTTCGAGTTTGGCGATGACGGTGGAGGGATCGCTTGCCGAACGCACCGTGACGTGACCTTCGGTGAGCGTGACGCGCACGCCTTTGCCGAGCGTCTCCACATCGAAGGCGGTGCCGGTGGCGATGACGCGGCGGCCATTGGCTTCGACGATGAAGGGGCGCGCCTTGTTCTTTTCCACCTGGAAATAGGCCTGTCCGTGGGTGAGGTGGATGAGGCGGGTTTTCTTGGTGAATTCGACGGCGATCTGCGAACCGGCATCGACATCGACGCGCGAATTGTCGGCAAGCGTGACGACGCGGCGTTCGGCGATCTGCGTTGTGTAGATTTCCTTTTCGGGCTTGAGGAGCAGATAGGCGCCCGCCCCCAGTGCCGCGATGGTGAGGCAGGCGGCCATCGCGTGACGCCAGAAATTCGGCATGCGCCGGCTGAGGCTCCAGCGGTTGCGCGCGCTGTTGCGCGCATCGGCAAGGGCTGCCTGCCGCAAGGTGACCATTTCGGGTTCGGCGGCGTGGATGCCCATCGCTTCCCACAGCGAGGAGACTTTTGCGAAGGCTTCGGCGTGGCGGGGATCCTGTTCGATCCAGTCGCGGAAGTCGCGCGCGAGCGCGTGCTTGTCGGACGCGCCTGCTTCGTTGAAGCGGCTGAACCAGTCGGCGGCGGTTTCGATCATGTCGCTCATGGCCGGCCCACCGTTTTGGCGAGATGGGCGAGCGCCTTGGTGATGTGCTGTTCCACCGCGCTGACCGAGATGCCGTAGAACGACGCGATGTCGGCGCAGCTCATCTGCTCCAGACGGCGCAGGATGAAGATGTGGCGCGTTTTCTCGCTCAATGCGCCCAGCGCATCCATGACCCGTTTCAACTCGACCTTCGCTTCCAAGACGCGCTCGGGGCCGGGCTCCCCAGCCGCGGGTTCGGGATCGGTCGGCAGAAGTTCCGCGACGCCATGCGCGCCCGCCCTGCGCGCGCGGTCGCGCAACAGATTGACGGCGGTCTGAAAGATGAACGCCTCGATATTGTGGATCTCGGTTGCGGGATCGAGGCGGGTGAGACGCAGGAAGACATCGTGCGTCAGGTCTTCGGCATCGGCGGGCTGGCGCGTGCGGCGCAGGAAATAGGCGTAGAGCGCGGGGCGGTAACGATCGAACAATTCGCGCATGGCGATGCCGCCCGCCGGTTCCGGCGGTGGCGCGTTCATGTTCTCCCCTGCCCGCATATCAGCCCGTCTTAACGGGGCGGCGTGCCCCTGCCAACGAAGACGCAGCAATGCGCCTCACCCCCAGCGTTCATCAAAATCTTTTTTTCCGTCGCGCGCCCGAAAAAAATCTGCTTGCATAAGATATAAGAACTCAGGGGGTTGTTTGGGTTATGGTTGGCGTCATTCGCGGGCTTTTTGCATTCGGTCTGTTCACCTTTTTCGCGTCCGCAGCACTCGCTGCCACGCCCGCTGAAACTTTCGTTCAACAGGGCGTGGATCGCGGCGTTCAGATTCTGAAGGACACTTCTCTAACGGATGCCCAGCGCCGCGCGCAGGTGGAAGACCTGCTGGGTTCCATGATGAACACCCACAGGCTGGCGCTGTTCTGCCTGGGCAATGTCGCCAAAACGGCGCCGCCGGAGGATGTGGAAGCGTTCGCCGCCGCGTTCGA
>DASZYI010000176.1:0-4912 GCA_035545475.1 Rhizomicrobium sp.
ATCCCAGGTGTTTTTATGACTGTGCAATCCGGCCTGCAGACTATGAAACTGCAGGATCTCAAATCCAAATCCCCCACCGATCTTCTGGCCTTCGCCGAAGAGCTGGAGATCGAGAACGCATCCTCCCTGCGCAAGCAGGACATGCTGTTCGCGATTCTGAAGGAACTCGCCGAACGCAATGTGGAGATCACCGGCGCAGGGGTTCTCGAAACCCTGCCCGACGGCTTTGGCTTCCTGCGCAGCCCCGAATCCAATTACCTCGCGGGCCCCGACGACATTTACGTGTCGCCCTCGCAGATCCGCCGCTTCGGGCTTCGCACCGGCGATACGGTGGAAGGCCCCATCCGCAGCCCCAAGGACGGGGAACGCTATTTCGCGCTTCTGAAGGTCTCGACGATCAATTTCGAAGATCCCGAGAAGATGAAGCACAAGGTGCACTTCGACAATCTGACGCCGCTTTATCCGACCAAGTGGCTGAAGATGGAAATCGAAGACCCGACGCTGAAAGACAAGACCGGCCGGGTGATCGACATCGTCTCGCCGCAGGGCATGGGTCAGCGCGCGCTCATCACCGCGCAGCCGCGCACCGGCAAGACCGTCATCCTGCAGAACATCGCGCGCGCGATCTCGCACAATCACCCCGAATGCTACCTGATCGTATTGCTGATCGACGAGCGTCCCGAAGAAGTGACCGACATGCAGCGCTCGGTGAAGGGCGAGGTTATCTCCTCCACCTTCGACGAGCCGGCGACACGCCACGTTCAGGTTGCCGAAATGGTGATTGAAAAGGCCAAGCGGCTGGTCGAACACAAGCGCGACGTGGTGATCTTGCTTGACTCCATCACGCGTCTGGGCCGTGCCTACAACACCGTTGTCCCCTCCTCGGGCAAGGTGCTGACGGGCGGTGTGGATGCGAACGCCCTGCAGCGCCCAAAGCGTTTCTTCGGTGCGGCACGCAATATCGAGGAAGGCGGATCGTTGACCATCATCGCAACCGCATTGATCGATACCGGCAGCCGCATGGACGAAGTGATCTTCGAAGAATTCAAGGGCACGGGTAACTCGGAAATCATCCTGGACCGCAAGGTCGCCGACAAGCGCGTGTTTCCGGCCATCGACATTCTCAAGTCGGGTACCCGCAAGGACGAGCTCCTCGTCGACAAGAGCACGTTGTCGAAAATGTATGTGCTGCGCCGCATCCTCGCGCCGATGGGCACGATCGACGCCATCGAATTCCTGCTCGACAAGCTGCGCTCGTCCAAGAACAATGCCGATTTCTTCGACAGCATGAACACTTAAGGCTCAGGCGAGCTTTAGCCCGCAATGCTTGGCGAAGTGCCGGAAATCGGTGTCGCGCGTGATAAGCGCGACGTCGTGATCGATGCAGGATTGCGCGATGAGCGTGTCGGCCAATCGCGCACGCAGCTTGCGCGAAAGGATGTATTTGCGAGTTTCTGCCACGCGTAGCCAATAATCCTTGTCGATCTCCAAAAGTGGAATCTCGCGGATCATTTGCCAATGCCCTGAGGGCAGGTTCGGTTGGGATAGAACTTCGGTAAGGACCACTGGTGGCAACGCAATATCATTGTTGCCGATGACGCTATCGAAACGATCGACATCGGGGCCAGTATCGCCATTTATATATGCAATCAACGTCGAGCTATCGACAGCGATCATTCGCGGTCGGCCCGCAATTCGTCGAGATCGATCGAAAAGCGAAAGGTGCCGCGCAATTTGCGCAGTTCGCGCTGCGCCTCCAGGGTCACGTATTTCTTGAGGGCATGACGGATCGTTTCCGTCACGCCTTCACCACTGTAGCTCTGGGCGTGTTCGAGGTCTTTTTTCGCCACCTCGACTGTGATTTTCCGCATTTCACCCATGACGGCATATTACCATAACGGATGCTGGTCTTCAAGCTGGCCCTTACTATGGGGCCTGGCCTACCTTATCCCGCGTGGTGCTCGTGTTCGCGGCGGATTTCCGGCACTTCGCCGCGTTCGGTTATCCAATCCATCATCGCAAGCAAGACGCCGGAAACGACGAACACCACATGGATGATCACCATCCAGAGCAGGTCTTCCTTGGAATAGTCCTTCACCGACATGAAGGCCTTCAGGAGCTGGATTGCCGAGATCGCGACGATGGAGGCAATGAGCTTCAACTTCATGCCGGAGAAATCGACCTTGCCCATCCAGGACGGCCGGTCGGGGTGGTCGGCCACATCCATCTTGGAGACGAAGTTCTCGTAGCCGGAAAAGATCACCATCAGGAGAAGATTGGCCGCGAGCGACAGGTCGATCAGGGTGAGAACCATCACGACCACATTGCTTTCGCCGACTTCGATAAGGCCGGGGACGGCTTCAATGATGTCGTGGACGAAGACGACCATCAGCCCCACCAGGGCGAGAACAAGGCCGAAATAGAACGGCGCCATCAGCCAGCGGCTGGCGAAAAGCAGCTTTTCCAGGCCCTGTTCCAGCGGTTGGCGCACTCTTTTCAACGGCATGATTGTCCCTCGACTCAAGCTTGCCAGACCTTAACCTTGCTCCGGAACCTTGGCCAAGCGTCGGCCAATTGACCCTCATGCGGGGGAGGCAGAAACTGGCGTCAGCAGAACCGTGAAAGGCCCATCCATGACCGAACACCCCACAGACCGTGCCCAATTCCACGCCATGACGGACGGCACCCAGGAAGACTGGATGAAGATCGGCATGGCGGCGATGAACTTCAACAAGGGGTTGGCGGATCGCGTCATTGCCCATCTGAAGCTTTTGGAAGGCGACTGCGGCGGGTTTGCCGTCGACCGGATGGAGCATTCGCTCCAATCGGCGAGCCTCGCCCATCGCGACGGTATGGATGAGGAATATGTCGTCTGCGCGCTGCTGCACGATATCGGCGACACGCTGGCGTCGCAGAACCATGCCGAGTTGGCCGCGACGATCCTCAAGCCCTTCGTTTCGGAAGAAAACTGGTGGATGTTGCAGCACCACGGAATCTTCCAGGGTTATTATTTCTTCCACTATCTGGGGCTCGACCGGAATATGCGCGAGCAGTTTCGTGGGCATCCCTGTTTCGAACGCACCGCGATGTTCTGCGCGCGTCACGATCAGAACGCGTTCGATCCGAAATACGACACGATGCCGCTTGAGGCTTTCGTGCCGATGGTGCAGCGGGTGATGGCCAGACCCAAACGCTCGATCTATCTGCGTGAACCGGCGAAGGAAGCCGCCGAATAATCAGGGCATCAGAATCGTTGCGCCGGTCGTTTGCCGCGAATGCATCGCTTCATGTGCGGCGCGCGCATCGGCCAGCTTGAATCGCTGATTGATTTCGATGGTCACCGCGCCTTTCGCAATGACATCGAACAGGTCGTTGGCGGTTTCTTGCAGTTCCGTACGCGTCGCAATGTAATGGGCGAGTGTGGGGCGGGTGAGATAGAGCGAGCCCTTCGCGCTGAGGATTCCCGGCGAGAACGATGCGACCGCGCCGGACGAATTTCCGAAACTCACCATCATTCCGCGCGGACGAAGGCAATCGAGCGAGCCGTCCCACGTGTCCTTGCCGACGGAGTCGTACACGACCGGCAACCCGCCGCCCGCGATTTCACGCACGCGGTCGACCCAGCTTGCCTGGCGCAGATTGACGACATGGTCGTAGCCATGGCTCCGGGCGAGCGCGATCTTGTCGTCGGACCCAACCGTGCCGATGACGGTGGCGCCCAGATGCTTGGCCCATTGGCCGGCAATTAGACCCACGCCACCTGCTGCCGAATGGAAAAGGATCGTCTCGCCCTTTTTCACCGGATAGGTGCGCTTCAGGAGATATTGCGCGGTCATGCCTTTGAGCAGCGAGGCGGCCGCGACTTCATCCGAAACCGAGCCCGGCAAATGCACAAGCCGGTCTGCCGGAACGTTGGCCGCTTCGGCATAGGCGCCGATGGGGCCTCCGCAATAGCCGACGCGGTCGCCAATCGACAGGCCGGTCACGCCGTCGCCGATCGCTTCGACAAGGCCCGCCGCTTCCATGCCGAGACCAGAGGGAAGGGCTACCGGGTAAAGACCCGAGCGATGATAGGTATCGATGAAATTGACGCCGATGGCGGTGTGGCGCACGCGCGCCTGGCCCCGTCCCGGCGGCGCCAGGTCGACATCCTTGTACTCCAGCACATCGGGGCCGCCTGTCTTCTCGAACCGGATGGCCTTCATCGCAGCCTCGTTTCACGCTCGGCCTCAAGGCTATAGGATGGCTGCCGGAAGGGGCAAACCGTGATTGTGATCCTCAACGATCTGCTGAATCCCATCGAAGTGACGCGCATAAGGGACGCGCTTGGCGCCGCCCAATGGCAAGACGGAAGCAGCACCGCCGGCCAACACGCGCGGCTGGTGAAAAACAACGAGCAGGCGGTCGGGCCGCAAGTCGAGGCGCCCCGCCGCATGATTGCCGAAGCATTGGCCCGCAGCGAGCTTTTCAACATGGCGGCGCTGCCGCGGGCGACGACCCAAATCATGTTCAGCCGGTATCGGCCCGGCATGGAATACGGCACGCATATCGACAATGCGCTGATGGCGGCAGGCGGCGGACGTCTGCGTACCGATCTCGCCATGACAATTTTCCTGAGCGATCCGGAATCCTATAGCGGCGGAGCGTTGTCCATTTCCGGCGACGAAAACGGTATTCGTCTGGCTGCCGGAAGCGCCGTTCTTTATCCGGCCACGACGCTGCACTGCGTGACGCCCGTCCTGACCGGTGAACGTCTGGCGGCGGTGCTTTGGGTGCAAAGCCTTGTTCGCGAAGAGGCCGCGCGCGAGACGCTCTACGATCTGTCCCGCGCACGGCGGTCGATCCTGGATAAGGACGGCAAGACCGAGGCCTTCGATCTGATCGCCAAAAGCCATGCCAATCTGATGCGACG
>DASZYI010000177.1:0-2884 GCA_035545475.1 Rhizomicrobium sp.
TCGGCGAAGAAACGGTGAAGGAATATCTCGCCGAAGGTTTGTTCGATCTCGCCGAACTTCTCTTTTCCGAACCAACCGACATGCGCAGGCGCCCATGAGCGAAACCACCGGCAACGCGCACGACATCAAACGCCGCGCCGCAGCCCTTGTCATCGCGCGCCGCACTTCGGAAGATTGGTCGCAATCCGATCAGCAAGCGCTCGACGCCTGGCTCGCCGAACGTGCCGAACATGCCATCGCCTTCTGGCGCATGGATGCGGCGTGGGAAAGCACCAATCGCCTGGCAGTATTGCGCACCAATCGCGCCGAAATCGCATCGCGGGCGAAACTGGTGCCGCGCACGGCAAAAGCCGTCGCAGCCCTCGCTGCTATCGGCCTCGTTGCTTTCGCGGCGCAGAATGCGTTCGCGCCGAAGCAGAAGGTCTATGCGTCGGCCGTCGGCGACCGCAAGATCCTCACCTTGAGCGATGGCAGCCGCATCGAACTCAATACCGATACGGTGCTGCGCGTCGCCCAAAGCGATCAGGGACGCAAAGTCTGGCTCGACAAGGGCGAGGCCTATTTCGACATCAAGCACGATGCCGCCCATCCTTTCGTGGTGGAAATCGGCAAGCACCGCGTCACCGATCTCGGCACCAAATTCGTCATCCGCGAAACCGGCGAACGCGTCGACGTTTCGCTGCTCGAAGGCCGCGCCCGCATCGATGCCCCCGATGCCGAAGACAAAACCCATTCCGCCATTCTCACGCCCGGCGACGTGGCGGTGGCGACAAACAATTCGCTATCGGTGCGCAAAACGCCCACGCGGCGCATCGAAAACGATCTGGCCTGGCGCACTGGTCTTCTCGTCTTCAACAACACCACGCTCGGCGAAGCGGCAGACGCCTTCAACCGTTACAACCGCAAGAAACTCGTCATCGAAAATCCGCAAACCGCGGGCCTCACCATCGACGGCACGTTCCACACTAACAATGTGGCGGCCTTCGTCGATGTCGCGCAGCACGTCCTGAAACTCAACGTCAAAACCGGCGCCGACCAAATCGTCATCGCACCGTGAAATTCCGAGGGGGAAATATGAAACGCCTGTCCGCAAAATCGATCTTCCTGTGCAGCGCCGCGGCCCTGTTCGCCGTGCCTGCCGCAGCACATGATTTCAACATCCCCGCGGGCGATCTCAAATCCGCGCTCGATGCCTATGTGAAACAGGCCGGTGTCGAACTCGTCGTCTCCTCCAGCGCCATCAAGGGCGTGAAGACGGGCGGCGTCAAAGGCGACATCGCGCCGGACGAGGCGCTAACACGCATCCTGAAAGGCACCGGCTTCAACATCTATCGCCAATCTTCGGGCGCGCTCGGCATCACGCAGCAGGAATCCTCCGTCGACGTGGAGCCCGTGCAACTCGCGCAACTTGCCCCGCGCAACACCTCCGTCGAAACGGTCACGGTTACATCGTCCAAACTCGGCGGTGTCGATGTGCAAAGCGTTCCCATCGCGATCACCGCGATGAGCCAGGAACAGCTCACAGCCACACAAACGGCCGGCGGTCCCGATCTGGTGAAGAACGTCCCCAACCTTACATTCACGAAAACGAACTTCACCGGTTACAGCATCCAAATTCGCGGCATCGGCACACAGGCGATTTCGGTGGCGACCGATCCGGCGGTGGCCGTCGCCTTCAACGATACGCCGTTCATCCGCAATCACTTCTTCGAGCAGGAATTCTTCGACGTCGCCCAGGTCGAGGTTCTTCGCGGCCCGCAAGGAACGCTTTACGGCCGCAACGCGACCGCCGGTGTGGTGAACGTCGCCTCCGCCAAGCCCACGGATCATTGGGAGGCGATGGCCTCCGTCGATGTCGGCAATTACAACAACCGCCGCCTCGAAGGCATGCTCAACGTGCCGGTCTATGAGGACAAGCTCGCCGTCCGCCTCGCGGGCGAGTGGACGAAAAGAGACGGCTATTCGTTCAACGACACGACAAAGAAGTCGATTGACGGCCGCGATCTCTGGTCAAGCCGGTTGACCATCGGGTTCAAGCCGATGGAGCGGCTGCAAGCCTATCTCGTCTGGGAACATTTCGACGAAAAGGACGATCGCGTCCGTTCGGCCAAGCAGCTTTGCAAGAAAGACAACGGCCCGGAATCGGTGGACGGTCTCGACATCACCAATCTCCCGGCGATCGACGGCAGCGTGATCAACCAGTCCGCCTATTGGCGCGCCTTCCTCAGCCAGGGCTGCAAGCCCACCTCGTTCTACTCTGACGATGCGTTTCAGACACCGAACGGGCAGGCAATCCCGTTTGTCTTCGCCAATGAATTCATCTTCAACGGCTTCGGTGGCGGCGCTCCCGGCGGCTATCTTCTCAATCAAGTCGATCCCTACGCCAGCAAAACGCAATCTCACAACATGCGGGTTATCGAGTCCGATCTTTCTCCGACCTATCGAGCGAAAAACGATGTCATCGAGTTCAATGCCGACTTCAACGTCACGCCGGAGCTGACGCTCACTTCGCAAACGGCTTATAGCAAAGACAGACTGCAATCGACGCAAGACTTCAACCGGTTCAACACCGAACCTGGTTTGTTCGGGCTGGATTCGGGCACGGAATCCAACCCCAGCATCTCGCCAAATGGAGTCTTCTGCGATCCGCAATTGGGCTGCTCCACCAAAATGGTCGGCAGCGACCTTTCTCAGGAAGGTGCGTGGCAATTCAATCAGGAAATCCGATTGTCTTCCAATTTCTCCGGCCCGCTGAATTTCAGCATCGGCGGCAACTACATGCATTACCAGACGCTGGAAGACTATTATATCTTCTTCAACCTCCTGACGGCATCGACGATGCTGGCCAATCGCACTGTTCCCGGCGATTACGCGCATTGCTACG
>DASZYI010000178.1:0-19042 GCA_035545475.1 Rhizomicrobium sp.
TGAGCGTTCTTGTCACCGGCGGGGCTGGCTATATCGGCAGCCATATGGTCCACGCCCTGGTGGATCGGGGGGAACACCCTGTCGTCCTCGACAATCTCTGCACGGGGGTGCGTGGGCTGGTGGCGGAAGATGCCACCTTCATCGAAGGGGATGTCGCCGATGTCCGGCTGGTACGCGATACCATTCAAGACCTGAATATCGAAGCCGTGATTCATTTTGCAGGCTCGGTCGTGGTGCCGGAGTCCGTAGAGAACCCCCTCTTCTACTATGCCAACAACACGGCGGCCTCGCGCAACCTGATCGAGGCTTGCGTTGCCGAAGGCGTTCAGAACTTTGTGTTTTCATCGACCGCCGCTGTTTACGGCACGCCGGAGGCGATGCCGGTTTCGGAAGATGCGCCGACAGATCCCATCAATCCCTATGGTCGTTCGAAGCTAATGACGGAATGGATGCTCCGCGATACGGCCGCAGCACACGATTTCCGTTATGCGGCACTGCGCTATTTCAATGTCGCCGGTGCCGACGGAAATGGCCGCACCGGACAATCGACTCCGCGTGCAACGCACCTCATCAAGCGCGCCTGCCAGGCGGCGTTGGGGCGGGTTCCGCACCTCGGAATCTTTGGCACCGATTTTCCAACCGCCGATGGAACGGGCGTGCGCGACTACATCCATGTAATGGACCTGATCGAAGCGCATCTCCTGGCGCTTGATCATCTCCGGGAAAGCGGACCCTCGCTCGTTTGCAACGCGGGTTATGGTCATGGCTTCTCGGTACGCGAGGTGGTACGTGCGGTGGAACGCATCAGCGGCCGGCCGCTCCCTGTACGCGAAGAAGAGCGCCGGCCAGGCGATCCTCCCGCCATCGTCGCCAATTCCGAACGCCTGAAATCGACGCTGAATTGGCAACCGGAATTCGACGATCTCGATCTGATCGTGCGATCCGCTTATGCGTGGGAAAGCCGGCTGAACGGTCCCTGAAATCAGACGCTCGCTGCGACTTTCGCGGGTGCTGCCGTCTCGCGCTCAAGAAACCGTTGGAACATCCAAAGCAGCCAAAGCGTTCGGCTGTGATCGCGTGCGCCAGTTCTGTGCTGCGCGATCATCGTGTCGATCATACCGATGTTGAAATACCCCGAAGCGGCAAGGCCGCCTTCGCCCTGCATGGCTAGACGGAAATGCTCGCCCATCGTGCCGCGGAACCAATCGGCGAGCGGAACAGAGAAACCCTGCTTGCTGCGGTAAAGCAAATCGTGCGGCAGCAGTGGCTCCAATGCGCGCTTGAGGACCCGCTTACCTTCTCCGTTCGCGAGCTTGAATTCCGGCTTGAGCGCAAGCGCCCATTCCACGAAACGTGGATCGAGCATTGGCACACGCGTCTCAAGGCTGTTGGCCATGGCGGTGCGGTCCACCTTCACCAAGATGTCGCCGACCAACCATGTCTTTAAATCGACGTACTGCGCCTTGCCGACGGGGTCTTCGAGCGGTGCATTCTTCAGATGGCGCTCGATGACGTCGACCGCATGATAACCGGCGAGATCCTTGCGCAAACTATCTGAATAAAGTCTTGAACGCAGATCGTCGGAGACGACCGAGACGTTGTGGAAATAGCCATGGGCCGTATCCTGGCTCAGTTCGCGGAACGTCTGACGCGCACGAAATATACGTGGCGCCCAATCGATCTGCGGATAGATCGCACCCAGGAGGCCGAATACCGGTCTACGCACCGCCTGCGGAAGAAGGTTACGCAAGGCTTCTTCGCGTCCATGAAATGCATAACGGCGGTAGCCCGCAAACAATTCATCGCCGGCATCGCCGGAAAGCGAGACCTTGACGTGCCGGGAGGCCAGCTTCGCCACCTGATAGGTCGGGAGTGCCGAGCTGTCGCCGAACGGTTCGTCGAAGATTCCCGGCAGCAACTCGACAATATCGGTCTCGTGCCCCGTCATTACCTCGATGTGTTGCCGCCCACCATAGCGTTGAGCAACTTGCGCCGCATAAGGCCTTTCATCGAACTTCGGATCGTCGAAGCCGATGGTGAAACATTCGACCGGGTGGCTGCATGCCTTCGCCATCAAAGACATGGTCGCGCTGGAATCGGTGCCGCCCGAAAGGAAGGCGCCGACCGGAACATCGGCCACAAGCTGGGATTTCACCGCAGCGCTTAGGCGACCGAGAAGACTGTGTGCCGCGTCATCGAACGTCTTGCAGTCGTTGTGGCCCGGCTTGGGATCCCAGTATTGGGCGAGTTTTGGAGCCTGCCCGCGTGTGATGGTCAGGGTGTGTCCGGGCGGCAGCTTCTGCACCCCCTCATAGATCGTGCGTGGATCGCAGATGTAACCGAGCGCAAAGAACTCCTCGATAGCGCAAGGGTCGATCTTGCGGGGCAGATCGGGATGTTGTGCCAGCGCCTTCAATTCGGAACCGAATATGAAAGTACGATCGGGCAAAAACGCGTAGTAGAGAGGTTTTTCACCGAGCCGATCGCGCGCCAAGAACAGCGTGCGCTCCTTCGTATCCCACAGCGCAAAGGCGAACTGTCCGGAAAGACGGTTGACACAATCTCGTCCCCACTCCTTCCACGCCTCAAGGATGACTTCCGTGTCGGAGGCAGTGAGGAAACGGTGCTGTTTTTCCTGCAACTCCTTGCGCAGTTCGCGATAGTTGAAAATTTCTCCGTTGAAAACGATGCAGATATTGCCGCTTTCGTCGAATTTCGGCTGGTCGCCTGTCGACAGGTCGATGATCGCAAGGCGACGATGCCCGAACGCGATACCCGGCGCGAAATGAAACCCTTCGCCATCGGGTCCGCGATGGTAGATCGCGTCGTTCATCGCTTTTAGGAGCCCCTTGTTGGGAGGGCGCTCGCCTTGTGTATCGAACCAGCCGGAGATGCCGCACATGATGTTTGCTCAGTGCGCCTGCGCACGCTCTAAGCGGACAGGAAGATCGCCCATCGCAGAAAGAGCATCTGCCAATTGTTGACGCGCCTGCTCTTCCGTACCTGATTCCACAGGGACAGAAACCGCAACAAGTGCGCTGCCATCCCTACCGGCGAAGGCGCCTTCGAGTCGCTTTATCTTCACGTCGAGACCGCTTGTGGTGAACTTGCCCCGCGCCCAATAAGTCCACCAGACAAGGCGGTGCTGCATGACGGAGGCAATTTCCAGTTCGCGGAAGGGGACGGGTGTCTTGCCGACATTTGCCGTCAACCTTGTCGAGCTTACGGCGTTCCAACGCTCCTCGTCCCACATCTTGTTTGTGGATTCGATGAGGGAGCGTCCGCCACGCGCGCGTCCGTAGTAGTAAATGAACACATCGACCGGTGGGTTCGCGAAACTGCCTCGGCTGAGGCTATAAGCCAGCCTTGCGTCCTGCCCACCGAATTTCGGTGTCCAGGCTTCCGTGGCCCGAGCGGTCTCCCACCCCGGATATTGCGGCGGCACAGCGAACGCCGATGCGTCGATGGTAAGTGGGCGGTTCTCTCGCCACATGGCGTAAGCGGGGGCGGCGGAAACGGCGACAGCAGCGATTATCAAGGCCACGAGCAACGCGCCGGTTGAAGCGGTAGGTGCGGCTTTCTCGGGCGCCTTCGCGGGTGGAAATTCATCGCGATACCGCGCACCCACGAAGAATAAAAGAAGCATGATGGCAACCGAAAAGCCCCAACCATAGACAAGATGGTCAAATCCGACGGCGATACGATTATCGCTGTAGTGCGCCAGCAAAACGATACCGAGCGCCCGAAAGCCGTTTCCGATAATCGGCACGACAATGCACGCCGCCAGGAAGAGAATGATTTTCGGCCACTTCCGGTAAGTCAGGTGCGCATAGAGTGCACCCAACGCAATAGTAGCGATGAGAAAGCGCAACCCTGCGCACGCCTCCTCGACTTGATAGCGCCCATTGGCGAGTTCGATGATCGTGCCTTCCGCGTAATAAGGAATGCCCATCAGCGAAAGAAACACCGTGATGAACTTTGTGGTGAACACCTGTAGCGGCGGAACAAGGTATTCGCCTGTGGGCACCAGAAAGAACAGAAACAGCGCGGGAAACATCAGCACGCGATAAACCGGCCAGCCGAAAATGGTGAGGATCAGCACCTGCACCATGGCCATCAATGCAAATTGTTGCACCTCATTGATCGCCATCAGGTGACCCAGGAACCAACCAACGGCCAGCGGGATCATCAATATAAGCGCGGGCAGATAAATCGATGGCTGCATCAGGCGCAACTGGTCGCGCTTGTTCCATACCAGCCAGGCCGAAATGGGGAGGATGAGATAGCAGTGCGAAAAGGTCGGCGAAACCCAGTACACAGTCAATGCCGCAGATATATTGGGCCAAAAGAGAATGGCAATCAGCGCTATCAGCACTGCGAAGGCGGCCGCATGGCGAAGCCACAGGGTTTTCGCACCAGACTGTGCGTCGGTCATCACGGCTTCGGCCATTAGATTGTTCCTGCCAGCGGGACGTTTTGAGATTGGTCGGGTTCTGCCCGGGAATGCAAAGGTGCAACAGCATTAACCTTTCCCGCAGCCGTCTCCAACAATGCATCGAGATCGGCGAGGTTGCGGGACCAGTCGTGCCGCTGTTCAACAAAACGCCGCCCATTGGCCGCGACGCGGGAGCGTTCCGGTCCCATCGCCGCCGCGACGACAGCATCCGCAAAAAGGCCCGGCTCGTCGGCCAGCCAAAAATCCCGCCCGGGCTGCGCGTCCAACGCTCGGGAGGCAGCACGGGTGGCGACCACCGGCTTTTCCTGTGCCATCGCCTCCAGAACCTTGTTCTGCACACCGCGCGCGATGCGCAACGGCGCCACGCTTGCGGCAGCATGGGCGATATAAGGACGCACATCGGGAACGCGGCCGGTCACCGTCACGCGTGGCAGGTTCGCAGAAGTCAGTGCGCGGCCGGGTTTGGAACCCACCACATAGAAACGAGCTTGTGGCAACCGCGCCGTGACGAGCGGCATGACGGACTTCGCAAACCAAAGCGCACCATCGACGTTTGGCCGATAATCCATTGCGCCCGTCATCACCAGTGGGATCTCGCCCTTCGGGAACGGATTGGGGAAATTGTGATTGCTGGAGAACATTTCCAGATCGACCCCATTGGCGACACTGTGGATGCGGCCCACCGATTCCGGCGCCAGATGTTCGAAAGTTTGCGCTTCATAAGGCGAAACAAGCAGCGTGGCGCCGAAATGTGCGGCAGCGGCACGTTCAAGCTGCAACAACGTGTCGGCCTCGCGACGATAGAGCCAGCGCCTGGGGCCGAACGAGGCTTCGGAATATTGCCGCCATTTGTCGGAATCGACGTCCACGAGATCGAGCACGACCTTGCCGGGATCGAAATTGCGGCGATGCATAAGATAGGGCGCCATCGCGGAACTGAACACGTAGGCGCAGTCGATGTGACGTTCGACGAGAAGCCTAGTCACCCAGGACTCCATAGCTTTGCTGCCGAAATAAGACGTAGTGATCGGGCCGCCGGTAAAGAGCGCTGCCAACCCCATTGGATAGACAAGTTTCGGACTTAGCGCCGGGAGAAAACATTCGCCGCCCGCGAGCGAACGTAATGCATCGGCATGTTCGAGATCGGCAGGATCATCCACAAAGGCGCCGATATGCACAGTATGATGCTGCGCAAGATGGGCAATGATCGCGTGCGCACGAATCTTCTCGCCTTTATTGGGCGGAAACGGGATGCGATGGCTGAGGAACAGGATTTCCACGGATGTTCAGCCTTGCGTCCCGACGATAGGATAGACATGGTCGATGCGCTGCCATTCAAACGCATCGAGCAATTTGACGAGCCGCTTTTCCATCCGCCCCAGATTTGTGTAGTGACGCACACGCGTCTTGAACGAGGCGCCTGGAATACGCGGCTGGTCGGGGTCAATCTCCCATGGATGGAAATAAAACATACACGGCTGGCCGTCCGCCTTGCGCACACGGCCAAGGCCAAACTTGCTCATCCAATAAGGCAAGAGCCGGAAGTATCCGCCTCCGCCGCAGGGAAGGTTTGTGTTGAACAGGCGAACTGAGGTGACTGGGATTTCGAGAAAGTCACGATCACCGAAGGGCCGAAAGGCAAAGCGCGGAGCCTCCGGGATGCCGTAGAGATCGTGATGGATCGGATAGGTGCTGGAACTATAGCGGTAACCGGCTTGCTCCAACTCGTCGAGGATCCAAAGCGTATCGCGCGTGATCGAAAACGATGGTGCGCGATAACCCTTTACCTCGGTGCCGCTTAGGTCTTCCAACAAAGCCTTTGCGGAAACGACGTCCTGCCGGAAATCTTCCGGCGACTGCGCGGCGGCGCGATAATGCATCGTTCCGTGCGAAGCGAGTTCGTGTCCCGCATCGACAATCTTTCGGATAACGACAGGATGCCGCTTTGCAATCCAGCCAAGGGTGAAAAAGGTCGCCGTCGCCCCTGCCCGTTCGAACATCGCAAGAATCCGGTCGATATTGCGCTCGACACGGCATTCATAGCTTGTCCATTGCTCACGATCGATCAACCCCGCGAATGCTTCGACCTGGAAATAGTCTTCCACATCGACCGTCAGGGCATTTGCCTCGCTGGTACAACCGAGCGGCCGCATAGACCATCCCTCGATGGTCTCGGCACTGTCGGAAAATCTGGCAAGCTGGTTCATCGTCCGCCTTCAACCACGCGGACGAGAATCGGGTCCGCTGCTGAAGCCGAGAAGATCGTAAAACGCAGATGCAATCTGGCGCAGAGACTTGTCCTGCCGAGCAAGACGTTTTTCGAGTTCGCTGACACGAAAGGCAAGATCGCCCGACGAGACGCCACGTTCGAGATGCTCGCCCTCACTGAAGCTCACAGGAGGTGCGGAAGGCGCGCTGCCCTGTCGGGCAGAATTCTCGGCCCGCAGGTCGGCCGCCACCTTGTTCACGTCCTCGCCGGTAAAGCGATGCAGATTGTCGAGGAAGCCGAGCAGCAAAAGGCGATTGCACAGTGTGTTGATCTGACGCGGAATTCCTGAGGTGTGGTCGTAGACTGCATCGACCGCACTTTCTTCGAAGACGGGATCGTTCTGCCAACCGACATGCTTCAAGCGATGGGGCAAATATTCGCCGCATTCGGCGCGACTCATCGGCCCCAGGTGGTAGGAAGCGATCACCCGCTGACGAAGCTGTTCGAGATCCGGATGGGCGATGACGTCGCGAAATTGCGGCTGGCCGACCAGGAAGCTTTGAAACGGCGCGGCATTGCCGACCTGGAAGTTCGACAGCATGCGCAGCTCTTCCAGCGCCTCGATGGAAAGATTCTGCGCCTCGTCCACAACAAGTAACGCCCGCCGGCCGTCCCGATAGAGCGTTTCGAAGAAGCGTTGCAAACGCAGCAGCATCGAAGCCTTGTCCGCAGGTATGTCCTTGATACCGAATGCGGCTGCGACCATGCGCAGGAGTTCGGAACCGGCAAGCAGCGTGGTTACCACATGCGCGGCCACAATCTTGTCGGGATCGATCGTCGACATCAGATGCTTGACGATCGTCGTCTTGCCCGCGCCGACCTCACCGGTGATGACGATAAATCCCTCGCCACGGCTGAGGCCGTAGCTCAGATGCGCCATGGCCTGCGAATGGACGGTACTGTCGAAATAAAACTTGTGATCCGGCGTGAGCAGGAAGGGTTCGCCCGTCAGGCCATAAAATTCCGTGTACATACGCGTACCTCGACCTCAGCCCGACGCGGCTTCGGTATCTTTCCGGTAGTAGTAATAGTACGAGGCCGCAGACGTGTGACGCCATTGCGGCGACTTATTGAACAGCATCATCACATTGCGCGCCGAGGAAATGCGGGTGAGCGCCTCCTCGATATGATGGCGCGACGGATGCTGAGCCGCGACCACCATGATGACGTGGTTCATATGCGCGACGAGCGCCGCCGGTTCAGCGGCGGCCAACACTGGTGGCGCATCGATAATGATGATGCGGTCGGGATAGCGTGTCGCCAGATCGCGACTGATGTCGGCCATGCGCTTCGAAGCCAGAAGTTCGGGCGACCCGGCATCGTGCTTGCCCGCGAATATGATGCGGAGATTGGGAACGTCGACGCAGCGATGCATCACTTCGTTCACATCCTGGCACTTCCCGTTCAGCAGTTCCGTAAGGCCACGGCCATTCGCGCCGTCGAAATAGGCTTCGAGCGAAGAACGCACCACGTCGCCATCGATCAGGATGACGTTGAGGTTCCGTTCGGCGGCGAGGCTGATGGCGAGGTTCATGGCGGTGAACGTCTTGCCTTCGCCTGGAAGAGCGCTCGTCACCATGAAGAGGTTGTTGACCATCGTGCCGCCGACGCCGCTTCCGCGCGCCATGGGAATGAGCTTGCGCTTGATCGCCCGGAACTCGTTGTAAGTGGTGGACGAGGTGTTATCCGGTGTCACGATCTGCGACTGGCGGATGCGCATCAGGTTCAAACGCACCGGATGGCTTCCCGCAACGGCAGGCTGGGCAGAACCATTGACCCGAGGAGCGGCAGTTTCGGTGCGCTCCGTGCGCGGCGCAGGGGCCACTGGCGGCGGCGGGGGGGCCGCCACAGGCTCCCGGCGCATCACAGGCGGTTCAACAGCCGGCCGCGTTTCGGCAACGGGTTGGTCCGCCAGACGCTTGGCGGCGCGCTGTATCAGATTCAGGCGTTCTGTGCTCTCGCTCATAGCGCGACTCCCGCGGCAGGCGCGACAGAGGACTGGAAAACAAGCAATATTGTGACGTAGCCGATTAACAAAAGCGCTACGGCACCGGAAACGGCTATCACAGCCTTGCGCATCCTTTCGGCATCGGCCGCGTGACGGACATTGGAAATAATGCCGATGATGGGAATATCGAAGGCGGCGCGAAGCTGATCGCTGACCACGAACCGCTCGGCGTTCAGACCGAGAAGGAACGCAACCGCAATGCCGCCGCCCAATCCGAATAGCAGGACCGCGGAATTGAAGAGGATGCGATTGGGCGCGATCGGGTGTTCGGGCTGCTGCGGAGGTTCGACGATACGGAACACCATCGAAGATTGCTGATCGCCCACGGCCTGTGAGAGACGCGCAGATTCGCGGCGTTGCAGAAGCTCCTCATACTGCTTGTGCAGCACTTCGTAATCGCGATCCAGATCGGCATACTGCCGTTCGACGATGATCGCCTTTTCCATCATGCGCTTGGTGTTTTCGAGATCGGCCTGCGCCTGCGAAACGCGATGCTGGCCCAACGCAACATTTGTCTGCTCATCGGAGAGTTTTGCTCTCAGCGCCACGTAGACAGGATTGGAAATTCCCTGATGGAACCCATCGTTCGCGGTGCCGGCGCTGTTCTTCGCCGCTTCCGCCTTCAGACGATCGACCAGCTTCTGCGTGGCGACGACGTCGGGGTAAGAATCCGTGAAACGCGAACGCAAATCTTCCAATCGCGCCTCGGCTTCCGCCAGAGCCGTTCCGCGCCCGCCAGAATTGCTGTTGAGAATAATCGGCGCGGCGGCAGCGACATTCAGGACCGCAGGCGTTCCGTTAAGCTGCGCCATGATCGAATTGCGGCGTGTCGTGGCGGCATCGAGATCGGCCTGTGCGGCGGCCAAATCCGCCTTGGCCTTGTCGAGGCGGGTATCGGTTCCGCCGGCGACAAAATATTCGAGGTTGGCGGCCTTGAAGTTGGCGCGGCGCTTTTCGGTTTCCCGCAACAGCCGCTCATATTCGGCCACGCGTTCGCTGATGAACGATTGCACGCCTTCCACGTCGCGCCGTTGATCGCCCACGTTGGAATCGACCAGGATCGAAACCAACGACTGCGTAACAGCTTGGGCATAAGCCGGATCGCGGCTGGTGAAGGCGACGCCGAACAGATTCTTCGCCCCAAGCGAACGCAGGCTGACGTCTTTCTGCACGGCGGTAATCCTGTCCTGCATCGCGGCGGGCGGTAGCGACGCGGCATGCGGGTCCGTCAAGCGGATCACCTGTTCGATGTTCGGACGCGTGATGAGCGTGCGCAACATGACGGAAACTTGCTGATCCGGGTCGTTGCTCACAGCGAGGCCCTTCAGCAACGGCCGCAGCAACGTGTCTGTGTCGATGTAAACTTTGGCTTCCGATTGGTATTGGTCCGGAATGAGGCCGACACCTATCCAGCCTGCGAGGCAGATAAACCAGGCAGCCGCAACGCCGTACCACCTATACTGCCATGTGCTGCTCAGATAGCTGAACAGCTGAACTTTCCAACTCTGCATTTTACCAACACCTCGCCAGCTTCCAGAGCTTTGGCATAAGAACGCTTACCACTCCGGAAACGTGACGCCCTACTATGACTGGGATAAGTCCCGCACGCTGTCCCGCGGAACATAGGGCGACCACCCGGGAAATCGCAAGTTGAGCGGGGTTAAGGGGTTAATCGGAACCGGCCACAGGACGGCCTCTGTTAAGAATTGAACCAGCGGTCCGGATGCCTTTGGAACGGCGGAACTTCGCGAGCCATTGTGGAATCCTCTAGTGTTCCGGCTACATCTGGTCCACTTCGATCACACCTCGCACAGGGACCGTGACGATCAGGTGGGCCCCATAACGGTTTTCCGATCGCAAAAAGAAAGTTTCATAACGGGACAGCGTTACCTGCCGGACACGGCAAATTAATATTCAGGTGTTGAGAAACCGCGCACCCACCCCGTCCAATACCACCGCAGTCAGGCAGTTGGTGGCGAAGGCGCCGGTATCGATGCCGATCCGGTTGGCGCGGCAGACGGGTTTTTCGCCCGGCGTATGCCCGTGCACGATCACCTTGCCGAAATCGTCCTCGCAATCGAGAAATTCGCCCCTGATCCACATCATGTCTTCGAGCGATTGGTCTTCGAGCGGCAATCCCGGGCGCACCCCTGCATGGACGAAATGGTAGGCGCCGATCTGCACAAAGGGCTGCAGATCCTGCAAAAACCTCAGATGTGTCGCCGGCAGCTTCTCCGCCAATTCGTCACGGGCAAAGGCCATCGCGGATTCGGTGTCGGCCGGCGGCTCCACGCCGTAGCTCAACAGGGTCTCATCCGCACCGAAGCGCCGCCATGTGCGATAACTTGATGGCTTCTCAAGGAATTCCAGCAGCGCCTGATCGTGATTGCCGCGCAGATGATGCGTTTCGAACCCATCCGGCGGATCGAGCAACCGCTCGATCACACCGCATGAATCCGGACCGCGGTCGATATAGTCGCCGACAAAGACAAGACTTCGCGTGGCAGGAGCCGCCGATGCATCGCGGACGATCTTCTCCAGCAGCACATCCAGAAGGTCGGCGCGTCCGTGGATATCGCCGACGGCATAGATGCGATGTGCCTCTTCCGGCGCGGGCGCACGCGCGAACAGCGAGAAGAAGCCGCGCGGCTTGCTCGCTTTTCGGCGGGACGGATTGGGTTGCGACAGCATCGTGACCTTCAGATAGCGTCAGCTTTGGCGGCGGACAAGGCGCAAGCATCGCATATCCATCTTGCGGCACTTGACCCACGGCCCCCGAATGAAGGCTTATACGCCACCAGCACAAAGCGGCCGTTAACACATGCAGCACCTTATATATCCCGTTGTTCTGTCTGGCGGTTCCGGGACCCGGTTGTGGCCGCTGTCGCGCGCAGCCCTGCCTAAGCAGCTTCTGCGGCTACGCGGCGAGCGCACCATGATCCAGGACACGGTGCTGAGGGCGCAGATGCCGGGCACCGCCGCCCCTGCCCTCATCTGCAATGACGGCCACCGCTTTCTTGTCGCCGAACAGATGCAGGAGATCGGCGTGAAGCCGTCTGCGATCGTGCTTGAGCCGGTGGCGCGCAATACTGCGCCCGCGGCTGCGGTTGCCGCACTCATCACCGCCGAACAGGACAAGGAAGGCGTGGTGTTGTTGTTGCCGTCCGATCATTTTGTCGATGACGAGGCTGCCTTTCACCGCGCCGCATTGGCCGCCGTCGATGCCGCACGCGAAGGCCGCCTGGTCACGTTCGGCATCACGCCCACCCGCGCCGAAACCGGATATGGCTATATCAAGCGGCGTGGTGCGGCAGTTGGCAGCGCGTTCGAAGTCGAAGCATTCGTCGAGAAGCCGGATGCGCAGAAAGCGCAAACATATCTCGCCTCCGGCGATTATTGCTGGAACAGCGGCATGTTTGCCTTTCGTGCGGATGTGTTTCTGGACGAACTTGCAAAACTTCAGCCCGCAATCCTTTCCGTGGCCAAAGCAGCGGTTGCGGCTGCGCAACGCGATCTCGACTTCGTGCGGCTCGACCGCGATGCGTTCGCCAAGGCGCCGAACATTTCCATCGACTATGCGGTGATGGAGAAAACCTCCCGCGCTGCCGTCGTTCCCTGCGAGATCGGCTGGAGCGATGTGGGCTCCTGGTCGGCACTTTGGGATGTGTCGGCGCAGGATGGCGACGGCAACGTGCTGATCGGCGACGTGGTAACAGAAAACGCCAGCGGTTGCTTCGTGCGCACGGAACGCCGGTTGACGGCGCTGGTGGGCGCGAAGGATCTGGCCATTGTCGTCACCGACGATGCGGTGCTGGTGGCGGACAAGGCGCGTTCGCAGGACGTGAAACTGATCGTCGACAAGCTGAAAGCCAATGGCCGGGATGAATCCGATACACATGCTGTCGTTTATCGGCCGTGGGGCAGCTACCAGACCGTCGATGCGGGCGACCGGTTTCAGGTCAAGCACATCATGGTGAAACCCGGCGGACGTTTGTCGCTGCAGAAACACGCCAAACGCGCCGAACATTGGGTTGTCGTGCAAGGCACCGCACAGGTGACATGCGACGACAAGGTTTTTCCGCTGAAGGAAAACGAATCCACCTTCATTCCGCTTGGTTCGACGCACCGGTTGGAAAATCTCGGCGACGAACCGCTGCGATTGATAGAAGTGCAATCGGGCAGCTATCTTGGCGAAGACGATATCGTGCGCCTTGAAGATGTTTACGGGCGGGCGCCGGAGAAAAATTGAAAATTCGCGTTTTGCTCTGCGTTTTGGACAGACTCCTTCCCGGATTGGAAAAACCCATTTTTTGAACGCGCGCAAACCGCCCGGCGGAAAGCCCGGCTGGGGTCGGCGCGCAGTTCTGGGGATGACGCGACTGTACGCTAGAGCGTTGCGCTGGTCAAGCTATTTCAGGATTTTTTTCTGAAATGTCCTAAAGTATTGATATATAATCCTATAACCTCCCTTGAACCGTCTGCCAAGAATCATTACTCTTACCCGTAGGAGTAAGAAATCATGCGCATCACATCCAAAGGCCAGGTGACCATTCCCGCAGACATCCGCGAACGGGCGGGGTTGCTGCCGAACACTGAGGTGGAATTCACGTTCGACGGAAAGAGTGTACGAATCGTCCACGCCCGCAACCCCCGGACGGAGAGCAGAGGCTCTCGCGTGGTTGCGCACCTCAGGGGTCAGGGCGACGTTGCGCTAAGCACCGACGCCATCATGGCGTTGACGCGCGGCGAATAAATGACGGCTATCCTGGTCGACGCCAACGTCCTTCTCGACATCATGACGGAGGATGCGCAGTGGTATGCCTGGTCGGCCGACGCTCTGGCCCGCGCCGCGGATCGCCACCGCCTAGTCATCAATCCGATCATCTACGCCGAAGTTTCGGTGCGGTATTCAAGGATCGAAGATCTTGAAGCGGCACTGCCGAGAACCATGTTCGAGCGAGAAGCGCTTCCCTATGAAGCTGCATTCCTTGCAGGCAAGTCGTTCGTGACATACCGGCGGAAAGGCGGAACGAAGCGTTCTCCCCTCCCCGATTTCTTTATCGGAGCGCATGCAGCGGTTGCCGGATACAGTCTGATGACCCGCGATGCTACTCGCTACCGGTCCTATTTCCCGAAACTTTCGCTGATTGCGCCGGATTGAACGTGCGGCAGGACACATAAAAAGGCGGCGGATCGCTCCGCCGCCCAGGCAATCCGGGAGAATAAATTACCAGTTCTTCGTGATGCGCAGACCGAACAGACGCGGGTCGGTGACAAAGACGTTGGTCGACAGGCCCGTGTCGTCCGTATTCAAGAAGGCGCCGGTGATTGCCGTGGTATCGAACACGTTCTTCACATAGGCCATCGCCTGCCAACCATCTTCGTTGGTGAAGATCAGCGTCATGTTGAGATTGCTGTAGCCGCGAAGCTGGTCGTAGGGCTTGTCGTTGAACACCCGCGCATAGGAATCGCCTTGCCAGTAGAAATCGCCGCGCAAGGTGCCAGCCCAGGTTTCGCTCAAGGGCATGGAATATTGTGCGCCCAGAGAAAGCGTGACCGGCGGCGAGTTGGGAAGCTTGTTGCCGCTCAAATCCTTGTCGAATCCTTCGCCGTTGTTTGGAGCTGTGGCAGGATCGAAGCCTGTCGGTGTGCCGTTGATGAAGAGGCCCGGATCGATGCCGAACGTATAGGCGGCGAGACAGAACTGCGCCATCTGGGTGCCGTCGCCGCCGAAATAGAGGTCGTTCCCCGGCAGTGACGATACCGGCGTGGAGTTGTTGCCGCCTCTGCTGTTCCGCATGTTCGAGAGGAACTCGTTGACGACATAGCTCGGCACGATGCAGTTCGATGTTTGGGTGATGAAGGGCTTCACCACCATCCAGTCCGTGTGACCCGCTGTGCGGTCCATCAAGTCGATCGCCTTCGATCCGTCGTCGAGCCTGGCATCTTCGTAACCCAGCGCCCCGTTGAAGCGCAGCCCCGGCAGAGGCTCCCATGTCGCCTCCAGTTCGAGGCCTTTGACGGTGGTGTCAAAATTCAGATTGACCGAGGTACGGTCGACGATCTGCGAGATCTGATAGTTCTTGTATTTGTAGAAGAACACATCGCCGTTCAACGTCAGCGCGCCGTCCAGCAACGTGTTCTTTGTGCCGAGTTCGAAGGCATTCACGAATTCCGGCTCGAACGTCAGCGGATGCGCGGTGTCGCTGGGCGAACCGAAACAGATGCCACCCGAGCACAGCGGAATGACACCCGGCGGATTGGCGCCGCCGCCTTTGTAACCGCGCGCATACGAAGCGTAAAACAGCGACTGATCGGTGAAGTCGAGCTTCGGCGTCCACGTTGCGTTGAACCGGCCCGTCCATTCTTTCCATTGCTGGTCGAGAACCGCCGTTAAAGGCAAGCCTTTGCCCGGCAGCAGTACCCAGCTTGGTATTTCGTCGAACGACTTCATGTCGTCGGTCCAGCGCACACCGGCCGTCAATTTCATGTCCGGCGTGAGTTGATAATAGACCTCGCCAAATCCCGCCCAGGAATGCAGACGATACGGATTTTGGCTGCGGAAATAATTGTGCCCCTGCCCGTCGATTTCCGAAAGCGGATTGGGGTCGACATAGGTGCAGCCGAAAAGTGAAACCACCGTCGGGTCGGCCATCGGCGGTTCGCACGCATTGGCGGCGTCCGGATCGAAGGGAATATGCGTGCCCAACGGAACGGTGACGTTGTTATAGGCGCCGGATTCCGCAAGGCGGCTGACCAAATTGAAAAAGACGAAATAGTCTTCAACCGTGCGATAGTGTAGATAGCTTGCGCCGACGCTGAAATTCAGCGGTCCCTCCAGTGCCGATGATAGGCGCACTTCCTGGTAGAACTGCTCAGCATGTTCTTGGGAAACGTCTTCTCCCAAAACGCTGCTGGAACAGCCCAGTTGCGGATCGCAGAATTCTCCGTCGTCTCCGACCACGTTTCCCGGCAGGAATGCACCTGGAACCGTATTGAATCGGCTATAGTCTTCCGTCGAATAGAGACTGTCTTTGTTATATCCGGTCTGGGACGTGAACGTAAGTTCCGGCGTGACGTTGTAGGTAACGTTGAATTCCAACGTGTCGTTGTTGGCCTTGTATCCTGGCTCCAGTGCCGACCCGATCACGCGCAAGCTACGGGCCTGTTGCACACCGCCGTAAGGATCGAACCCCTGCACCATGAGCGGGAAAAGATATTCAGACGCTGCAACAAACGGGATCACACCGGCGTTGGGCGCTTGAAAGGCGGAATCGTCATAAAGCGAACCGGGCAGGCAGCCTTGGCTGAGCCACGCGCGGCCGCTGATGTCGATGTTGGATACCAATCCGGCAGGACCATCGACCGATGATGGACCGGGATCGTTTTTGCACAGGGTTTTCGCGCTTCTCAATCGGTCATCGTTTTCGTGGAAATGTTCCCAGATGATGTCGGCCTGCAGGTTCTCGATGGGCTTCAGCCGCAGGCTTACGCGGCCCGACCAGAGGTTGCGTCCGTCAACCGGCTTCGCAATTGTCGTATCGTAGGTGTAGCCGTCGCGCTTGGTCCATTCGCCCGCCAAACGCAGGTCGATTTTGTCGCCGATGATGGGAAGATTGAGCATCCCTTCCACGCGTCGCGTGTTGTAATTGCCTACATCGACCGATCCCATCGCTTCCCACTGGTCGGATGGCTTTGCCGACGACATGTTCACCACGCCGGCGGTTGCGTTGCGTCCGTAAAGCGTGCCTTGCGGACCGCGCAACACTTCGACCTGGCTGACGTCGTAGAATTCCTGTTCGAAGAAATGATTGCGGATAAACGGGATATCGTTGAACGCGACCGCAACGGCAGGGTCGGTGGTGACGGAAATCGCCTGCGTGCCGATGCCGCGGATCTGGATGCTGTAACCGGAGAAATTTGTTTTTGTGAAGGTCAGGTTCGGTACGCTCTTGACGAGATCGGGGCCGCCCGCAGTCTGCGTCGCAGTCAACTGTTCCTGCGACATGGCGGTGATGGCGATCGGAACGCTTTGCACATCGGCGCCGCCGAGTTTCGACGAGGTGACGGTGACGGTCTCCACCGAACTGCGCGGAGCGGAAAGCTGTGCTATCTGGATCGCGGGTTCGGCAACTGCCGACGATTGCTGATGCACAATAGCAATCGCGCCGGAGGGATGGCGGTGCATCACAAAGCCCGTGTCTGACAGCAGGCGCGATAGGGCGTCTTCGTCGGTCAGATTACCCTTCACGCCCGCCGTGCGAATGTCGTTGATGGCGTCGCCCGAAACAATGAGCGCCACACCTGTTTGCTTGCTGTAGGCGGTGAGTGCAGCCTTTAGATCGCCTGCAGGGATGTTGAAGGATTCCGCGTAAGCGGATGCCGTCATGGCGATGGCGCAAGTGCCGCCGAGAAGCGCTGATTTGAGAAATGTGGATCGGATCATAATTCCCCCCTTGTTGATGCCAAATGCGTTCACACGTGCTCAAACAAACTGTCATCCCGGACGCGCGTTTCCGCGCGAGCCGGGACCCATCGAGAAGCAGCACGGTGGGTCCCGGCTCGGCGCGGCTTCGCCGCTTGGCCGGGATGACAAGTTTTTAAATTCCAACAGAGCGAGATCATCTCCTGCTCCTCAGCGTGTGATGACGATGGTGTCTCCGCGGCGGTCGACGCGGAGGTTGAAGACTTCCTGGGCCACGTCGACGAACGCGCTCAGGTCTTGCTTCGGAAAGGTGCCGACGACTTTGAGTTGGGCCACGGCCTTGTCGTCGATGACGATGTGGCGGGTGTTGTAGCGGTTGAATTCGGCGGCTGCATCGGCGAGGGCTGTGTTGTCGAAGATCAAGACGCCCTTGCGCCAGCCGAGCTCGCTTGTCAGTTGCTGTTCGGAGGCGCGCTTCAGGAACACCGAGGTCGGCGTGGCGATGGCGACATCGCCGGGCGACAACAGCATTGCCTGCGGCTGCAATTCGCGATTGTTGGCGTCGAACCAGATGCGTCCGTCGAGCAGCGCCACTTCGAGGCGGTCCGCCGTTCGCCGCACGAAGAATTTCGTGCCGAGAACCGTAATGCGCCGCTGGCCCGCCTGCACCACGAAGGGATGTTTGGTGTCGTGCGCGATCTGGAAATAGGCCTCGCCTTTGTCGATGGCGGCGAAACGATGATCGGGGCTGACATCGGTGCGCACCACCGTGTCGGTGTTCAATTCGATCTGCGAACCGTCGGCCAACGAGACGACTTCATGGCCGCCGACGGGCGTTGCGTAGGATTGCTCCTTCGGATGCGGCGTGAAGAGAAGGAATGCGCCGCCCAAAACGGCCACCGCCGCACAACCGGCGACCAGCTTCGCCAGAGCGGACATCCATTTGCCGCGCGTGTCCGGCGCGGCGGGGCGGCGTTCAAAAGGGCGCACGGCGATGAGGCGATTGGTGTTGTCCCACGCCGCTTCGACGCGCCAATAGGCGAGCAGATTTCCCGGCGATTGCGCGAGCCATTGTTCGAGTTCGGCCTGGTCGCTTTCGCTCCAGTCGGCGCGGTCGCGGCGTTCGAGCCAGGCGGCGGCGCGGGTTTTCGCATCCTTCGCGTCGGCGAGCGGAAGCATTTCGCGATCTTCGCTCATGCTTTTTCTCCCGGCGCGGCGTAGAGGAGATCGGCCAGCGCATACATGCCGTCCATCAGATAGGCGGAGACGGTGGCCTCGCTCACATTCATGCGCAGCGCGATCTCGCCGCGCGAAAGCCCTTCGACGCGGCGCAGGATCAATGCTTCGCGCAAACGCGGCGGCAGCTTGTCGATGGCCTGTTGCAGGCGGCGCAATTCGTCGCGCGCAATCGCGCTTCTGTCCGGCCCAGGCGAATCCATCGCGATGCCGAGCGCATCGAGATCGGGCACTGCTTCGATGGGGATGACTTGCCGCTTGCGCACGCGGCTGATGAGAAGATTGCGCGCGGTGGTGAAGACGAACGGTTTGGTCTGTTCGGGAATCTGGCGGCAGGCCGCTTCGTAAACGCGGATATAGACATCGTGCAGGATGTCTTCGACCTCGCCCTGCTCTTTCCAATTGTGACGCAGGAATTGCATCAAGAGGGACTCCAGCGGAAGCACCTCGCGCAGAAACCAGGCTTTGACTTCAGGTGAGCCCATGCCTGCACCCGGAAAGGTGCTTCGTTCCTCGCGATTGGATTCCGGCGTTTCGACCATTCCCCAGAGCTTTCCCGCCCTTCCCGGACGTGAGCTTAGGACCACTTGCTAATGGAGACGCCGCTCGAATGCGGAATTGAGTGCGGCAGGGGCAAAAAAAATCGGG
>DASZYI010000179.1:0-29638 GCA_035545475.1 Rhizomicrobium sp.
CGCCGCGACGATCGCCGCATCGGTGATGCGCACGCCGTGATGAACTTCGTATTTCTCCTTGATGCCGCGCAGGATCGAAATGGTGTCCTCGACTGTCGGTTCGGTGACGAACACGGGCTGGAAACGCCGCGCCAGCGCCGCGTCCTTTTCGATATATTTGCGGTATTCGTCGAGCGTGGTCGCGCCGACGCAATGCAGTTCGCCGCGCGCCAGCGCGGGCTTGAGCAGATTGGAGGCGTCCATTGCGCCTTCCGCCTTGCCCGCACCGACCAACACGTGCAACTCGTCGATGAACAGAACGACTTTGCCTTGCGCGGCGGTGATTTCGTTGAGAACGGCTTTCAAGCGTTCCTCGAATTCGCCGCGGAATTTTGCGCCCGCGATCAGCGCGCCCATGTCGAGCGCCATCAGATGCTTGTCGCGCAAGCTCTCCGGCACGTCGCCGTTGACGATGCGCAGCGCCAGACCTTCGGCGATGGCTGTCTTGCCGACGCCGGGTTCACCGATCAGCACCGGATTGTTCTTGGTGCGCCGGGACAGCACCTGAATGGTACGGCGGATTTCTTCGTCGCGCCCGATCACGGGATCGAGCTTGCCGCTGCGCGCCGCGTCCGTCAGGTCGCGGGCATATTTCTTCAGCGCGTCATAGGCGTTTTCGGCGGTCGCGCTGTCGGCGGTGCGGCCCTTGCGCAGATCGTTGATCGCGGCGTTGAGATTTTGCGCGGTGACGCCCGCGTCTTTCAAAATGCGCGCGGCGTCGGTGCCCTGCGCCATCACGAGGCCGAGCAGCATATATTCGGCGGTGACGAAACTGTCACCCGCCTTCTTCGCAAGTTGTTCGGCGTTGTCGAGCATGCGCCCGGCTTGCGGGCTTAAATAAACCTGGCCGTTGCCGCCTTCGACTTTCGGCAGCTTGGCGAGCGCGAGTTCCGTTTGGCGCAAGGCTTCTTCGGGCCGTCCGCCCGCAGCGCGTATCAGGCGCGCGGCGAGACCTTCCTCGTCGTCGAGGAGAACCTTCAGAAGATGTTCGGTGGTGAATTGTTGGTGGTTGGAGCGCAGCGCCAACCCTTGAGCGGATTGAATGAATCCGCGCGACCGCTCGGTGAATTTCTCGGCGTCCATATCGTCCTCTCGTGGCATCTGGCTTTGCCGCCCGAAAGCGCGCATTCCCCAGATCCTTGAATTTGGATAACGCCCCGTCCGGGCACGGTATCCTGACGATAGGTGGGTTTGAAGTTCCCCGTTTTCAAGAAGGGCCAGGCCCGGCGCTAGAACCCTTCGTTCTCAGGCATGGCCTCTTCTTCGGCCTGGTTGCCGTTGGCTTCGGCCATCTCGGCGGTGTTGCCGTTGCCCTCGTTCAAATTGAAGGACGCGCCGCTGGAGCCGTTGTTGCCTTGATAGGGCTGTTCGCCGCCCTGCTGAGCCGCGCGCGCGGCCTGGTTGGCCTGGAACTGGGCTTCGCGCTGCGCCTGATATTGCTGCATCTGTTGCTGCTGCTGCGCGAGGATGCGGTAGTAGTGCTCGGCGTGCTGGAGATAGTTCTCCGCCATCACGCGGTCGCCGGAGGTGTTGGCGTCACGCGCGAGTTGCAAATACTTCTCATACACATGCGCGGCAGAGCCGCGGATCTTCACTTCCGGGCCGGTCGAATCGTAGGTGCGGTTCGGATTGAAACCGCCGCCATTGTTGCCGCCACCGCCGCCGCCACCTTGATTGTGACCACCATGCTGCGGTCTGCGGCCGCCACGTCTGGAACGCTTCACGGATTCCCCTTTACGAGTTCTGTGCCTTGGCTCTCGGCCCTCGGCTTCGTTGCATCTAACTTCGGTTTCTCGCGCGACGAGGCGCTGGCCCCTCTGGCCCGCTGAACTGTTGTTGGCTCGTCTCTCGCTGGCAGGGTTTCTGGGCTTATTGGCCCGGTCGGCCTCTTTGGCCGAAATCCTGCTCCCCACGGACCCGGAAGCTAGCCCCTCATCGCCCGGTTTCCAAGGCTTTTTTCGCCACAACCACTCGGGGGTGGCCGGCCAGATCGTTGGCAACATGGCTGACCGAAAGGCTGGCAGCTTCCAAGATGGCGGGGACCGAGACGCCTTGATCCGCCCCAATCTCTAGCAGGATCGGCGCTCCCGGAGCGGCCCTGTGCGCCAAGATGGGGGCGAGAGTGCGATAGGCATCAAGGCCGTCGGGACCGCCGTCGAGCGCCGCCCGCGGCTCGAAAGAAAGTTCCGGCTCAAGCTGCGCCAACACGTCACGCACGATGTAAGGGGGGTTGGAGACGATGAGGTCGAAGGCGCCCTCCAAACCGTCGTCCCAATTCCGTTGTTCCAACGACGCGCGCGATTCGAGATTGAGGCTTGCGGCATTCTTCTTCGCCCAACGCAGCGCATCCGTCGAAGAGTCGATGCCAGCGCCCCGCGCGTTCGGATAGAGGTGCAGCAAGGTGAGCAAGAGGATACCGCAGCCCGTTCCGAGGTCGAGAATACGCAGCGGCGTGTTTCTGTCGGGAAAAAGTTTCTGCGCTTCCTCGATCACCGTTTCGGTTTCGGGACGCGGAATGAGAACGCCGGGACCGACGGCGAAGGGCAGGCTCCAGAATTCCTTTTCGCCTGTGATGTAGGCGAGCGGTTCGCGGGCGGCGCGGCGGGCGATGGCGGATTCGAAATTTGCCAGTGCGCTGGGCGGGATTGCGGTGTCGAGGATGAGGTCGCTCTGCGACACGCCCAGTGCGTGAGCGAGAAGCACGCGCGCATCGAGGCGTGGGTTGTCGATGCCCGCGGCTGCGAGTTGTTGGGATGCTTTTGCGATGAGGGTGCGGGTCACCCTTCCGCTTCCATCGCGGCCAGGCGATTGGCCTGATCTTCGGCGACGAGGGCATCTATCACGTCGGACAGTTCATCGCCGGTGATGATGCGGTCCAGTTTGTAGAGCGTGAGATTGATCCGGTGATCGGTCACGCGGCCCTGCGGGAAATTGTAGGTGCGGATGCGTTCGCTGCGGTCGCCGGAGCCGACGAGACCCTTGCGCTCGGCGGCGCGCGCACTTTCCACGCGTTCGCGTTCGGCTTCGAACATCTTGGCCTTGAGGATCTTCATCGCCTTGGCCTTGTTCTTGTGCTGCGATTTTTCTTCCTGCATTGCCACGACGATCCCGGTGGGAATGTGCGTGATGCGCACCGCGCTTTCCGTCTTGTTGACGTGCTGGCCGCCCGCACCGGACGCGCGATAGACGTCGATGCGCAAATCCTTTTCGTCGAGATTGACGTCGACGTCTTCGGCTTCCGGCAGCACCGCGACGGTGGCCGCCGAGGTGTGAATGCGGCCGCCCGCTTCGGTTTCAGGGACGCGCTGCACGCGATGGCCGCCGGATTCGAATTTCAATTTGGCGAAAGCGCCCTGCCCCGCTACTTCGAGAACCGCTTCCTTGACGCCGCCAAGATCGCTTTCGCTGAGGCTCATCAAATCCGTCTTCCAGCCCTGAAGCTGGGCGTAGCGCGTGTACATCTTGAGCAGATCGCCCGCGAACAACGCGGCTTCATCGCCGCCGGTGCCTGCGCGGATTTCGACGATGGCGGAGGAATCGTCGGCGGCGTCTTTCGGCAGCAACTGGATTTGCAGATCGTGTTCGAGCTTCGCCACGCGCTCTTTCAATTCGGCGCGTTCCTCTTCGGCCAGCGAACGCATTTCGGAGTCGCTGGACGGATCGGCGATCAGGGCTTCGGTTTCGGCCAACTGTTTGGTGGCTTTGCGGTAGGCGTTCACCGCTTCGATCACGGGTGCAAGTTCGGCGTGTTCTTTCGACAGCTTTACGAAACCTGCGCCGGCTGTGCCGGAGGCGAGTTCGGCTTCGATCTGCTGGAAGCGATCGGACAGGCGGTCGAGTTTGGCGGCGGGGATCATGTAGTGCCTTACCTCCCCCTTGTGGGGAGGTCGAAAAATGCAAAGCATTTTTCGGGTGGGGGACGGTGCTCGTTACAGACACCGTCCCCCGCCCGACGTGCTCGCTGACGCTGCGCGCGTCGACCTCCCCACAAGGGGGAGGTAAGAAATTGAGCTTGCATAGCTACTGCGCGGCTTCGAGTTTCGGCGTGTTGCCGCGGGCGGCTTCGATTTCGGCCGCTTTCTTTTCGCAAAGCTCGATTACGTGCTCTACGAGGTTTTCGTTGTCGAGACGGTAGGACGGTTTGCCGTTCAAATAAATTTGGCCGTGGCCCTTGCCCGCACCGCCGCCGGTGAAACCCAGATCGGTTTCGCGCGCTTCACCGGGGCCGTTCACCACGCAGCCGATGATCGACAGCGACATCGGGGTGGAGATGTGTTTCAGGCGGTCTTCCAGAACGCGCACGGTTTCGATGACGTTGAAACCCTGACGCGCGCAGGACGGGCATGACACGATGTTCACGCCGCGATGGCGCAGGTTGAGCGATTTCAGGATGTCGAAGCCGACGCGCACTTCTTCCACCGGATCGGCCGAAAGCGAAACGCGGATCGTATCGCCGATGCCCGACCACAGCAGCATACCCATGCCGATGGACGATTTCACCGTGCCGGAAATCATGCCGCCCGCTTCGGTGATGCCGAGGTGGATCGGATAATCGACGGCTTCCGCCAAACCCTGATAGGCGGCGACCGCGAGGAAGGCATCCGACGCCTTCACGCTGATCTTGAATTCGCGGAAATCATTGTCTTCGAGAATCTTGGCGTGGTTGAGCGCGCTTTCGACCATCGCTTCGGGGCACGGCTCGCCGTAACGCTCAAGCAATTCCTTTTCGAGCGAACCGGCATTCACGCCGATGCGCATGGAACAGCCGTGATCCTTCGCGGCCTGAACCACTTCTTTCACGCGCGCCGCACTTCCAATGTTGCCGGGATTGATGCGCAGACAGGCCGCACCGTTCTTCGCGGCTTCGATGGCGCGCTTGTAGTGGAAGTGAATGTCGGCAACGACCGGGATCTTGGCGGCCCTGGTGATAGCCTTCATCGCGGCGGTGGATTCTTCGTCGGGGCACGACACGCGAACGATGTCGGCGCCTGCTTCTTCGATGGCCCTGATCTGGTCGATGGTCGCGCGGGCATCCGACGTGACCGTGTTGGTCATGGTCTGGACGCTGATGGGGGCGTCGCCGCCCACCTCTACGCTGCCGACCCTGATCTTCCGGGATTTCCGCCGATGAATGTCGCGATACGCGCGAATGCTCATAACATCTACCTTATTCCGCCGACGCACCGCTGCGCCGGTCCGCGACGGCTTGCGGGTCCATGGACACGTTGCTGGCGGGCTTCGACGCCGAGCCGACGGCTCCGACCGACGCGCCGTCCAGCACGAGTTCCACCGCGCTGCCGTCAGCCGCATTCAGTATAAGGCCTGTACGGTTGGGGACGCGATAGGTGTCGCCCGGCTGCAGCATCCGGCTTATGTAGGCTGTGCCATCATCTCCTTTGACGGTGACGTAAACCGGCTTGTGGGCTCGCAAAAGGATACGGGAATCGGCATTGGCGAGGCCATAGGATTTGCCTCGGGGAAGTGCTGCTTCCGCCTGAGCGGGGGCCGGGGTGGCGGACTCGGCTTGGGTCGTACCGGCGACCGGGGCGGGCGTTCCGGCAGTTGCCGGTGTGGGCGGTTGGATGGCGCTCTGGGTTTGAGCGGCGGCAGGAGCCAGCGTCGTCACAGGCGGCGGGGCGGTGACCGGCTGGGCCGTGTTGGCAATCTCGGCCGGAACCGGGGCGACCGGCGGAGGGGCTTCGGAGCTGACCGCCTTTACCACCAGATAAATGCCGAAAATGAGCAAGGCCACAAAGGCAATCGCGATGATCTGCCAGCCTTGCGGGAGCTTGCGCTCGCCAGGGTCGATATAAGGCGTCAGATGCGCGCCTTCGGCACGGCCCGCGATCTCTTCCTTGAAGCGTTCGAGATATTCCTGGGCATCGAGGCCCAGATAGGTCGCGTAGGAGCGCACGAAACCGACGGCATAGGTCCGGCCCGGCAGAGCTTCCAGCCGGTCCTCCTCCAGCGCTTCGAGATGGTCCTTGCGGATTTTGAGGGTGCTCGAAACGGTGGCGAGATCATCGCCGAGGCGCAGACGGGCGGCGCGCAAATCCTGCCCCACCGTGCCCAGCGGGGCATCGCTTTCGCCGGAGATTTCCCGCAAATGCAGGCGGCGCTTGTCGCCCCCCGCACCGTCGTCCATCGTGAAACGCGTGACCTTGGTCATGCCGAAGCAATAGCCGCTTCGTGCGGTCACTTCCAGCACCGCGCGACGTTATTTCAGCACGATCCCGCGTTCGGCGGCGAAGGCGGAAAGCCGTGTGCGCAGCGAATGGTCCGTGCGCCCGCAGAGCTTCTCCACGAACTCGGTCACCTCGCCCGCATGCATGGAGCGGATCATCGCCTTGATCGGGCCGATCTGGCTCGGCTGCATGGAAAGCGTTCGAAGGCCGGAGCCGATCAGCGCCATCGCATCGAGCGGCTTGCCCGCCATTTCTCCGCACAGCGAAAGCTCGCCGCCGCCGCCCGCTTCGGCAGCACTTTTGACGATCAGGCGGATCAACGTGAGCGCCGCCGGGTTCAGCGGATCGTACCGCCGGGCGACTCGCGGATTGGTGCGATCCACCGCGAAGACGAACTGGAAGAGATCGTTCGAACCGATGGAGACAAAATCGGCGGAGCGCATGATCTGCGGCAGCATGAAGGCGAGCGCAGGCACTTCGAGCATGGCGCCCACCAGAACCTGACGCGGCTGGGGACGCGACAACAGACGGGCGCGTTCGATTTCACGATCAATCAGCGCACGCGCCTGATTGAATTCGGCCACGTCGCTGACGAGCGGAAGCAATACGCGCAAGGTCGAGCCTGCGGCTGCGGTTAGCAAAGCGCGTATCTGGTAGCGAAGGAGCGCGGGCCTATCGAGCGCAATGCGCAGCGCGCGCCAGCCGAGCGCGGGATTTTCTTCGCGCTCCCAGCGCGCATAGGGCAATACCTTGTCGCCGCCGAGATCGAGCGTGCGGAAGACCACCGGCTTGTCGCCCGCCGCTTCGAGCACCTGTTTGTAGAACGCGATCTGATCGGACAGGCGCGGCATCGTCTCGCCGATCATAAATTGCAGTTCGGTGCGGAACAGGCCGATGCCGTCGGCGCCGGATTCCTCCAGATGCGGCATGTCGAGCATCAGCCCGGCATTCATCATCAATTTGATCGGTATGCCGTCTTTGGTGACAGCGGGGAGGTCGCGCAACTGCGCGAATTGGGCCACGCGGTTGGCGCGCAAGGCGCGCTTGGCTTCGAACGACGAAACGACGTTCGCCATCGGGCGCAGATAGACTTCGCCTGCATCGCCGTCGACGGCGATAAGATCGCCGTTGCGCGCAGCATCGGTTACACCTTCCGCCGAACCGACAAGCGGCACGTTCAGCGAACGCGCGACGATGGCGACGTGCGAGGTGGAGGCCGCGTCTTCCAACACGAGCGCCACCAATTTGCCACGTCCATAGTCGACGAGATCGGCGGGGCCCAGCGCGCGTGCAACCAGCACCGCGTCTTCCGGCAATTCGGAAGCGCCCTGCTCTTCTCCCGTCAAATGACGCAACAGGCGGCGGGCGAGATCGTCGAGATCGTGCGCGCGTTCGCGCAGGATCGGATCGCCCAGACGCGCCACGCGCAGGCGCATGTCGTCCTGTACGCGCTCGACGGCGGCTTCCGCGGTGAGGCCGGTGGCGATGGCGTCGCGCATGCGCTGACGCCAGCCCTGGTCATAGGCGAACAGGCGATAGGCTTCGATGACCTCGCGGCCTTCGCCCGTCAGGTCGAGTTCGCTGGAATCGAGCATGTGATCGACGGAGTCGCGCATCGCGCCGATGGCGGCTTCCAGTCGGACCAATTCGGCTTGCGGATTTTCCGCAATCATCTTCTCGATCTTCACGCGCGGCTCGTGCAGCACGACGTGGCCGACGGCCACGCCTTCGGACAAGCCTTCGCCGTGGAACACAAGCGGGCGGTCGACGCGAAGTTCGGGTTCGTCGAGTTCGGCGATATCGAACAAACCGCCCTGCGCCACCACTTCGGCCAGCACCATGGCGACGGTTTGCAGCGCTTCGACTTCTTCTTCGGCGTAAAGCCGCGCGGCCTTGTTCTGCACGGTGAGCACGCCGAACACCTGTCCGCCGCGCACGATGGGCACGCCGAGAAACGCCTTGAACGGATCTTCGCCGGTTTCCGGGCGATAGGAGAAATGCGGATCGGACGGCGCGTCGGACAAATTCACTGCTTCGCCCGTTTCGGCGACGAGACCGACGAGGCCCTCGCCTTCCTTCAGGCGCGTGCGGTGAACGGCTTCGGGATTGAGACCTTCGGTGGCGAACAGTTCCAGCACGCTGCCTGCGCGCCGGAGATAGATCGAACACACTTCCGCGACCATGTTGGACGCGATGACGCTGACGAGTTTGTCGAGGCGCGTCTGGGCGCTGGCGCGCTCGGCCATGATCTCGCGCAGGCGGCGCAGAAGAATGCGCGGTCCACCGGCCGAGACAGGGGGCATCAGCTACCTTCCATCCTATGCAGCATCCAGCTCGTAAGCGGAATGCAACGCACGCACGGCGAGTTCAACATATTCCTCGTCGATCAGCACGCTGACTTTGATTTCCGACGTCGAGATCACCTGAATGTTGATGCCCTTGTCGGACAGCGTGCGGAACATGGTTTGCGCGACGCCGGGATGGGCGCGCATGCCGATGCCGATGATCGACACTTTGGCAACCGTCGCATCTGAGGTGACGTCCTTGTAACCGATGGCAGGTGCGGCTGCTTCGATGGCGGCCATGGCGCGCGGGAACTCGCTGCGCGAGCAAGTGAAGGTAAGGTCGGTCTTGCGCCCGTCGGGCGAGACATTCTGCACGATCATGTCGACGTTGATGCCTGCATCGGCCAACGGTCCGAAGATCGCGGCGGCAACGCCGGGCTGATCGGAAATGCGATGGAGCGTGATCTTCGCCTCGTCTCGGCTATAGGCAATGCCGGTGACCGGTTTCTTTTCCACGATGTCTTCCTCGTCACAGAGAAGGGTGCCGCCTCTTGCGGCATCGAATGTCGAAAGCACGCGCACGGGCACGCGATGCAGCATCGCGATTTCCACCGAACGCGTTTGCAGAACTTTTGCGCCGAGCGATGCCATCTCCAGCATTTCCTCAAACGCGATCTTTTCCAGACGGCGCGCTTTTGGAACGATGCGCGGGTCGGTGGTGTAAACGCCATCGACGTCAGTGTAGATGTCGCAACGATCCGCTTTCAGCGCGGCGGCGACGGCAACGGCGCTGGTATCCGAACCACCCCGCCCTAACGTGGTGATGCGATTGTCCGGCGCGATGCCCTGGAAACCCGCGACGACCGCAACCTGTCCTTGCTCCAGACGTTCGTTGATCTGGCGCGGCTTGAAGGATTCGATCATCGCTTCGGCATCGACGGCTTCGATGCGCGCCGAGCCGTGCATCGACGACGTCTTCATCGGAATCTGCCAGCCGAGCCATGAGCGCGCGCTTACGCCGATGGCGCCCAGCGCCACCGCCGTCAGGCCCGCTGTGATCTGTTCGCCGGCGGCAACCACCACGTCATATTCGCGCGCGTCGTGCAGCGGCGACAGCTCGCGCACCCAGCCGACCAGCTTGTTGGTCTCCCCCGCCATGGCGGACACCACCACGGCCACCTGGTTGCCCCGGTCGACCTCGCCCTTCACCAGTTGGGCGACGTGGCGGATACGGTCGAGATCGGCAACCGAAGTGCCCCCGAATTTCATCACGATCTTGGCCATAACAGCCCGAAAACCCCTTACGAGACTTGCGCCTACATAACACGGCGGGGGCGGCACACAATGTCGGGTTTTGACCTCCTCCCCCTGCTCAATTAACCGTCATCGCCCGCTTCATGCGGGCGAGCCAATTTTCTTTTTCAAAAAAGGAAAATGGGTCCCCCGGACAAGCCGGGGGATGACGGAGTAAGGTGAAAAACATGGAAGCTGAAGTTGTCGCACCCGCATCCGTCGACCCCGGCGAAGTCGCCAAATTCTCCGCCATGGCGGCGGAATGGTGGGATCCGGCGGGGAAGTTTGCGCCGTTGCACAAGTTCAATCCGGTCCGGCTGGGTTTCATCCGTGATACGGCGGCGGCTCATTTCCGGCGCGATCCGAAATCGCTTCGGCCGTTCGAGGGGCTGGCCCTGCTCGATATCGGTTGCGGTGGCGGGTTGCTGTCCGAGCCGATGGCGCGGCTTGGGTTTGCCGTAATGGGGGCGGACGCTTCGGAAAAGAACGTGAAGACCGCCGCGACACACGCGGCAGCGAGCGGGTTGCCGGTTACCTATCGCGCGACCACTGCCGAAGCGTTGGCGGTGGAAGGTCATGCGTTCGACGTGATCCTGAACATGGAAGTCGTCGAGCATGTCGCCGATCTTCCCAGCTTCCTTGCTTCGTGTGCGGCGATGCTGAAACCCGGCGGCATCATGTTCGTCGCTACGCTGAACAAGACGTTGAAGTCATTCGCGCTGGCAAAGGTGGGCGCGGAATATGTGTTGGGCTGGTTGCCGCGCGGGACGCACGACTGGAGTCGTTTCATCCCGCCGGCCACACTTCAGGAATTGTTGGAACAGACGCACCTCAACATTGTGAAAAAGCAAGGTGTGGCGTTCGATCCAATTGGATGGGATTGGCGGCTGTCGTCCGACATGGACGTGAACTACATGCTGGTGGCGGGAAAGCCGCCGCAGATTTGAATTTCATCTAGACCGCTCGCCCGCACCCAACCCGTCATCGCCCGCTTTTTATGCGGGCGATCCAATTTTCTTCTTAATCAAAAAAGAAAAGGGGGTCCCCCGGATCGCGCGAAAGGCCCGACCGGAGGATGACGGATGTATTTGGTGATCGTCACGCCGCGTGTTGTTTCCGCTCGCTCAACGGCAGCATGCGGAAGCTGATTGCGATGCGGTTCCATATGTTGATGGCGCCGATGGCGAGGGTCAGGTTTGCGGCTTCCTGTTCGGTGAAGTTCTTGAGCAATTCCTCGTACACGTCATCCGGCGCGTGGGTTTGAGAAATCAGGGTCAACGCTTCGGTCCAGGCCAAGGCAGCGCGTTCGCGCGGCGTGAAACGGGTGGATTCATGCCAGCCGGACAGCATGTAAAGGCGGATTTCGCTTTCGCCGTCCCTGCGGGCTTCGGCGGTGTGCATGTCGAGGCACAATGCGCAGCCGTTGATCTGCGAGGCGCGCACTTTCACCAAATGGATCAGCGAATGCTCAAGGCCGCATTCCTTGATGTAAGCCTCTAGCGCCATCAGCGGTTTGATGGCGGCGGGGGCGGCTTTGTATGGGTCAAGACGTGTCATGTCAGTCTCCTTTCGTCTTGAGCATAAGACGAAACGGAGACCGGTGTTGTGACCGGAACCCGAAAATTAATTCGCGTCGCTCACGTCCGGCGGAAGCGGCGCCACGTCGACGCCTTCGTCGACAAGTTCCTTTGCTTCCTTGAGCGTTGCTTCGCCGTAAATGTGGCGGTCGTCGGTTTCGCCGTAATGAATCTTGCGCGCTTCTTCGGCGAAGCGCGGGCCGACATATTCGGCGTTCTCGGTGACATATTTGCGCAGGCCCGTCATGAACTGGGTCATCTTGCGCATTTCGACGGGCGCGGATTTCGCTTCCGCCTTGGTGCCGCGCACGGACGGGGCCATCGGCGCCTTGGCGACTTTCCGGGAGTCGCACATCGGGCAGACGAGCTTGCCCGCCTTCGACTGTTCATCGAACGCATCGCTATCGCGGAACCAGCCCTCGAATGCGTGACCTTTGTTGCAACTCAATCTGTAGACAATCACGGACAGCCTCTGAACGCCCGAAACACACCCTCACTAGGGTAGAACATGGGGGTAAATGTGGCGTTCCGCAAGCAGACACGGGGCCGGAGTGCTAAGGGCCCTGAAAATCCCGGTCGTGCTGGAGATTGGGGACGCGGGCGCGGGCGGCTGACGAGGCAACGGGGTCAATGTCGGCGACGATGACGCCGGGGTCGGTTCCTGCCTCGGCCAGAACCTCGCCCCACGGCCCGACGATCAAACTGTGGCCGTAGGTTTGCCGGCCGTTGGCGTGATGGCCACCCTGCGCCGGCGCCACGACGAATGCGCCGTTCTCAATGGCGCGGGCACGGATGAGCGTGTGCCAATGCGCCTTGCCTGTGGTTTCGGTGAAAGCGGACGGGATCGTGAACAGGAACGCACCGGCTTTGGCGAGCGTGCGATAGAGTTGAGGGAAGCGAAGGTCATAACAGATCGTCATGCCGAGTTTGCCCCACGGCAAATCGACCAGCGCCGCGCTATCGCCGCCTGCAACCGTGTTGGATTCGCGATACTTTTCGCCCGATGGCAATTCGACATCGAACAGGAAAATCTTGTCGTAGCGTTTGACGATGTTGCCTTTGGGTCCGATCAGGAAGGAGCGGTTGGCTGTTTTCGTGTCGCTCACCTTGATCGCGAGCGAACCGATCAAGAGCCAGGCGCCCAATTCTTCGGCGAGCGCACAGAATTTTGGCAACGCGGGATCGCGGTCTTCCGTGTAACTGTTCCCGAGTTTCGCACCGCCGTCGGGCGCCATCAGCGTGGTGTTTTCCGGCGTGGCGATGAAATCCGCGCCTTTGGCTTTGGCCTCGCGGATCAGTTCGCAGGTGGTGCGAATGTTTTCATCCACGTCATCGGTGGAGCGGAGCTGGACGCAGGCGGCGCGGAACGTGGTCATCACGCCAACAATGGGTCGAGCTTGCCTTCGGAGTCCAGTTCCAGGAGATCGTCGCAACCGCCTATATGCCTGTCGCCGATAAAGATTTGCGGGACCGTGCGGCGGCCGGATTTCTCTTCCATCTCGGAGCGTGCCCCGGAGTCCATGAACACGTCGATCTCGTCATATTCCGCGCCCTTCTGCTTCAAAAGCGCCTTGGCCCGATAGCAATAGGGGCAAATGGGCGTCGTGTAGATTTTTATGGAAGCGGACATCGTGGAACTCTAATACGCGAGTCTTTCGAAATCATATCTCGCCAGGTGCCGCACGGACAACGCGCGCCAGGGTAAGCGCCAAAACCTTTGCGGCGCCTGCTCTTTTCAGGCTTCGGGCGCAGGCGTCCAGCGTGGCACCGGTGGTCAGAACATCGTCCACCAACAGAATTGTGCGGCCTTTGACTTCACCCCGCCGGGCTTTTGGGACGGCGAAAGCCCCCAGCATGTTCCGCCGGCGCGCCTTGGCCGAGGGCATCTTGCCCTGACTTGGCGTGGATTTAAGGCGTTGCAGCAAAAGGGGCTCGTAAGCCGCGCCGCTCGACCGCGCCAAGCCTTGCGCAATGACCGCGGCTTGATTGTAACGCCGCCGCCAGAGCCGGAAACGGTGCAGCGGGACGGGGACGATTAATTCGGCTTCATCCAGCAGGGCGCGGCCGCTGCGTTCCATCCAGCGGGAGAAGGCAGGCGACAGGTCCAACCGGTCGGCCCATTTCAGCGCCAGCACCAGCTTTTTGCTCGCATCGTCGTAACGCATCACCGAGAGCGCACGATCGAAACGCGGCGGCCGGGCGTGACAGGCGGCGCAACGCGTTTCGCCGCCCGGATCGATGTCGAAAGGCAAACCGCACGCGCTGCAAACAGGGCCTTCGATGAATGAAATCTCGCGCCAGCATTGCGAACACAGACTTCCCGGATCGGCGACATGGGTGCGGCACGCCACGCAGAGCGGCGGAAACAACAGGTCGAGCGCGCCCCGATAGAGGCGGGCGGAAAGCCCCGGCGATTCCATGACAACGGCCATGGTCTAGTCTAACTAGAGATCGCGATGATGTTGAAGGACGCAGAATCAAAACTCACCGCCCCCTTATGGGGAGGTCGAGAAGTGCAGAGCATTTTTCGGGTGTGGGACGGCGGGTGTCGCAAACCCGGTCCCCCACCCGACGTGCTCGCTGCCGCTGCGCGCGTCGACCTCCCCACAAGGGGGAGATAAGTGTGAACACGCCTCGCATATTCGATCGAAAACTTTATGCGCTTCGCCGTGCGCGCGCGTCGGAGTCGTTTCTGGCGGTCGATGCAGCGCAGGCGATGGCGGAGCGGATCGGGGGCATTAACCGGCGTTTTGTGCGCGCACTCAATCTCACGGCGCGGGCGGAGACGCGTGCGATTTTCGGGCCGCTCGCAGAAGAATGGGTCGAGACGCAGCCGGGGTCGGTAGACGAAGAGGCCCTGCCCTTTGCGCCCGAGAGTTTCAACCTGATCGTGAGCGTTTTGTCGCTCCATGCGGTCAACGATCTGCCCGGTGCGCTCATCCAGATTCGCCGTGCGCTGAAACCGGATGGGCTGTTCCTCGCAGCGCTGTTCGGCGGCGAGACGTTACGCGAATTGCGCGAGGCGTTTGCGGTCGGCGAAAGCGAGACGGTTGGCGGCATCAGTCCGCGCGTGTCGCCTTTTGCGGATGTGCGCGATCTCGGCGGATTGCTGCAACGGGCGGGCTTCACCTTGCCGGTGGCCGATGTGGAACGAACGACAGCGCGCTATACGAGCTTCGATAATCTCGTTACCGACCTGCGCACGCTTGGAGAGACCAACGTGCTCGCGGAGCGCAGCAAGAAAATCCCCCGGCGCGACACGCTGGCCGCCATGTTGTCGCATTACCGCGCGAACCACGCGGATGCGGAGGGCCGGATCGCCGCCACGTTCGAGATCATCTATCTGGCAGGCTGGGCGCCGCATGACAGCCAGCAGAAACCGCTCGCACCCGGAAGCGCAAAGGTCCGGCTGGCCGACGCGCTCAAATCTACGGGTTAAATCCGCTCTTCACTTCCTGGAACGTCTGCGAGAGCGTGTTGCCGATCGTCGTCAGCGCCGTGATGATGCCGATCGTGATGATCGTTGCAAGCAGCGCGTATTCGATGGCCGTAGCCCCGCTTTCGTTGCGCGCGAATGCCTTCAGATGAGATCGCGCAAGAGCGGAATAAGCGGCAAATCCGCCGCGGGCATGGGATAGGCCGGCAGATCGCGCGGACGCACCCATTTGATGTCCTGCGCTTCCTGCGGGGCGACCGTGCCCTCCCAGCGGCGACACAGGAACAGCGGCATCAGCAGATGAAACGCTTCGTAACTGTGCGAAGCGAAAACGAACGGCGCCAGACATGTCTCTCTCACCACTATCCCGAGTTCTTCTCGTAGCTCCCGAATTATTGTGTCTTCGGGTCGCTCGCCCTTCTCGACTTTGCCGCCGGGAAATTCCCAGAGGCCAGCCATTGCCTTTCCCGGCGGACGTTGTGCGATGAGCACGCGGCCATCCGGATCGATCAACGCGCACGCCGCAACCAGAAGCAAAGGGAGCTGCGTCATCCGAGTCTGCCTTACTTTCGCGTGGGGCCCGTTAAGGTGTGATTAAAACATTGCCCCGAATTCAGGTGAAGAACCGTTGTGCGAAAACGAGACGGTGCGGATGTTTTCGCGCTGTTAACTGCGATAAGAGCCGTTTATCCGGATATATCCTTCGGTGAGATCGCACGTCCACACGCGCGCGCGTCCTTTGCCGATGCCGAGGTCGACGGAGATTTCCACTTCATTGCCGGAAACCGCGCGCGTGGCGGCGGCTTCGTCATATTTGGCGCTGCGTTCGCCCTTTTCGGCCACGACCTGATTCCCGAAGGCGATTTTGAGCTTGTCGCGATCTGCCGGCTCGCCCGCCTTGCCCACCGCCATCACCACGCGGCCCCAATTCGCATCGTTTCCCGCGACCGCCGTTTTCACCAACGGCGAATTCGCAATGGAAAGCGCAACGATTTTCGCAGAGTCGTCGTTTGCCGCGCCCGTCACGTCGATGCGGATCTGTTTGCGCGCGCCTTCGCCGTCGCGCACGACTTGTAACGCGAGGTTCAGCAACAACTCATCGAGTTTCCTTTTGAAATCGATGAGCTTCTTGTCATTCGCTTTCGTGATGGCCGGATGGTGCGCGCCCTTGCCGGTCGCGAACAGCAGCAGCGTGTCGCTGGTGGAAGTGTCGCTATCGACGGTGATCGCGTTGAAGGACGGCTTCACACCCGCCGACAACAAATCCTGCAACACGGGCGACGGCAGGTTCGCATCGGTGAAAACGAAAGCCAGCATCGTCGCCATGTCGGGCGCGATCATGCCCGAGCCTTTGGCGATGCCGTTGATCGTAACCTTGTGGCCGTCGATCTGGGCTGTTGCGGTCGCGAGCTTCGGATAGGTGTCCGTGGTCATTATGGCTTCGGCCGCCGCCCGCCATCCGCCTGCCGATCCCTGCTCCGCCAGCGTGCCTAGGACTTTGGTGATTTTCTGCGCAGGCAACGGCTCGCCGATCACACCCGTGGAAGCGAGGAACACCTCCTGTGCCTTGCAACCGATGACGGCGGCTGCGGAGACCGCGACTTCGCGCGCGCCTTCGAAACCCGCCTTGCCGGTAAAGGCATTGGCGTTGCCGCTGTTCACAACCAATGCGCGGGCCTCTAAGCCCTTGAGACCGGCGCGGCACCATTCGACGGGAGCCGAGCAGGTTTTGGACTTGGTGAATACGCCCGCGACCTGGGTTCCGGGCGCCATGACGGCCATCAGGACGTCGGTGCGATTCTTGTAGCGGACACCGGCTGCCGCCGTCGCCAGCCGGACACCGGCCAAGGGCGGCAAATTGGCAAAGCTCTTCGGTGCCAGGGGCGATACGGAATGCCCGGCATCGGCTTTCCTGGGGGCCGATTTTGCCTTGAGCGCACTTGTGCGCCCGGCCTTCCGGGCCGCCGCTGCCCGTCCCTTCGCCATGTTATGGAACTCCGCTCGGTGCCCGCCAAGCGCGAGCGCGCGGATTAGGCCGGAACCGCTTGAATTGACAAGGGGGTGGCCCGTTCTTATCTCTCCCGCGCGCGTTAGGGCACTGCTCTCGCGTTAACCTCACGCGCCTGCCGGGACGGTAAGCGACCCGATATAACCCGGCCTTCCGGCCCCGACGAGGACGTTCATGTTTCAAGCCATTGCGCAACGATTCTTCGGCTCTTCCAACGAGCGCAAGCTGAAACCCTTTTTCCGCAGGGTCGAGGAGATCAACGCCCTCGAGCCCAAATTTCAAGCCATGAGCGACGAAGAGCTTCGCGCCATGACGCCGGCTTTCCGCGAGCGCCTGGCCAAGGGCGAAACCCTCGACGCCCTTTTGCCGGAAGCCTTCGCGGTGGTTCGCGAAGCCGCCAAACGCACGCTCGGCCAGCGCCATTTCGACGTGCAGCTTGTGGGTGGGATGGTTCTGCATGAAGGCCGCATCGCCGAGATGAAAACCGGCGAAGGCAAGACGCTGGTCGCCACCCTGCCCGTCTATCTGAACGCACTCACCGGCAAGGGGGTGCATGTCGTCACCGTGAACGACTATCTGGCCAGCCGTGACTCCGAATGGATGGGCCAGGTCTACAAATTCCTCGGCATGACGGTGGGCTGCATCGTCCACGGCCTGACCGACGAACAGCGCAAGGAAGCCTATGCGGCCGACATCACCTACGGCACCAACAACGAGTACGGCTTCGACTATCTGCGCGACAATATGAAGTATTCGATCGCGGCGATGACACAGCGTCCGCATGCCTACGCCATTGTCGACGAAGTGGACTCCATCCTGGTCGACGAAGCGCGCACGCCGCTCATCATTTCCGGCCCCACCGACGACCAGACCGAAGTCTATCGCACCGTCGACGCGTTGATGCCGAAGCTCGAAGAGAGCGATTTCGAACTCGACGAAAAGCAGAAGACGGTCACGCTGACCGAAACCGGCAATGAGCGCATGGTCGGCTGGCTGCGCGAGGCCGGCCTGCTCGAAACCGGCGATCTCTACGACATCGAAAACATCAACATGGTCCATCACGTCAATCAGGCGCTGAAGGCCCACAAGCTGTTCCAGAAAGACCGCGACTACATCGTCAAGGACGGCCAGGTCGTCATCATCGACGAATTCACCGGCCGCATGATGCAGGGCCGCCGGTATTCGGAAGGTCTGCACCAGGCACTCGAAGCGAAAGAGAACGTCGCCATCCAGCCGGAAAACGTGACGCTCGCCTCCATCACCTTCCAGAACTATTTCCGCCTTTACGACAAGCTGGCCGGAATGACGGGCACGGCGCTCACCGAAGCGGCCGAGTTCATGGACATTTACAAGCTCGACGTGATGGATATTCCGACCAATCTGCCGGTCGCGCGCATCGATCACGACGACGAGGTTTACCGGACGTATGACGAAAAGAACGATGCCATCGTCAAGCTGATCGAAGACTGCCAAAGGCGCGGTCAGCCGATCCTTGTCGGCACGACGTCCATCGAGAAGTCCGAACATCTTTCGAACCTGCTCAAGAAGCACAAGATCAAGCACAACGTCTTGAATGCGCGCTATCACGAACAGGAAGCAGCCATCGTGGCGCAGGCGGGTGTCTCCGGCGCGGTGACCATCGCCACCAACATGGCGGGCCGCGGCACCGACATTCAGCTCGGCGGCAATGCCGACATGCGCATCCGCAACGAATTGGGCGGCATCACCGACGAAGCCGAATTCGCGCGGCGCGCCGAAGAAATCCGTGCCGAAGTCGCTGAAGACAAGCAGCGCGCGCTTGCGGCGGGCGGCCTTTACGTGGTCGGCACCGAACGCCACGAAAGCCGCCGCATCGACAACCAGCTTCGCGGACGTTCCGGCCGTCAGGGCGACCCGGGCGCGTCGAAGTTCTTCCTGAGCCTGCAGGACGACCTCATGCGCATCTTCGGTTCCGAGCGCATGGATACGCTGTTGCAGCGGCTTGGCCTCGAAAAGGGCGAAGCGATTACCCATCCCTGGGTGAACAAAGCGCTGGAAAAGGCGCAGCAGAAAGTCGAAGCTCGCAACTTCGAAATCCGCAAGAACATCCTCAAATATGACGACGTGCTGAACGATCAGCGCCGCGTGATCTTCGAACAGCGCCGCGAGATCATGCAGTCCGACGACGTGAGCGACCAGATCGCCGAATTCCGCGAGCGCGTGGTGGAAGACCTCGTTGCCCGCCACATCCCGGAAAAAGCCTACGCCGAGCAATGGGACGCGGCCGGTCTGCACGAAGAAGTCCAGAAGACGTTCGGGCTCGACCTGCCCATCATCGACTGGACGAAGGAAGAAGGCATCGCCGACGAAGAGGTGCGCGAGCGCGTGCTGAAGGCGGTTGAAACGCGTGCCGCCGAGCGCACGGCCAACTCCGGCGCAGATGTGATGCGCTATGTCGAGAAGGCGGTGCTGTTGCAGACGCTCGATCACGACTGGCGCGAGCACATCGTCAATCTCGATCATCTTCGCCAATATGTGGGCCTGCGCGGTTACGGCCAACGCGACCCGCTGAACGAATACAAGAGCGAAGCGTTCGAACTGTTCGAAGGCCTGCTTGCGAAGCTGCGCTCCGACGTGGTGCGCCAGCTTTTCCATTTGCAGATCAATGTCGAGCAGCCGCCACCGGTGTTCCAGCAGCGCAATCCGGCGAGCATGCAGGCTTCGCACATCAATCCTCTGACAGGCGAAGAAGAGATGGATCAGCCGTTGCAGGCCACGCCGCAACTGCGTTCGAGCGGCCCCGTCGACCCGAACAACCCGGCGACATGGGGCAAGGTGCAGCGCAACGCCGCCTGTCCCTGCGGCTCAGGGCGCAAGTTCAAGCATTGCCACGGCGCGCTGGTCACGCCGAGGGGCTAAAGAGCGAAAATTTCAAATATTGGCCGGATTAAATCCGGGCCATACCCGCTTGCCCGAATTGCGGATTCTAAAATTTTCGATAGATTTCTCCTGCGGGCAGAATCCGCATTCCGGTTGGGGCTAATCGATCTCGAAATGAGGAATTCCATGTCTAAGACAAAATCGCTGCGCGCGGCCGCGGCGAGCGCGCTGGCGCTGATGTTTGTGGCGCCGACCTTTTCCCAAGCTTGGGCGGAAAGTGCCCAGGAGAAGCGGGAACGCAAGGAAGCCGAAATTCCCACCTGCCCCAAGCGGCTCGGCACTATCGCGGTGGTCGAGCCTGAGACGAACTGGTGGACGCAGTATGGCCTTGGTTCTCCGGAAGCCCTTCTCAAGGTCTTTGTCATGCGCTCGGGCTGCTTCGGCCTTGTCGATCGCGGCAAGGGCATGGCGGCGATTCAGGCGGAACGCGCGCTCGCTTCCGAAGGCGACCTGCGTCAGGGCTCCAACCAGGGCAAGGGCCAGATCAAGACGGCGGACTACGTTCTCGTTCCCGACCTCGTGTCGAAGAACAGCAATGCCGGTGGATTCAATGTCGGCGGTCTCATCGGCGGCTTCATCGGCGGGCCGGTGGGCGGCCTTGTCGGCGGAATCAACATTTCGAAGAAGACGGCGGACGTGGTGCTGACCGTGACCGACGTGCGGTCGAGCGAACAGGTTGCGCTCGAAGAAGGCCATTCCGACAAGAGCGACCTTTCATGGGGCGCAGGCGGCGGCGTGTTCGGCTGGAGCGGCTTTGGCGCTGCCGGTGCATCGGGTTATGCCGACACCGAAATCGGCCAGGTCATCACGCTCGCCTATCTCGATGCGTACACGAAACTGATCGCGCAGTTCGGCCAGCTTCCGGACAACGCGTCGGAAGCGAACGTGCAGCAGGCAGTCACCATGAACAAGCCGGGCCACCTCTATACGAGCCCGTCCGCCAAATCGAAGGTCGTGCGTTCGCTCGATCCGGGCATGATGCTCTATCCGACGGGCAACAAGGATGGCGTGTGGTGGGAAGTGAAGGACGAACTCGGCAATCAGGGCTGGGTCTCGTCGCTTCTCGTCCAGCTTTCGCACTGAATTCGGCACGAAACGAATAAAAAAGGGGGCCGGCTTCGGCCCCCTTTTGTTTTGGAGAATGGAAATGAGAAAGGCGTTGCTGGTTGCAGCAGGCCTGCTGGCGACGATGCCGGCAGCGAATGCAAAGACATTCACCTTCCATTGCGCATTGAATGTCGATCTCGCCGTTCGCTATCCCGCCAAAGCGCAGGTGGCCGTCATCCGCACACGCGGCACGACGTTCAGGCTCCCCCTCGCCATGTCAGGATCGGGCGCGCGATACAGCGACGGCAAAACAACGTTTTGGGAGCATGCCGGAGAAGCCTCGTTCGAAACGCCCGGCGCGTCGTTCACAGGGTGCAAACGCTAGGTCGCGCCCGGCGCAAGAAACATCAGGATCAGGCCCGCGCCGTTGTAGGCCGCATGACTCGCAAAAGCGGGCCACAACGATCCCGTGCTCACCGTCCACCACACGTTCAAGGCGCCGAAGACACCAATGACCGCGGTGACGAAAATGCCCTCCAGACCTGCGTGCTGCAGGAAATAGAGATGGACGATGCCGAACAGCGCTCCATTGATCAGCGTCGCCAAAACGAGCGGCATCTTTTCCCGGCACCAGGACAGCAGGAAACCTCGAAAATAAAATTCTTCGACAAACGGTCCGAGCAACGCCGCCAGGCCTAATCCCAGCGCAAGCTGCGCGGCATTGTGAGGAACGAGCAGAAGCTCTGCCGGTGAAGGCTTGTAGACGACAAGAGAGTTGCGGATCAGAAAATCCTGCAGGACTTGAAACGCCACGGCATAAAGAATGCCGCCACCGAATGCCCATCCGAGAATGCGCCAGGGCACAGCGGGAAAATATTCGAGATGCTTGCGGCGCGCGATCCAGAACATGACACCCAATGGCGGCAAATAGAGGATCGCCATCACACCCATGTTCAGGAAGTAGCCGTCGCCCGCCAACTGCAATCTCGCGGCCAACTTCTCCACGAAGCCCGCGTCGCCTTTTCCCATGGCCACCAGGATCAGACCGAACGAGATGATCGCAAACGCCAGCACGCCCCCCGCCAGCGGCAGTGCCATATCCCACCAGCGAAGACGCGGTACGGGCCGCTCGGGCAAGGCGGTTTGGAGAGAGACGTCCTGCATGATTAAACTTTCGAAAAACCAACCGGGGCCGAACACATGATCGCCGCCAAACCTTTCCAGATCGCTATTCCCCAGACAACGATTGCCCGCATCAACCGGCGTGTGCGCGACTACGAATGGCACGAGATGCCGCGCGGGGCCGGTCTGGACGGCACATGGGCGTATGGCGCGAACCTCGACTATATGAAGCGGCTCGCCGCCTACTGGATCGGCGACTATGACTGGCGCAAGGAAGAGGAAGCCCTCAATCGCTTCCCGCAATTCATTGCGAATGTGGATGGGCTCGACATCCATTTCTATCGCGTAAACGGGTCCGGCCCTTCGCCGCAGCCCTTGATCCTGAGCCATGGCTGGCCGGGATCGGTGTTCGAATTCCTGCACATCATCGAGAAGCTGGCGCATCCCGAACGCTTCGGCGGCGACGTCAAAGACGCGTTTACCGTCATTGTGCCGTCCCTACCCGGTTACGGATTCTCCGGTAAACCGGAACGCCCTATCGGGCCACGCACCACTGCGCGTTATTTCGACAAGCTGATGACGGACGTATGCGGCTTGCCGGATTACATCGCGCAAGGCGGCGATTGGGGTTCGGCGATTTCGGGATGGATGGGATATGACGGCAAGGGTTGCAAGGCCGTGCATCTCAACATGTTCGGCTGGCGCTCGCCGGGCGTGCAGCCTGAGACCGACGAAGAAAAGCAATACGTCCAACGCGCGATGCAGCTTTTCGAAATGGAAGGCGCCTATTTCCGCGAACAGACGACCAAGCCGCAAACGCTTTCTTACGGCATGATGGATTCGCCGGTCGGCGCCGCGGCATGGATCATCGAGAAATTCCACGGCTGGTCGGACAAATCGCGCGGGTTCGAGAATGTCTATTCTATGGATCAGTTGCTGACCAATGTGATGATCTATCTCGTCACCCGGACGTTCAACACGGCCACATGGATGTATCGCGGCTTGATGGAAGATTTGTCCGGCGATCCCGTACCCAACGGCGCGCGGATTGAAAAACCAGTCGGCATCGCAAACTTTCCCATCGACCTGATACCGTTTCCCCCGCGCAGCCTGGTGGAGCGCCATGTGAACGTGACGCATTGGACGGATTTCAAGGAAGGCGGACATTTCGCGGCGCTGGAACGGCCGGACGATCTGGTGGATGATGTGAGAGCGTTTGCGCGGACGGTGAGATGATTCACCTCCCCCTTGTGGGGAGGTCGAACAAATCTGAGCGCAGCGAAGATTTTTCGGGTGGGGGACGGTGCCGAAACGCACGCCGCACCCCCACCCGAAAAATGCTCCGCATTTTTCGACCTCCCCATAAAAGGGGAGGTAAGTAGGTTATGCACTTGCGATTGCCTTCGCCTCATCCAGCGTGCGTTTTTTCACCAACGGGTCGATGTGACGGTGGACGATTTTCCAGTCGTCTTCTTCGCGGCGATAGACTTGCGTGACGCGCTGGCTCCAACTTTGCGCCACGCTGTCGCCTTCGAAGGTCACGGTTTGATGTTCGAGCAACACGAGGACCAGCAGGTCGCCAGAGGCGTAGGCTTCGAACAATTCGACTTTTGCCTCGCCCTTCTTGAAGATCTTCGCCGCATTCGGCGCGACCTTGCGCCATTCGGCGGAGCCTTTCATCGGAGCCGGGCCTCCGGTTGGGCCGAAGATCGTGAAATCGTCTTTCTGCGTGATGAAGGCGTCGAATTGCGACGGGTCGCCGTTCATCAGGGCATGCGCCGCCTGTTCCGACCGCCGCACAATCGCGTCAATCTCGGTCTTGTCCACATTCGTCTCCCGGTTACGAAAGGTTGCGCCCTATCGCGAGATATTTCTCGCGGCGCTGACGGCGCAAAGCCTCGCCGCCCATCGCCGAAAGCTCGTTCAACGCCCGTTCGATGGTGTCGCCGACCGAGGTGATGGCGGTTTCAGGCGCACGATGCGCGCCGCCCATGGGTTCGGGGATAATGCCGTCGATGATCTTCAGTTCCAGCAGATCCTGCGCGGTGATGCGCATGGCGGCAGCGGCATCCTGAGCCTTGTCGGCGCTGCGCCATAGAATCGAGGCGCAACCTTCCGGCGAGATCACGGCATAGATCGCATGTTCCAACATGAACACGCGGTTCGCCGTTGCGATGGCGATTGCGCCGCCCGACATGCCTTCGCCGATGATCGTCGAGATGAACGGCACGCGAAGGTTCAAACCGGCCTGCGTCGAACGCGCGATAGCTTCCGCCTGACCGCGTTCTTCCGCACTGACGCCGGGGTAAGCGCCCGAGGTGTCCGCGAACGAAAGGACCGGTAGACCGAAACGATCCGCAAGATCGAACAGGCGTTGTGCCTTGCGATAGCCTTCCGGCATCGCCATGCCGAAATTGTGCTTCAGGCGGCTCTGAGTGTCGTTGCCCTTTTCCTGCCCGATCACGGCGACCGGGCGGCCGCGAAAGCGCGCGAGGCCAACCATCAGGGCACGATCCTCTCCGAACAGACGGTCGCCTGCGAGCGGCGTGAAATCGTCTAGCAGCTCGCGGGCGTAATCGAGGAAGTGCGGCCGGCTGGGATGGCGCGCCACCAGCGCCTTCTGCCAGGGCGTGAGCTTGGCATAGGTCTGCTTGGTCAGCGCATCGACCTTGGCCTGAAGGCGGGCGACTTCTTCGTCGATATTGGTCGCGGAGTCCTGCGAGGCAAGCTGCCTCAAATCCACGATTTTGCCTTCGAGGTCGGCAATCGGCTTTTCGAATTCGAGATAGGTGGGCATCGTTACTCGGGGGAACGCGCGAAGGCCGCAAAAGAGGGCGGAACTTGGCAATGGCCGGGCCCCGCGTCAAACAAAAGTGGGGCTTGCGGGTCACAAATCCATCCCCTGCCCCGTCTTTAATGCGGAGGTGCTGCCATGAACAGCAAATATGTCCGTACTGCCCTGATTTTATTAGGAATATTTCACGCCGCCAACGGCATCAGCATGCTGGCCGCCCCGGACTGGTGGTACAACTCCGTCCCGGGTGTGACGGCGTCCGGCCCCATTAACCACCATTTCATTGCCGACATCGGGCTGGCCTTCATTGCCAGCGGAATCGGTTTGCTGATGGCCCTGCGCAGCGGTGCGACCGCAGCGACCTTCGCCCTGGCCGGCGCTACCTGGCCGGCCCTGCATGCCCTGGTACACGTCTGGGAATGGATATCCGACGGCATACCCGGCAACCCGCAGCAGATCGCTTCCGATTTTGTCGCGGTGATGCTCGCGAGCTTCGCCGGTTTCTGGCTCGCCTGGATTTGGGCGCGGCGGGAAGGAGTTGTGTGATGATCAGATGGCTGTTGCACCGCAATTTCCGCGGCATGGAGCAGAAGTATGGCTATGACGCGACATATCTGCATGAGCTCACCGACGAGTCTTTGAGCGCGTGTCTGCGTTTCGTGACAATTCAATTGGCGGGCGGAACCTTTCGCAGCAATGCGCCGTCGAACGCATGGTTCGCCGCAGGGATCGCCGGCGCACTGGTGGAAGATTGCGGACCTTGTGTGCAGATCGCGTCTGACATCGCGATGGAAGAAGGCATGGACGGCGAGATCATCAAACAGCTTTTGTCCGGGGCGCCGACCGATGCCGATGCGCAACTTGGATTCGATTATGGACGCGCGTTGTTGTTGTTCGCGGACAATCTCGACCAGTTACGGGAAACCATCGAGACGAAATGGGGCAAACCCGCGCTGATGGCATTGACCTTGCGGGCGATGACGGCGCGCAATTTCCCCGTCCTCAAACGCGCGCTGGGTCACGCGAAAACATGCCAGCGCGTGCGCATCGGCAATGACGACATCGCCGTGAACCAGGCATTGAAGGCTGCATGAACGACACGTCTATCGCGCTGTTCGAAAAACATCGTCCGCATCTGTTGAGCCTGGCCTACCGGATGCTGGGGGAAATGTCGGGCGCGGAAGACATTGTGCAGGAGGCATGGCTGCGCTGGCAGCGCGAGGATCCGGAAACGATCCGCGATCCGCGCGCCTGGCTTTCCGCCGTCACCGTTCGGCTTGCGTTGGATGCGTTGCGTTCGGCGCGCGCGCGGCGAGAGAAATATGTCGGCCCCTGGCTGCCGGAGCCCCTGATGCCCGATGACATGCGCGTACTCGCCGCCGATACGCCCGCGGCCCATGCAGAGCTTGCCTCCGACCTGTCGCTGGCATTGCTACATGTTCTCGAACGGCTGTCGCCGGAGGAACGCGCGGCGCTGATCCTGCACGATGCGTTCGATTGCGATTACGCCGAAATCGCGCAGATGCTGAACAAGAACGAAACTGCTTGCCGCAAGCTCGTCAGCCGCGCGCGCGAACGCGTGAAAGCGGATCGGCCGCGCTACACCGTCTCGAAAGAACAACACCGCGCCATGATCGGCCGCTTCGCACAGGCCGTGGCGACCGGCGACATGTCGAACGTCACCAAGCTGTTTGCCGACGATATCGTGTTTTATTCGGATGGCGGCGGGCGCGTTTCGGCAGCGCTCAATCCGGTGTTCGGGGCGGACAGGGTTACGCGGCTCATCGAAGGGCTTACCCGCAAACTGCACGAACGCGTCGTGCCCGAATTCACCGTGACCGAGATCAACGGCCAACCCAGTTTCGTCATCCTAGTGGATGGCCAAATCTATTCCACGATGAACATCGAAATGGACCAGGATCGTATCACGGGGATATTCGTGATGCGCAATCCGGATAAGCTGACGCGGGTGGCGCGAGCTTTGTCCCCGGCTTCGCAAACTATCTGACAGCCATCCCTATGCGCTTGGCGGCAAGCAGAAGGCGTTTGTCGCGCGTCCACAACTCGCTGCCGGGCGTCAAACGTATCGATGCGAGCAAATGGGCATCGACATAGCCGTTACCGATGCCGGCTATGCCGTGGGTATCTATAAAATCGAGAACTTCCGCGTCGGAAGCCACAACTGTTTGGCGCAACTGTGCCAGCGACTCAAGGACTACGGCGCGGTTCGGCAAATTACCCATTGCCAGTTCGCCGATAATGAAGGGATGCGTAATTATTCTCCCACCGTTCAGATGCGCGGCCAACATTTCATCGCGCCTGCGCAGGTGATCAACCCACACAGACGTATCTGCGAGAATCATTTTTGCGGGCGGCGACGGCGGCCAGCCTTGAAGCGAGGCGCGCTACCTCCAAGCAAGGCAAGGCGTCGCGCGCTCTCGCGCTCTATCAAAGTCTTGAGCGCTTCCCGCACAAGGCTGGATTTCTCCTTCAATCCTGTAAGCGCCTGCGCCTTTTCGACAAGCTCGTCATCGAGCGCGAGGGTGGTTCGCATTTCCCGTGCCTTTCCAACAGGCACGAAATATAGCATCAATTGATGCCGGAATCAATGCCTATTTGGCCGCTTCACGCTCGCGGATCATCTGCATCTGCTTGACGATGACGTGTGCCTGACGGATCGAGGCGGCGTCGATGAGCACGCCTTTCAGCGCGGCGGCGCCGGAACCGGTTTTGTGGGCGTCTTCCATCGCGGCGAGAATGGCTTCGGCGCGTTCCACTTCTTTCGCGGGCGGGGTGTAGATTTCGTTGGCGAGCGCAACCTGACTTGGATGGATCGCCCATTTGCCTTCGCAGCCCAGGATCGCGGTGCGGTTTGCCTGTACGCGGAAGCCATCGGGATCGCCGTAGTCGCCGAACGGACCGTCTATAGCCATCAGGCCATGCGCACGCGCGGCTTGCACCATGCGGAACAGCGGGAAGTGCCAGAGGTCGTTCCAATGGCGGACGCGTTCGCCCTTCTCGTCTTTATCAGTGAGCATCACGTAGTCGGCATTGCCGCCGCCGATATTTGTCGTGCGCATGCCCTGGCTCGCGGCGTAATCGGCCGCACCGAAATGCAGGCTTTCGAGGCGCTTCGAGGAACCGGCGATCTCATCGATGTTCGTAAGACCGAGCACGCTTTCGATGATGACTTCTAGGCCGATCTTCTTCTTGCGGCCGACCGCGGCGGACGCCTGCGTGATCAGCATGTCGATGGCATAGACGTCGGCGGCGCAACCCACCTTCGGAATCATGATGGCGTCGAGGCGTTCGCCACCCTTTTCCACCAGCGCCAGAACGTCCTGATAGCAAAGCGGCGTGTCGAGGCCGTTGATACGGCAGGTGACCGTCTTGTTGCCCCAATTCACCTCGTTCAGCGCCTGCACGATGTTCGCGCGCGCCTGCGGCTTGTCGGCTGGCGCAACGGCGTCTTCGAGATCGAGGCACACCACATCCGCGGCGCTGGCTGCAGCCTTTTCGAAGAATTTGGTTTGTGAGCCGGGCAGGAACAGCTTGGAACGATAAAGCCGGACCGGCGCCTGACGTTCGATATTTGTGAAGCTCACAGAAATCCCCTCTCATGCTGCGGGTGCGAAAAGTGGCCCTTGGGGATGGGCGGCGTCAACTGCGGCGGTTTGTTCTTTTCGGCTGCCGGGCCAGCGGATGGGCCTCGGTAACCATGGCTTCCAGCCGGTCGCGCGCGACATGGGTGTAGATTTGGGTGGTGGCGATGTCGGAATGACCCAACAGGGTCTGGACGCTGCGCAGATCCGCCCCGCCCTCCACCAGATGCGTCGCGAAGGCGTGGCGCAGAACGTGGGGCGAAAGCTTGTCGGGATCGATGTTCGCTTTGAGCGCCAATGCCTTCAGCATTTGATGGCAGCGCCGCCGTGTGAGATAGCCTTCTGCCGACCGCGAGGGAAACAGATAACGTTCCGCCGTCGCCTTGCGTGCGTTCTGCGGCAGGAATTCTTCGCGGACGACGAGATAATCCTTTACCGCTTCGCGCGCGGGCGGATTGAGCGGCACGATGCGTTCCTTGCCTCCCTTGCCGCGCACGAAGACGGTTTCACGATTGCGCACGGCATTGTGGGGAAGCGTGACCAGCTCCGAAACGCGCAAACCGGAGGCGTAGAGGATTTCCAGCATGCAGACGAGACGCTTGCCTTCGGCGGTCTCGATGCTTTCGCGCGCGGCTGAAATGAGCGCTTCCACTTCTTCGCCGGAAAGCACTTTCGGCAAGGGCCGTTCGGCGCGCGGTGCATCGACGGCATCGGTGGGATCGTCGGCGCGCATGCCTTCGCTGTAGGCGAAGGAGAAGAACTGACGCAGCGCGGAGAGTTTGCGCGCCTGTGTCGAGCCCGCCATTCCCGATTTCGAAAGCCGTTGCAGATAGGCTTTCACGTCGTCGCGCGAAGCCTTGGCGAAATTGCCTTTGATGTAGCCTGCGAAATCCAGAAGATCGCGGCGGTAGGCAGCAAGCGTGTTCTGCGAAGCGCCGCGCTCGGCGCTCATCATGTCGAGAAAATTCTCGAGGGCGGCTGCGTTACCCAGGGAACCGCTCATTGGGGAGCGTCTGTTCGACGGTCTGCTGTGGGGGCCGCAGGGTGCTGGAATAGAGAAGCAGCGCTACGCCACCCACCAATGCAAGCAGGATAATCGCCAAAAGGATACGCAAACCCCAACTCATCGGCCTCGATCCGTGTGATTCGCAGAATCTTACCTCCCCCTTGCGGGGAGGTCGACGCTGCGAAGCAGCGGCGGGTGGGGCTTTCAAGCATCGGGTTTGTTGCGCGTCCCCCCACCCGTCGTCGCTGACGCGCCGCCGACCTCCCCGCAAGGGGGGAGGTAAGAGGAGGTGGCGCCGATGTCCTGTTATGTGTAATCGGAACCC
>DASZYI010000180.1:0-20204 GCA_035545475.1 Rhizomicrobium sp.
TGGCGGACAGGGTGGGATTCGAACCCACGAGACGGTCTCCCGTCCACACGCTTTCCAAGCGTGCGCCTTCAGCCACTCGGCCACCTGTCCTCGTCCGGTAAACCCCGGAAGGAGCGCGAATATAGCGGCGAAAACCGCCGGGGCAAGGACCGTGTTCCTTGCGGCGTGCGCCCCAAGCCGCTATGGAAGCCGCCCATTGAGACGGCCCGGAACCCATGAGCGAAATCAAGACTTTTCGCCCGAAAGCGCGGCTTCCGCGGGGCTTCCGTGACCGGGGCCCGCGCGAGATTGCGGCCGATCGCGCGGTACTCGATACGATCCGCCGCACATATGAATCCTGGGGCTTCGAACCCTTGGAAACGCCCGCCTTCGAATACACCGAGGCGCTGGGCAAATTCCTGCCCGATCTCGACCGGCCAAACGAAGGCGTGTTCTCGCTGCAGGACGAAGACGGCCAATGGATGAGCCTGCGCTACGATCTGACGGCGCCGCTCGCGCGTTACGTCGCCGGGAATTTCCAGAACCTTCCCAAACCATTCCGCCGTTATCAAACGGGTTCGGTGTGGCGCAATGAAAAGCCGGGTCCCGGCCGTTTCCGCGAATTCACCCAGTTCGATGCGGATACCGTGGGCACCAACGCGCCGGCCGCTGATGCCGAATTGCTGATGATGCTTGCCGACACGCTTGATGCGTTGGGCCTTAGCGGCAACTACATCGTCAAGATCAACAGCCGCAAATTGCTGGACGGCATTCTCGAAGCCGCCGGCGTCGCGGAAGATCGCGCGCGTCGCGGCATCGTGTTGCGTGCGCTCGACAAGTTGGACCGGTTGGGCGAGGGCGGCGTGGAAGCGCTGCTCGGAAAAGGCCGTAAGGATGAATCTGGCGATTTCACCAAAGGCGCCGAGCTTTCGCCCGATCAAATCAAACGCGTTCTCGCCTTCGTCGCGTCGTCTGCCGCCAGCGACAATGCCGGACAACTTTCGAATATAGAAAAAGCCGTCGCCGGAAGTGCAACGGGCGCATCCGGTGTTTCGGAACTGCGCGAAATCGCAAGCATCGTCGAACGCAGCGGCTATGGCGCAGATCGCATCCGCATCGATACCGGGATTGTGCGCGGACTCGATTATTATACCGGCCCGGTGTTCGAAGCGCAGCTAACCTTTCCCGTCACCAATGAAGACGGCGAGACGGTGGTGTTCGGTTCGGTTGCCGGCGGCGGACGATACGATGATCTCGTGGCGCGCTTTACTGGCCAACAGGTTCCGGCCACCGGTATTTCCATTGGTGTCAGCCGGCTGATTTCGGCTTTGAAAGATCGCGCGGCAAATGTCGAACCGCTGGTCGTCGTGCTGGTTGTCGACAAGGAAAACGTGGCCGACAGTTTTGCGATGGCGCGCGAGCTTCGCGCTGCCGGTATCCGTGCTGAAACCTATACCGGCAACAAGAAGTTCGGCGATCAGCTCAAATATGCCGACAGGCGAGGGGCTGCCATCGCCGTCATCGAAGGCGGCGACGAACGCGCAAAGGGCGAGGTGCAGCTCAAGGATCTGGCGCTCGGCAGCGAGCTGGCGAAAAGCATCGAAAGCCGCGCCGATTGGGTGAAGGATCGCGCGGCACAGATTTCGGTGAAGCGCAACGAACTCGTCGCGCAAGTGCGCAAGATGCTGGCGCGGAGCTGACCATGGCCGGATTTCCGACTTACGACTCGGGCGAGATCGACGCGCTGAACACGCAGGCAGACGCCATTCTCGGCGTGCTGAAGACGCGCGGTTATGCGCGCGTCGAACCCGCGGTTTTGCAGCCAGCCGAAATCTTTCTGGATCGTTCAGGCGAGGAAATCCGCAGGCGCACCTTCGTGCTCACCGATCCCTCCGGCCGCGATCTGTGTTTGCGGCCCGATCTGACCATTCCGGTTTGCCGGATGCATGTCGAACGCGGCGGAAAATATCCCGCGCGGCTTTGCTACAACGGTCTGGCGTTCCGTCACCAGCCGGGCGAACCGGATCGTCCAACGCAGTTTTATCAGGCGGGCGCCGAATTGCTGGGCGCAAAGGATCGCAAGGCAACCGACATCGAAATCGCCAGCGTCGCCATCGAAGCGGTGCAGGCGGCGGGGCTTTCGCAATTCGACATGAAGGTGGGCGACCTTGGCCTGTTCTCGGCGCTCATCGATGCGCTGGATGTGCCGGTGCAATGGCGCGGACGGTTGAAGCGTCACTTCTGGCGCGCGGGCTATTTCGAAGCGCTGCTTGAAAAGCTTTCGAACGGTGGGGCCAGCGACGCGCAACGCTTGCTTGCGCATCTCGGCAATCTCGAGCTTGAGGACTCGCGTTCGGCTTTCGAAGGCTTGATGGACCTTCTCGGCGAAGCGCCGCATGGCGCACGTACGCGCGAGGAAATCGTGGAGCGATTGATGGAACAGGCAGCCGACGCCGCATCCATCCGGCTCGATCCGGCCATCGCAAAGCTGATCGCAAGCGTATTGAACGTGTCCGGACCGGCGCCCAAAGCGCTCGCGGAAATCCGCAAGCTGGTCAAAGCGGCACGCGTCGATCTGAGCGGCCCGCTCGAAGCGATGGAAGAGCGCATGACAGCGCTGAAACCGCTCGACATCGATCCGTCGCGCGTGACGTTCGCGGCGCGGTTTGGGCGCAACATGGAATACTACACGGGCTTCGTGTTCGAGCTGTGGTCGCGCGACAAGGAAGGCGCTGTGCAGATCGCGGGCGGCGGTCGTTACGACCGCTTGCTGGAGAATTTCGGTGCCCCGGCCAATACCCCGGCAATCGGCTGCGCCATCCGCACCGAACGCGTGCTGGCTGCGCGCCGCGCACAGAAAGGGCGGAAATCATGAAAGCCCTGACGCTTGCCATTCCGTCCAAAGGCCGCCTGCAGGAGCAGGTGCGCGAATATTTCCGCGACGCGGGCATTCAGCTCAAACAGGGAGCAGGATCGCGCGGCTATCGCGCCACGCTCGAAGGCTTTCCCGCCATCGACGTGATGCTGCTGTCGGCATCCGAGATTGCTTCGGCGCTCGCATCCGGCGAAGTCCATTTCGGCGTCACCGGCGAGGACCTGATCCGCGAAACGGCGAAGGATACGCAGATCGCTGCGGTCATGCCGTTGGGTTTTGGATTCGCCAATGTGGTCGTTGCGGTGCCGCAAGCCTGGATCGACGTTTCGACCATGGCCGATCTCGACGATGTCTGCGCGGCGTTCTTCCAGCGGCACCGCAGGCGGCTTCGGATCGCGACCAAGTTTGTCAATCTCACGCGAGGGTTTTTCGCAAGCGCGGGCATTGCCGATTATCGCATCGTCGAAAGTGCAGGCGCCACGGAAGGCGCGCCTGCCGCGGGAACGGCGGAAGCCATTGTCGACATCACCACGACCGGCGCCACGCTGGCCGCGAACGGTTTGAAGATCCTCGACGACGGAACGATCCTGGAAAGCCAGGCGCATCTTGCGGCGAGCCTTGCGGTTGCGTGGAACAAAGAGGCGCGCGCCGCTGCCGAAGCGTTGCTGGCGAGGCTGGCCGCGCGCGAACGCGCCAAGGCTTCGCAAATCCTGCGCGTGCGCATTTCGAGTAAGGCGGACGCGATTACAAAGCGGTTGATGAAAGACGCGGATACCACGGTTCTTTCGCGTTCGACGGCGGGCGACTTTTCGCTGCTGTGTCCGCGCAAGCGTCTGATGGATGCGGTGTCCGCTCTGCGCGAACAAGGCTGCAAGAACGGCGTGACGGTCGAAGACGTGCAATACGTTTTCGAAGACGCCAATCCGATCTTCGCCCGCCTTGAAAAGGCGCTTACTGGGGCGAAACGGGTCCGGCCTTGATGTCCGGATCGTTGATGTGCTCGGCCTTCCAGCGCATCATCATGGATATCCGGCTGCGGCCCGATGGATGATCGAAGAATATCCATTCTTCCAGTGGCGACGGATCCAGCTTTCGATATTCGCTCAGTTTCAACACCGATGTGGCAAATGCATCCGGTTCGCGCGCGGCGTTGACGCCAAACATGTCGGCCTGCGCCTCCTGCGTGCGAATGATCGTGTTGATGAACGGCGTTGCGAAGAAGATGTAGATTGCGAATGCTGCGTAGAGAACGGGCAACCCCGCCGGATCGTCCACCGTGCGCACGTCCCAGTTGCCGCCGAATAGCCCCGTCAGAAAGCGAAATGCGCGATCGGCAAACCAGAAGCCGACGATATAAATGATGGAAAGCCAGAGCAGGTTCACGATCACATGGTTCATCACATAATGGCCGATCTCGTGTCCGAGAATGGCTTTGGCTTCGCGCGGCGTTCCGCGTTTGAGCAGGTTGTCGGTTACCGAAATCCGTGTGGTTCCAAACAGGCCGGATACATTCGCTGAAATCCGGTCGGATTGCCGCGATGCATCGTATTCGTAGACATCCGTTGCCGGCACGCCATTGGCGCGCGCCATGGAAAGGATTTGCTGTTTGACCGGACTTTCCGGCAGCGGCTTGTAATGATTGAGCAACGGCGCAAGGAACACCGGATAGATTGCCATAACGAAGGCAAGGAACGCGATCGTCAGGATCGCGCCCCACATCCACCATCCGCGCTTGGCCGCGCGAATCCCGGCATAAAGCAAGGTGATCAGAATCGTTGCGCCGATTGCCGACACGGCAAATTGGATTCCGAAATCGCCCAACCATTGCGCAAAGTTCTGATTGGAGAGGCCATAAGCGTGCTCGCGAAAGAAATTCTCGTAAACGCTCAACGGAAAGGTGGCCAGAGTGACCAGAACGAAGAACATGACGAAATAGATGGGCACCTGCCAGAATCTCGACCGCGTGACATTCTGCGCGATTGTTCGCATGCGAGCCGAAATCTTGAGCCACAACAGCAGCCCCATAACGACAAGCGCATATAGCGTATCGACGACCAGGAGCACGTAGCCGCCTTCAAAATAGGCATCCGACCGCGCGCGTGCCGCGCCGCTGATGCGGGACAGATACGCGTTCGTCGCCTTGTCGGCATTGAACGAAACCGGTTTAGCGGTCGAAGGGAGCTGGTGTACCTCGACATCCGCCGTGGGAGCAGCAACCGGCGGAGCACCGAGTTGCGCGTGGGCCATGGTGCAGAATGCCAGGCTGGCAAGCGCCAGTAACATCGCAGGCAAAAGCGTCTTGAACATCCTCCGGCTCCCTCTTCGCGCGTTCGAACGCGTCTTGAATGGCGGCTTCCCGTCTGTTGGTTCGCCGAGTATGTATGGGGCGGAATTGTGCCGTAAATACGATGTCGGACCTGAAAGAACTGTCACGCCCCCATGGCGAAACCATCGCGTATATGACGCGGGCTGGCAAGCAACCTGGCGTGGTCTGGCTGGGTGGCTTCAAATCCGAAATGACCGGTACCAAAGCAGAAACATTGGACGCCTGGGCGGCACGAGACGGGCGTGCCTATTTGCGGTTCGATTATCTGGGGCATGGCCGTTCCAGCGGCGATTTTCGCCAGGGAACCATCTCGCGCTGGCTTGAGGACGCGCTTGCAGTCATCGACCGGTTAACGGCAGGTCCGCAGATCCTGGTCGGCTCCAGTATGGGCGGATGGCTTGCGCTGCTGGTGGCCAACATCCGCCAGGAAAAGGTGGCCGGGCTGCTTCTCATCGCACCGGCCGTCGATTTCACGGAAGCATTGCTGTGGGCGCGTCTTCCATATGAAGCGCGACAGCAGATATTGGAGCACGGCGAATGGCAGCGGCCGTCCGCTTACGATCCGGAGCCGTATCCGATTACCCGCGAGCTGATCGAGGATGGCCGGAAACATTTGTTGATGAATGCGCCGATCCGGCTGGCTTGTCCTGTACGAATTCTGCAAGGGATGGAAGATCCTGACGTCCCATGGGAACATACTGTAAAGCTGGCGCGGCTTATCGAGGGGGATGTGGCTTTGACGCTTGTCAAGCAAGGTGACCATCGCCTTTCGAGACCTGAAGACCTTGCATTGATAGAACGCACCCTCGACGGTCTTGCTATGGACATAACCAAATGCAACCTGCCATGAAAAATTCCCGGCTCCTCATTTCCGATAGGCGCGCGACTTATATTGTTCCGCTGTTGGTACTTGTGGCGTGGCCGGCCTTTGCCCAGAGCGATACGTCATTCTTTACCGATACCACCCTCAGCGGACCTGAACGCTATAATCGTTGCCTGGCGTTAGCGGCGAAGGATCCTCAGGTCGCGTATGAAAAATCTGCGGCATGGCGTGGTCGCGGAGGCATGATGTACGCGGCTCATTGCGAAGCCGTGGCTTTGATCAATCTCAAGCGCTATGCAGAAGCGGCCCGGAAACTCGCAAATCTGGCGAATGACAAGTTCGATGCGGCGACACGTGTGCAGATTTATATCCAGGCTGCGAATGCCTGGATGATGGCCGAGCAGCCGGGAGAAGCATTGCCGTTGTTGTCGGACGCATTAGAAATTTCGCCCGGCAATATGGACGCCCTGACCGACCGCGCCCGTGCCCGTGCCATGCATCGCGATTGGGCGGGGGCCGATGCCGACCTGACGGAAGCTTTAGGCAAAGATCCAACCCGTGTCGATTTGCTGGTGTTGCGGTCGAGCGCCAGGCACGCGATGGGCAGGAAGGACGAAGCACGAGCAGACATAGATCGCGCCCTCGACCTTGTGCCCGGATATGCGGAAGCATTGGTGGAACGTGGGGGCATGAAGCTCGAAGCGGGAGATAAGGCCGGCGCACAAGCCGATTGGGAGGCCGTCTTAAAAAGGGCACCCGGTGGAGACGCAGCGCAATCGGCGCGCGCGCGCCTCGAAGCCATGGGCGTCAAACCGCCTGAATAGCGTTCCTCCATTCGTTCTGCACGTCCAGATCGCTTTCGGCATCCATGTGGGCCGCAGCAAGTTCTTCCATCCGAAAAGGCGCTAATTTCGAAAGCGCCCAAATCGCCATTGCGCGTACCAGCGGTGAAGCATCTTCCAGCAATGCTTCCGCTTCTCCTGCAAATGCAGGATTACCGGAATTCCCTATCGCGATGAGCACGTTGCGAACGAAACGGTCCCGGCCGGTGCGTTTGACCGGCGAGCGGCGGAAGAAAAGGCGAAACTCTGCATCGCTCAATCGTGCCAATTCAGCCAGCCCCACATCTTTTAGCTCTTCCCGCGCGCGAAATTTGGCTTCGCGTGCGGCTTGCGCAAATTTGTTCCAGGGACAAACTGCGAGACAATCGTCGCACCCAAAGATGCGATTGCGCATTGCCGTGCGGAATTCCAGAGGAATGTGCCCCTTGTACTCAATGGTGAGATAGGAGATGCAGCGGCGCGCGTCGAGCTGGTAGGGGCCCACGAACGCTTCGGTGGGGCAGGCATCAATACAACGACGGCACTGTCCGCAATGATCGGCCTCCGGCTCATCTGCCGGAAGGTCGAGTGTCGTGAAGATGGATCCGATGAAAAGCCACGAGCCGAAGGTACGCGACACGAGGTTTGTGTGCTTTCCCTGCCAGCCCAAGCCCGCCCGCTGCGCCAGCGGCTTTTCCATTACGGGAGCTGTGTCGATGAACACCTTCACATCCGCTTTGAACGCCTGATGCATGAAGCCGGCGACGCGTTTGAGACGGGCCTTCAGAATTTCGTGATAATCGTCGCCCAGAGCATAGACGGAAATATTCCCCAGCTCCTTCCGAGCCAGCTTTCCGAACGGATCGTTTTCAGGACCGTAATTGCTTCCCAAAACGATGATGCTTTTTGCCTCCGGCCAAAGCGCCTTTGGGTCTGCCCGGCGCGACGGTTCACGCGCCATCCAGTCCATGGTGCCGTAGCGTCCTTCGGCAACGAATGTATTGAGGCGATCGGCCGCCTCTGGTGCAGCCTCCGCTTTCGCAAAACGCACGACATCGAAGCCTTCGGCTTCCGCATTCGCGCGAATGGCCTTTACTGCTTCAGAAATCGAGTTCTGCATAATGCATGGCCGGGGGCTGACCGGGAACGCGATCCGCAAGCAACGAACGAAACGACGGGCGCGATTTCATCCGAAGGTACCACTCGGCGGCGGGAGGAAAATCCGTCCAGGGCACTTCGCCGAAATAGTCGAGTGCTGAAAGATGGGCCGCTACAGCAAGATCGGCCAATGAGCATTCCTTGCACGCCAGGTAGCCGCGGCGTTCCGCATTCTCGCCGATCATCTCAAGCGTATTCTGCAATGTCTCGCGGCCCTGCCGAATGACGTTCATGTCCGGTGTGCGGCGCGCCGGTGCACCGGTGAAACGTTGCGAGGCCTTTTCATAGACGATCTTGCGCGTGACGTTTTCGTGGAAGGATCCCATGGCCCAATCGAGAATGCGCAGGGCTTCCGCTCGAACGCTTGCGTCCTCTGGCGCCATGGGATGATCGGAATAGGTGCCCTCAAGGTGATCCACGATCGCCCACACACCCTCACAGACGGTGCCGTCAAGATCGACGAAAACCGGCAAATGCGCCGTTGCGTCCTCCGGGGCGGCCAGGTCGCAGACAAGGCGCTTCTCTCCGATCAGCAGCCGGACGAACCGGGACGGCGGAGACAGCAGCAGATGGGTCAAGCGGCGCATGGTGGGTGATTATAATAAAGCCGGCCCGGCTCCTAGTGCTTGACGCATGCGTCCAGCCCGTCCCTGCGCACCACCGCGAGCCGGTTCCTCAAAATCGCTGCCCGCCGGGCCACATAAGGGCCGGGACGCTTGGCGTTCCAATCGTCAGGGTCCGGCAGGATAGCTGCCAGGCGGGCGGATTGAGTTGGGGAAAGATCCGCTGCCGGTTCATGGAAGTAAGCTTGCGCGGCCGCTTCGGCGCCATAGTTTCCATGCCCCCAATCCACAAGGTTGAGGTAAGCTGTGAGGATACGCTTTTTGGGCCAGAGGGCTTCCATCAGCACCGTGACATAGGCCTCGGCACCTTTTCGGATCCAACTCCGGACCGGCAGCAGGAACAGGCTTCTGGCAGCTTGCTGGCTGATGGTACTGGCCCCGCGGAGACGGCGGCCGCGTTCATGTTCCTTGACGGCCTTGTCGATGGAAACCCAGTCGAACCCATGATGACTGCAAAAACGCTGGTCTTCGGCGGCAATCACGGCCGATGAAAGCGAAGGTGCGATGTCGTCGAATTCGCGCCAGGAATAATTTGCGCCCTCGCCGGAGAGGATACCCCACACCATCTGCGGCGTAGCCGGGACGGGGACGAATCGGAATATCGCGATCAGCGCGATCGGCATGACGAACACGAGGCCGACAAAAATTGAAATCCAGCGTTTTATGCGCCCGCTCGATTTCCGCGGACGCACTTTCGAAGCCATGCGTGCATCCATCTTGCGCGACCCCAAGCCTGATTCGGACTTAATTCTATTTCCCGAACGCTAACTTCCGCATCCACTGCAATTAAGCGCGCGCCGCTGGCGGCTCGTCGAAAAGCGGATGCGGCAGGCGGGAGACCATCTCCTTCGGGACAACTTGCCAGAACTGCCCCAATTCGTGTTCCCAATGCGTCAGCAATTCGGTTGCGAAGGCCGATCCGGTTTCCTGCCGGTGTTCTTCGATCAACGCATGCAGAACGCCCTGCCAGTGCCGTGTCGCCACGCGCTGCCATATCACACTGTCGGCGTTGAGATGGTTTTCGAACAGGCCGTCGGCGTCGTAAACGAAGGCCATGCCGCCAGTCATTCCGGCTGCGAAATTGTCGCCGATGGCGCCGAGGATGACGGCGGTGCCGCCCGTCATATATTCGCAACCGTTCGAGCCGCAACCTTCGATGACGGCGGTGGCACCCGAATTGCGCACGGCGAAGCGTTCGCCTGCCTGGCCTGCGGCGAACAATTTGCCTGCCGTCGCGCCATAAAGAACGGTGTTGCCGACGATGGTGTTGTCTCGCGCAATGAAATGCGCCGAGGGCGTGGGCCGCAATGTGATGGTCGCGCCGGACAAACCTTTGCCGACATAGTCGTTGGCGTCGCCCAGAACTTCTATCTTCAGCCCTTGCACTGCGAACGCGCCCAACGATTGCCCGCAGGAACCGCGCAACTTCAGAGTGAGATGACCCGGCGGCAGGCCCGTCATGCCCCATCTGCGCACGATGCGCGACGACATGCGCGTGCCGATGGAGCGCAAGGTGTTACGCACGTTGTAAGTCAGTTGCATCTTTTCGCCGTGATCGAGCAATGCCGTCGCATCCTTCTCGATCTGGGCGTCGAGCGTATCGGGAACTTCGTTGCGGCCCTTCTGCGTGGAATAACGCGCATGGTTGCCGGGATCGGCCTGCACCAGAAGGGGATTGAGGTCGAGGTCGTCGAGTTCCTCGGAGCCTCTGCTCATCTGATAGAGGAGGTCAGTGCGGCCGATAACGTCTTCCAATTTGCGAAAGCCGAGCGAGGCGAGGATTTCGCGCACTTCCTCAGCGATAAAGCTGAAGAGATTGACCACTTTTTCCGGTGTCCCGGTGAATTTCGCGCGCAGCGCCTCGTTCTGCGTGCAAATGCCGACGGGACAGGTGTTGGAATGGCATTGGCGCACCATGATGCAACCCATTGCCACAAGTGCTGCGGTGCCGATGCCGAATTCCTCGGCACCCATCATCGCAGCCATCACGACATCGCGGCCCGTACGGATGCCACCGTCGGTGCGCAGCACGACGCGATGGCGCAAATTGTTAAGCGTCAAAACCTGATTGGCTTCGGTGAGACCCATCTCCCACGGCACGCCCGCATATTTGATCGATGTTTGCGGCGATGCCCCGGTGCCGCCGTTGTGCCCGGCGATCAGTATGACGTCGGCCTTCGCTTTGGCGACACCCGCCGCGATGGTGCCGATGCCGCTGGCAGACACGAGTTTCACGCAAACGCGCGCATCCGGATTGATCTGCTTCAAATCGTAGATCAACTGCGCGAGGTCTTCGATGGAATAGATGTCGTGATGCGGCGGCGGCGAGATCAGCATCACCCCGGGCGTGGCGTGCCGCAGCTTGGCGATCATTTCGGTCACTTTGAAACCGGGCAGTTGGCCGCCTTCGCCGGGTTTCGCGCCTTGTGCGACTTTGATTTCCAGTTCGCGGCATTGGTTCAGATATTCGGCGGTTACCCCGAACCGGCCGCTCGCCACCTGTTTGATCGCGGAATTGGGGTTGTCGCCGTTCGGTTTGGGCTTGAAGCGCGCCGGATTTTCGCCGCCTTCGCCGGAGTCGGATTTGGCGCCGATGCGGTTCATCGCGATGTTGAGAGCCTCGTGCGCTTCGGGGCCCAATGCGCCGAGGCTCATGCCGGGCGTCACGAAACGTTTGCGAATTTCGGTGATGGATTCGACTTCCTCCAGCGAAACAGGCGTGGCGCTTGGCTTGAATGTCATCAGGTGGCGCAGCGAAACCGGAGGCAGCGCCCAGACGCCGTCGGAATACTTCTTGTAAGTGGTATAGGACTCGCTTGCGACGGCGCTTTGGAGAAGATGAATGAGATGCGCGCTATGACCGTGAGTTTCGCCGCCGGCGCGGGCCTTGTAAAAGCCGCCGACAGGAAGAGCGATCACATCTTCATCGAACGCACATGCGTGCAGACGTGCGGTGCGCGCCGCAATACCCGACAGGCCGATGCCGGAAATGCGGCTCTGCATGCCGGGAAAAATCTGGGCGACCATCGAGCGCGAAAGGCCGACGGCTTCGAACAGATAAGCGCCGCGATAAGATGAAATGACGGCGATGCCCATTTTGGAGATGATCTTGAGTAGGCCTGCGCTGACCGCATCGAGATAGCGTTTGACGCAATCGCCCAAAGGCGTGTTGCCGAACAGTCCGCGCGCGTGGCGGTCTGCAATGCAATCCTGCGCGAGATAGGCATTGACGGTGGTGGCGCCGACGCCGATCAATACAGCAAAATAATGCGTGTCCAGGCATTCCGCCGAGCGCACATTGATGGACGTATAACTACGCAGCCCCTGGCGTAACAGATGCGAATGCACTGCGCCGGTTGCAAGTATCATCGGCATGGCGGCCATATCCGGCCCGATGCGTTCGTCGGTGAGGATGAGATGGCTGTAGCCTTGGCGCACCGCATCCTCGGCTTCGGCGCGTATCCGGTCCAGGGCGCGGGTGAGGGCGCCCTTCTTGGGTTTGCCGTCGTGAACTTCGAAGACGCAGTTGATCTCGAAGAAATGCCCTTCGAGATGCTGCTTCAAGCGCTGGTACATGCCGGTGGAAAGCACCGGGCTTTCCAGCACGAACACTTCGGTCTGGCTTTCGTCCTGCGCCAGCACGTTGCCAAGATTGCGGAAACGGGTTTTCAGACTCATCACGCGTTCTTCGCGCAACGGGTCGATCGGCGGGTTGGTGACCTGACTGAAATTCTGCCGGAAGTAATGCGACAGCGGACGATATTTTTCGGACAGCACGGCAAGCGGCGTGTCGTCGCCCATGGAGCCGACAGCTTCCTTGCCGTCTTCCACCATCGGATGAAGGATCAGTTCGAGATCTTCGATGCTGAAGCCCGCAGCGGTCTGGCGCTTGCGCAGTTCCGCCTTGTCGAAGATGCGCGGTTCGTCGCCGGGACCGATGATGGGTTCCAGTTCGACGATGTTCTTTGTCCATTCCTCGTAGGGGTATTCGCCTGCGAGTTTGTCCTTGATCGCGCGGTCTTCGTAGAAACGGCCTTCTTCGAGATCGAGCGCAATCATCTGGCCTGGACCGACGCGGCCTTTCCGAATGACTCGGCTTTCGTTGAGCACGACCATGCCCGTTTCGGAACCGACAAACAGCAAGCCGTCTTCGGTCACCGCATAGCGTTGCGGGCGCAAACCGTTGCGGTCCATGCCCGCGATCACCCAGCGGCCGTCGGTAGCGGCAAGCGCCGCCGGGCCATCCCACGGTTCCATCACGGCGTTGGCATAGGCGTACATTGCGCGGTGCGACTCCGGCATGGTCGATGCCTTCTTCGACCAGGCTTCGGGCACGAGGATGGTTTTGGCGAGCGGTGCTGTGCGGCCCGCGCGCACCAGCACTTCGAACACCGCGTCGAGGGCTGCAGAGTCCGAGCCGCCGGGTTGGATGATGGGCTTGATGTCGTCACCCGCTTCGCCGAAAAGCTGGGACGCCATCTTGAATTCGTGGTTCTTCATCCAGTTGACGTTGCCCTTCAGCGTGTTGATTTCGCCATTATGGGCGAGCATGCGGAAGGGTTGCGCCAGACGCCATGTTGGAAACGTATTGGTCGAATAGCGTTGATGAAAGATCGTGAACGCCGAGACGAAACGCTCGTCGTTGAGGTCGGGATAGAATTCGCTCAGATGTTCGGCGAGGAACATTCCCTTGTAGATCAGGGAACGCGAGGACAGCGAGCAGATATAGAAATCCTGTATCGAGGCTTCGCGCACGCGCTTTTCGATGCGGCGGCGGCAGAGATAGAGGCGGCGATCCAGTGTTTCCAAATCCATCTCGTCGCCGACATCGAACATGATCTGTTCGATTTCCGGGCGGGTGGCATTGGCTTTGTCGCCGATGACCGAGAGGTTTATCGGCACCTGACGCCAGCCATAGAGATAGAAGCCGATCCGCAGGATTTCGGATTCGACGATGGTGCGGCAGGTCTCCTGCGCCGCGTAGTCGGTGCGCGGCAGGAATATCTGGCCGACGGCAATGCGGCCCGAACGCAGCTTGTGGCCAGTCTGTTCCACCGCCGCGCGGAAGAATTCCTGCGGCACCTGCAGATGCACGCCGCACCCGTCGCCGGTCTTGCCGTCGGCATCGACGGCGCCGCGATGATAGACGGCTTTCAACGCGTCGATGGCGCGCGCCACGACTTCGCGGCGCGGTTTGCCGTCGAGTGCGGCCACGAAGCCCACACCGCAGGCATCGTGTTCCTGTTCCGGCGAATAAAGATGGGCGTCTTCCAGCTTCTTCGCGTTGGCGCGATAGCGGGCGATGTCTTGTTCCGCGTTGTTCATGGTCATCACTCCGCCGCCAGCGCGATTTGCGCTTTTGCCTGCAGATAGGCGTGGATCGAAGCGGCCGCATCGCGGCCATCGCGGATCGCCCAGACGACGAGCGATGCGCCACGCACGATGTCGCCCGCGGCGAATACACCGTCGAGACTGGTCATCATGGTGGGATGCTTCACGCGGAGCGTTCCCCATTTGGAGACGGCGAGACCGGGCGCTTTCAAAATGGCCGGCAAGTCTTCGGGATCGAAGCCCAGCGCCTTGATGACGAGATCGGCGTTGAGGGTGAAATCCGCGCCCTTCACCTCTTCCGGCGATTTGCGGCCCGACGCATCCGGCATTCCCAGCCGCATTCGCGCGATGCGCACGGCTTCGACGTTTTCCTGACCGAGAAACGCCTTGGGCAAGGTCAGCCATTCGAAGACGACGCCTTCTTCCTCGGCATTGGCGACTTCGCGCAAGCTGCCGGGCATGTTTTCGCGATCGCGGCGATAGATGCAGGTGACGGATTTCGCGCCCTGGCGCAGGGCGGTGCGCACGCAGTCCATCGCGGTGTCGCCGCCGCCGATGACGGCGACGTTCTTGCCTTCTGCATTCAATGTGCCGTTGTCGAATTCGAGAACGGGATCGCCGAAGCCTTTGCGGTTGGAGGCGATCAGATAATCGAGCGCGGGCACGATGCGGCCCAACTGGGCATCCAGCGCGCACATTTCGCGCGGCTTGTAAACGCCGGTGGCGAGCAGGATCGCGTCGTGACGGCTGCGCAGGTTTTGCAGATCGCGATAGGGGCCGACATCGAAGTTCAGGTTGAATTTGACTCCGCCCTCGACCAACCGCTTTACGCGGCGCTCGACGATGTCCTTTTCAAGTTTGAAATTCGGAATGCCGTAGATCAGCAACCCGCCCGCGCGATCGTGCCGGTCGTAGACATGAACGTGATAGCCCTTGCGGCGCAGTTCTTCCGCCGCCGAAAGACCCGCGGGGCCTGCGCCCACAATGCCGACGCTCTGGCCGCGGTCACGCGCTGGCTTCAGTGGTTTCACCCAGCCGCGCTGCCAGGCCGTGTCGGTGATGTATTTCTCGACCGCGCCAATGGTCACGGTGCCGTGGCCGGATTGTTCGATGACGCAATTGCCTTCGCACAGCCGGTCCTGCGGGCAGATGCGGCCGCAAACCTCCGGCATGTTGTTGGTGGCTTGCGAGAGTTCGTAGGCCTCTTCGAGGCGGCCTTCGGCGGTGAGCTTCAGCCAGTCGGGGATGTTGTTCGAGAGCGGGCAGTGCACCTGGCAAAAGGGGACGCCGCATTGGGAACAGCGCGAGGCCTGCTGGGCGGCCTTGGCCGCAATGAATTCGGCATAGATCTCGTGGAAGTCGTGCGCGCGCTCCGCCGCGGGCCGTTTTTCAGGCGGCTCCTGCTCCAAAGAGACAAAGCGCAACATCTTCTCGGCCACGGCCGGACAACTCCACAAAAAGAGGGACGATTCCCTTCATGGCGACTTCTATAAACTAGGAAATTTGTCCAATCCAGAGGAATCTGCAACTTAAGACAATATTGCTGTCTATAAATCGTGGATTATCCGATATTCCTCAACTGCATAACTTTCCTTGAAAATATATAAGACAATAATACTGTCTTTATTGAGAATTTCTCCTTTTCAGAAAGCATGTTAGGCAGATGCAAAGGTGATTTGGAGCGGGAAATCCATGCACGATGCTGTGGTCGCGGTGCTCTTGGGCATCGTGGAAGGGCTAACCGAGTTTCTCCCGGTCTCGTCCACCGCGCATCTGCTGATCGCGCAGGAACTGCTGGGCTTCCATCCAAAAGGGGATGTCTTCCCCATTGTCATCCAGTTCGGCGCGATCCTTTCGGTGGTCGTCGTTTATTGGCAGCGTTTCTGGAGTGCGGCGGTCGGCCTGCCGAAGAGCGATGAGGCGCGGCACTTCGCACTTTCGATCATCATCGCGTTCCTGCCGGCGGCCGTGATCGGAGCGGCGGCGCATGGCTTCATCAAGAACGTGCTGTTTCGCGAGGACATCGCGCCGATGGTGATCGCGACGACGCTGATCCTTGGCGGCATTCTCATTCTGGTGTTCGAACGGCTCGCGCCTGCCCCGCGCTTCTTCGATGGCGATAGGCTTCCTTATTCGAAGGCGCTGCAGATCGGATTCTGTCAGGTGTTGGCGATTATTCCCGGCGTCTCGCGTTCGGGCGCGACCATTCTCGGCGGCGAGCTCTTGGGCGTGGAGCGCAAGGCGGCGGCGCTTTTCACCTTTTATCTCGCGGTACCGACGATGCTCGGCGCGACCGTATTCGATCTCTACAAGAACCGGCACGATCTCGACGTCAGCGCAGGCATAGAGATCGCCATCGGCTTCGTGGTGTCGTTTGTCGTGGCCTATGCCGTGGTGAAGACGTTCATCGACTTCGTTGGGCGTTACGGCCTGAAACCTTTCGGCTGGTACCGTATCGCGGCGGGCCTCGCGATCATCGCGGCTTTGGTGCTGCGATAAGTTTTTCTTCGAGGAATTTCGCGTATTGGCCTTCGCGGCGGAAGCGCCAGAGATATTGCGGCACGATGGCCTCAACCGAGTCCGGCACGATGCCGAGATCGGCAAAGGTTTTCGCACCGGGCGCCACCACGTCATCGACTTTCGAGAACTTCACCAGATCGCGCGTCAGCGGCGAGCCCGGAATGAGGCCGAACAGCGTCGCCTGCAACATCATCAGCGGGTAGGGCACCGAGACGAGAAGCCGCTTGCGATGGGTTTCGCGCAGGATCAATTCCATCATCTCGCGGAACGTGTAGACGCGCGGTCCGCCGAGTTCATAGGTCTGGCCGCGAGTCGCGGGATCTTCGATACATTTCTGGATTGCCGCGGCGACATCGCCAGCGAACACCGGCTGCAACTTCGTGTGACCGCCGCCGGGCAGCGGAAGGGCGGGGAAGTATCGCGCCATCGAGGCAAACTGGTTGAAGAACTTGTCTTCGGGCCCGAAGATCGCAGACGGGCGCAGGATCGACGCATCCGGAAAGATTTCGCGCACCGCACGCTCGCCTTCCGCTTTGGAGCGGGCATAGCCCGATTCCGAGTTCACATCGGCGCCGATGGCGGAGACATGCACGAGGATTTGCGCGCCTTCCTCTTTCGCCAGTCGCGCGATGCGTGCCGCGGCGGAAACATGGACATCGTCGAAACTTTGTCCGCGCTGGTAGAGCGCGCCCGCCAGATTGACGGCCGCGTGTGCGCCTCTCAGTGCGGCGCGAACGGCGTCTTCATTGCGCACATCCACTTTGCAAAGCTGGATCTGGCCGACATGGCCCATCGAGACGAGATAACCCGATGTGCTTGGCCGCCGCACGCCGACACGCAAGCGATATCCCGCCTTGGCGAGCGCCCGTACCGTGTAGCGGCCCACCAGGCCCGCGCCGCCGAAAATCGTGATGAGCGTGTCTTTGGTCATGTCCCGTTCCGTTGCACGAGCCGCCGCAAATGGCGGGCCAGCGTTTGTTCGTCTCCATAAAAGCTTTGAATCATTGCCGCAAGAAAGGACTTTGGTTTCAGTCTCTCGAACCGCAGCCTATACCCCGCCTGATCGGCCAATAGCGCCAGGAACATCGTCTGCGTTCGGCCGTTTCCTTCCCGGAACGGATGGATCGCATTCAGCACAGCCAAAAAATGGGCGGCTTCTGCAGCAAATAGGTCGGGGCTCAAATTTCGGAGGTGATTTTGGCGTGCCAGTTGAAGAAATAATGTGCGCATTTGATCGCTTATATGCTCCGGATAGCAGAATGCGGCGCTGCCTTTACTGATGCGTACGCGACGATAGCTGCCTGCCCAGCGGTAAACGTCTCCAAACAAATGCCGATGAACGGCCCGGTAATGCCGTGTGCCCAAACTTCCTTTTGGCAAAGGTTCGTCCGCCCTTTGCAACGTCATAGCGGTTTCAAAGCGGTCCAAATTCCTCTGGTCACGGATGCCGGGAATGTTCTTGAGAACTGTTGTGCCTTTGTAGAAATCCCGGTCGTCGCTACGGTACATCGGCATCAAGCGCGAGCTTTTCCGTATTTCCGGTTGATGGCTTTTCGCCGGTCCGCCGGGCAAAGTTCCTGGTCGTCGAAATGCCGAAAATCCTCAGCCATTTCCCTTTCGATATGGATTCCTTCCACTGCGCTGATTTTGAGAAAATCTGCGCGACCGAGGACAAAGGCTTTGCGTGGGGGTTTGGCAGGGTTACCCATGATGAATCCTATCACAATTCCCGTATCTTATTCCGTCACATATTTCCGTTCGCCGGTCTTGGGGTCGAGATAGACCGTCACGGCCTTTCCCGTTTCGTCGTCGATGAAGCGTTCCGAGGTCGCCACCCAGCCGCTGCCGGGCCGGCCGGCCTCCAGCGGTTTATAACGGTAACGCTCGTAGATGGTGCCAATCACCACCAGCGCCCCCCAGAAGCCGAAGATCGCAGCGGGCGGAAAGGCGTGAACGGCGAGCGCGAAAAGGCCTGCCAGAAATCCGATGGCGCCAAGTGCAAGAACAACGGCGCGCAACATGGCTTAAGCCTCCGGCTCCACGATCACGGCCGTACCATATGCCACGATTTCGCTCATGGACTGGCCGATCTCGGAGGAATCGAAGCGCATCATCACCACCGCATTGGCGCCCATCAAGTTCGCGTTGCGCACCATGCGATCGAGCGCCTGTTTGCGCGTTTCTTCCAGAAGCTGCGTGTATTCGTGGATTTCGCCGCCGACGATAGAGCGCAATCCCGCCACGATATTCCCGCCGATGCCGCGCGATCGCACGACGAGGCCAAACACCTGGCCCAGCGTTTGTTTGGTTTTGTATCCTGCAACCTTTTCCGTTGTCGCCACGAGCATGATGCCCTCCGTCACACTTTGGTTTGGATGCGTTCCATGATGTTTGAAAGTTTTTCGCCCAGATGCTTGTCGGCGGCGCGTTCGAGCGCGTGGCCGACTTCGGCATCGACGATCTGCAACGTCATGGGGCGCAACTGCCAGATCAGCTCTGCAAGACGCGGCACTTCTTCCGGCGGCGGCAGGGCATCCTTTCCATAGCGGTCGAAAATATATCTGGTCACAAGCTCCATCAGCTTGCCCGCGATCTCTTCGGCATGCGCCCGCAGTTCGGCAACGATTTTGGTGAGTTCCTGAAGCGGCACGCCTTCCCTCGCGAGCAGCGCGCCCGCCTGAACCAGTTTCATGCTGGAGGCATAGACCATGTCGCCTTCGATCCGCACGATGCCGTTTTCGAGCACATAGGCGAGGGCTTCCGGCGTCATCGCATCGCCGAACATCTCGAAATATTTTTCCTTGGTGAGGACCGCTTCCGGCTCGTTCGACCACGGGCTGGTGATGGCGGCTTCCAGGCCAAGCAGTTTGGAAATGTCGTGGCCGCCCTCCCAGGCAGCGATCAGTTCGGCCACGTTGGCGAGCGAGTAGCCCCGTTCGAGCAGGGGGGAGATGAGCTTGAGCCGGGCCAGGTGCGAACTGCCGTAAATGCCCACGCGGCCACGCTTTTCCGGCGGGGGCAGCAGCCCTTTTTCCTGGTAGGCGCGGATATTGCGGACCGTGGTTCCGGCCTCGCGGGCCAGTTCATCGATGGTGAATTCCTGCATTTCGGACGGGCTGCTCATTGGGGTGTTCTTGACGGGGAAGGTTCTAATCACTATAGAATGTGCCATTGAACAATGGCGAGATAATCGAGAGGTGCCAATGACCACCGCGACCATGACCGCTTCGTGGACCGACGGCAAACGCTATTGGTGGCTGCTCAGCCCGGCCCTTCCGCTTCTCGTACTGATCGGTCTGGTCAATTTCCATATCAACGGCGCGGTTTTCGGTGCCTGGGGCACGCCGATCATCGTCTATCTGATCGTGCCGTTTCTCGATCTTCTGATCGGCGCTGACAAGACCAACCCGCCGGACTCCGCCATCGTCGATCTGGAACGCGACCGTTACTATCGCTGGATCGTCTATGCCTACATTCCGATTCAATATGCCGTGACGATCTACGGAGCGTGGCTGGCGGTGCAGCCGACGACAAGTTGGATTGCCTTTGCCGGCTTGATTTTAAGCGTCGGCATGATCAACGGCATCGGCATCAACACGGCGCATGAACTCGGCCACAAGCGCGAGAATCTGGAGCGCTGGCTTTCGCGCATCACGCTGGCGCCGGTGGCTTACGGACATTTCTTCGTCGAGCACAATCGCGGCCATCATCGCAACGTCGCGACGCCGGAAGATCCGGCAAGCTCGCG